>JACOVS010000047.1 GCA_016177205.1 Candidatus Aenigmatarchaeota archaeon
GAATATATGTAGGCGTTTGCAAGCAAACGCCTGAATGGAGGTTGTTGAAATGGCTGTTGAGAAAAAGTTTGAGGTTTCGAGGGACCTTGTTAACAAGGTCTATGAAGCGATTGAAATAGCGAAGAATTCCGGAAAGATCCGCAAAGGCACGAACGAGGCCACGAAATCCATTGAACGCGGCGAGGCGAAACTTGTTGTTATTGCCGAAGACGTTGACCCTGCGGAAATAGTGATGCACATCCCTGTTATTTGCGGGGAGAAGAAAGTTCCTTTTGTTTATGTTCCGAACAAGGTTGAACTGGGCAAGGCGTCCGGCGTTGACGTCGGTACGGCCGCGGTTGCGATAGCGGAAGAGGGCGATGCCGCGACTGCTGTAAAGGATATTATAAGCAAGCTTTCAAGCATCAAAAAGTAAGGATGATATATATGGCGAACGAACCGACCGCTGCCGAAGTTGTACAACTACTCGGAAGAACAGGCGTGCGCGGCGTCACGCAAGTGCGCTGCAAGCTGATTGAGGGCAAGGACACCGGCAAGGTGTTAGTCCGCAACGTTACGGGGCCTGTGAGACTCGGCGACATAATCATGCTCAGGGAAACGGAAATGGAGTTTGCCGGCGAAATGCGGGGAAGGCGTTAAAATGAAATGCTCATTCTGCGGCAACGACGTATCACACGGCACCGGAAAGGCTGTTGTGCGAAAGGACGGCTCCATGCTGTTTTTTTGCTGCACCAAGTGCGAACGCAACCACAGGATAAGGGAACCGGTTAAGGTGAAGTGGACCGAAGCGCACAGAAAGGCGGGAAACAAATAAAGTGTCTTACATGCTTCTTAAAAAAGGCGCGGAAGCTGTTGTAAAATCCGTTTATTTTGACGGCAGGCCGGCTGTCCTGAAAGAAAGGACCAGGAAAAATTACAGGATAACCGAGCTGGATGAAAAGCTGCGGTCGCAGCGAACCCGCACGGAAGCGAAAATAACCGGCGAGGCGGGGCGCGTTGGAATAAGGACCGCGCAGATCTATTTCACGGATGAAAATAACTTCAGCATATACTTCCAGCCTGTTGAAGGCGCTTTGTTGAAGGACGCGTTTGTCAATTCTGACACCGGCCGCATTGCCAAGCTCTCATTGAAATGGGGCGAGGCTGTTGCGAAGTTGCATTCCGCCGGCATAATACACGGCGACCTGACTACGTCGAACGCGCTGGTTTTGGGAGAAGAGATTTACGTCCTGGATTTCGGGCTGGCCTTTTTTTCAAAAAGGGAAGAGGATATGGCCGAAGACATAAACCTCCTGCGCAGGGCTGTCGAGGCCGTTCACAACGAAGACGCCAAAGCCATTTGGGGCGGTTTTGCCAAAGGTTATACCGAAAACGCCAAAAGCGGCGTGATAGCCAAAGCGGCTGAGGTGGCGTCAAGAGGGCGTTATTCCAAAAGGAACAAGGCTTAATCAAAAGAAATTAAGAAGAATGCTTAATCAAATAAGCCTTTAAAAATCGCGGATGCGTGATAATTTCGTGAAAAACCTGAGAAAGCTGATTAAAGGCGAGAAAACCGAGTTTTCGGAGCTTTTGGAAGAAATCCTGATAGGCGCGCTGGTTTTGGGCGCGTTGCTCCTAACAACGGGGATAGTGCTTTCCGCGATAGCGCCGGCCGGTTTGTCGGCGTTGCTGGCGATGTCCGGGGCTTTATTAAGCTTCCTCTCATTAATTTCTATGGTCATTCTTTGGTTTGGCAAAGAGGGCTTCCGGTAAGCAGTAAGCCATTAAGAAAACTTTAAGTTAATTGAACGTTATTAAACAGAAGCATGTCTTATGCAGGATAGACATGCTTCAATCGGGAAACAGGTAGATCGTATGGAGGACAAAAGCAAGGAAATTCCGGAAAAGGAGGCGGTTGTAGAAGGCGCAGCGCCAGCCGAAACCGCAGAAACTGTTGAGGCTGTAGCGGAACCGGTAACTGAGCCGGTCATACCCGCAGCAATCGCAAAAGAGGAGATCGTTCCCGAAGACGTCAAGACGTTAAACCCCTCATTGGACAAGTGGAAACCGAGAACCAAGCTGGGCAAGGAGGTGATGGACGGGAAGAGAACCGACATAAGAAGCGTCCTGGAAGACGGGATAAAGATCAAAGAGTTCCAGATCGTCGACAAGCTAATGCCGGATCTTGGGCACGAGATAATATTCATAGGCGGTTCGCCCGGAAAAGGAGGAGGCAGCCAGCGCACAATAACGAAGAAAACCGCAAGGATGCACAAATCGGGAAGGCGTTTCAGAATATCATCGCTTGTTGTTGTCGGCAATGGCGACGGGATAATCGGTGTCGGACAGGGAACGGGCAAAGAGCACCGCAACGCCATTGAAAAGGCTGTCGAACACGCGAAACTTGACCTGATTTTCATAAGAAGGGGCTGCGGTTCGTGGCAATGCGCGTGCGGACAACCACATTCGCTGCCTTTGAAAGGCGTCGGACGCGCGGGTTCCGTCACTGTTGAGCTAAAACCCGCGCCGAGAGGAACGGGCCTTGCGGTGAGCGACGATTTAAAAAAGATATTGAAAGCTGCGGGCGTAAAGGACGCCTGGTGCAGGACAAGCGGGAACACATCGGCGAGAACAAATTTGATAAAGGCGGGGTTCAATGCGCTGAAAAGCATGAACAACATGAAACGACCAAACTTTTCAGAAAAGCTTGATCAAAAGAGAATGGAAAAGCTTGATCAAAAAAGCCCGGCCAAAGAAGAGTGATTATGATGTACGTTGCGGTAAGATTGCGCGGGCACGTGGGCGTGAACAGTGATATAGAAAAAACCATGGCCCTTCTCGGGTTAAAAACGCCGAACACGTGCGTGGTTATACCGGAAAACGCGGTAAGCAGGGGAATGCTGGACAAGGTTAAGGATTATGTCGCGTGGGGAGAAGCCGACGACAAGACTGTTGCGTTTTTTAACATCAAGGACCAGAACGCGAAAACAATAATAAGGTTCGGCCCGCCCTCGAAAGGTTTCCGCAGCCTGAAGCTCCATTATCCCAAGGGGGATTTAGGCTACCACGGAAAGGCGATAAGCGAATTTTTAAAGATTTACAGGTGAGTTTCATGGCAAGAAAGGAAAAGAAGACAAAATTCATGCGCGGCTTGCACACGCACGGCCACGGTAACAAGAAAAAGTGGAGGGGCGGCGGATCAATAGGAGGGCACGGCGAGGCCGGAAAATACCACCACAAGAAAACGTGGGCGATGAGATGGGGCAAGGTGAACATTAAGAAAGGCTTCACGTCGATCGGCAGGAAGGAAAAGAAGGTAATTAACGTCGGCGATATAGAAGACATCGCAAAAAACGATTCGATAAATCTTGTAGAACTGGGTTATGATAAAGTCCTCGGTTCCGGCGCAATAACAAAGGCTATCAAGGTGGAGGCTGTTGAATTTTCTAAGACTGCCAAGGAAAAAATAGAAAAAGCCGGCGGCCAGGCGATTCAAAGATGATACTTGAACCCCTGTTCAGCTTTTTACCTTCTGTGCGCAAGCCGGCGGAAAAACAGACGCTCAAAAAGAAGTTAACGTGGACAGGCATAATGCTTCTGCTGTATTTTGCAATGTCCCATGTCACGGTTTACGGCGTTTCGGAGACCGCATTGCAAAGATTCGCGTTCCTTGAACTGATTCTCGGATCAAGATTTGGCTCTTTGATGACGCTCGGTATCGGCCCTATTGTTACTGCGTCAATAATTTTGCAGCTGATGGTAGGATCGAAGATAATAAACTGGGACTTGTCCAAAAGGGAGCAAAAATTAAAATTCGAGAGCACGCAAAAGCTGCTGGCGATCGTTATTACCGTAGTGGAAGCGTTTGCGTACGTTTCGTTCGGCGCAGTCCCGGCCAGGGAAGGAGCTTCGATGTTCCTTATGATGTTCCTTATATTACAGCTTTCACTGGGCGGCTGGCTGGTAATACTGATGGATGAAATCGTCACTAAGTGGGGCTTCGGCTCAGGCATAAGCCTGTTCATCGCTGCGGGCGTTTCAAGCCAGATATTAATAAATATGATAAACCCGCTCGCACCCTGCATTGACGATCCTTTGAAATTGTGCATACCAGATGAGACAAGCAAGCCGGCAGGACTTTTGCCGAACGCGCTGCTAAGCCTGTTATCCGGCAATTCAGCGGACGCATTTTCAAACCTTATCCCGATATTCGCCACGTTAATCGTGTTCCTTATCGTGATATACGCGCAGGCCATTCGTGTCGAAATACCGCTGGCCTTCGGTTATTTCCGCGGTTTCGGCAGAAGCTGGCCATTGAAATTCATTTACACAAGCAACATACCCGTGATCTTAACAGCGGCCTTGATAGCGAACATACAGGTCATGGGGTCATTGCTCGCTTCGAAAGGATTCCCCATACTCGGCACATTCGACGCAAACAATTCGCCGACCGGCGGGCTGGCGTTCCTGCTTTCCGTACCGAGAGAGCTGCCGATCCAGACAATCATGCTTACGGTCGGCGTTTTCATGGTGCTCGGCGCGCTGCTCTCAGTTTACTATGTGAGAAAATACCTTTTGGAGATTGCACTCCTTTCAGGGCTGCTCGGCGTTGTAGTCTGGTATTTCGGGTTCCAGGCGTTGGGCTTTTCGGCCGCGACCGCGCTGACAGGCCAAAGCCTTTTCAGGCTGTTCACGTACACGATGTTCCTTACGGGCGGTTCCGTCCTTTTCTCAGTATTCTGGGTAAGCACGGCCGGCATGAGCGCTGAAAACGTGGCGAAGCAGATACAGTCCATAGGCATGCAGATACCCGGGTTTAGAAGGGATCCGCGGATAATAGAATCGGTTTTGGACAAGTACATACCTAACCTTGCCGTACTTGGAGGCGTGTTCATAGGCATTTTAGCGTCGTTTGCCGACGCCGTCAACGCCCTTGGAACAGGCACGGGCATACTGCTTACGGTAATGATAATTTACAGCATGTACGAGCAACTGGGCGCGCAGCAGATGGAGGACATGCACCCTGCCATAAGGAAGATGTTCGGGAAGGAATAACATTTTAAACAAAGTTTTACATCTCTGATTATGGATCAAAAAATATACTGGAATAACAAACACAGTGCAATCAGCAAAACACAAAAACCGAATCCGTTCGCAAAAAGAATGCTCATTTCCATCGGGGCAAACAATTTTAAGAAAATCTTAGACCTAGGCTGCGGAGACGGGAGAGATGCGATATTTTTTGCCAAAAACGGCCTGCGTGTTGTCGCCGTGGACTTTTCTAATACCGTGATAAAAAAATTAGAAAAGCGCGCCGCCGGGAAAAATATCAAAAATATGGTTTTCAATCAAATTTACAGAATTCTGAGGAAAGGCGGCATGTTATTCATGAAGGTCAAGTCAACGGAAGATGCGCTTTATGGAAAAGGCAAAGCCATCGAAAAAGACATGTTCATTTATGAACATCTGAGACATTTTTTCAGCAAGAATTACACAGAGAACAAACTAAAGCGGTTTGAAACCGTTAAAATCAGGAAGACGTCCGGCACTTATCACACATACAAATCTTCATTTATAGAGGCAATCGCCTGTAAATGACCATAGAACGGCTTAAAGCTTATATAAAATATCATGGAATTAATTAGTGATAACATGCCTTTGGTAGTCCTGGTAGGAGCGCCCGGCGTCGGGAAATCAACGGTGCAGAACGTTTCGTTGGAGCAACTTCAAACAGTCAAACCTATCAAAGTTGCGGTATTCGGCGATTACATGTTCGAGATGGCGCGCAAAGCGAAGCTCGTTGAAAACAGGGACGAGATGCGGTCTAAGATCCCACGGGACAAATACAGGGAGCTTCAGATGAAGGCGGCTGAACAGATAGCTAGGGACGCAAAGGACCGCAGCGTAATAGTCAACACGCACCTTTCCATGGTCACGTCGTTCGGTCTGATACCGGGAATGCCCCTGGAGATATTGAAAATGCTTGCCCCGAAGATTATAGTGGTCATCGAGGCCGACCCTTCCGAAATTGCGATTCGCCAGAAAGAAGACAAGGCGCGCGAAAGATCCGATTTCGGCGACGCGGAAAAATTGAGGGAGTTCCAGAACTACTCGCGCTCCTGCGCGGCCGCTTATTCGGTGATACAAAACGTCCCGGTAAAGATCATAATAAACAGGCAGGGCAGGATACGCGACGCCGCCGCCGAGTTGACAGAGGTCCTGAAGAATGTTTTTTGAAAGCCAGTTAAATGCGGTTTTCGCGCCTTTCATATCGGGCGGCATGTTTTTAGCGCTTACAACCATCTCTATTCTGCTGTCCTCGGTCACGACCCTTTTTTACAAGGTTCTTGTAAACCAGGCTGAGATGAAGGAGGTGCGCAAAAGCATGGAGTCATACCGTGAAGCCGCCAATGCGGCGCAGAAGGAAAAAAATATCACAAAGATGAATGAGAACGTGAGCAGGATGATGGAGCTGAACAAGAAATATTTCTCGCTGTCGACAAAACCCCTGCTGTTTTCGCTGGTTGTTTTTGCGTTGGTGTTCCCATGGATGACCGGCGAGTTTGCCGGCGTTACGGTTAAACTTCCTTTTTCGGTGCCTTTCGTAGGAGCCAGCGTCGGCTGGTTCGGCTGGTATTTTTTGCTGGCCGTTCCGTCGAGCGTGATAATGAGAAAACTTCTTGACGTTCAATAAAACCGCTTATAAAAAGGCTTTTCATTAAAGTATTTCTGTGATAAAGGCCGTAATATTTGACCTGGGCGGGGTTTATTTCAGCGACGGCACATCGCTAGCGGTAGAAAAGATCAGCGAGGGGTACAAAATCCCGAAAGAAGTTGTCAGAAAAACACTAGCAACAAAATCCAAAATAGGCACTCTATACAGAAGAGGGGAAATCGCACCGGAAGAATTCTGGGCGGAGGCCATGAAGGAATGGGAACTAAAGGAGGATTACAAAAAACTTTCTGAAATATGGGTAAAATCGTACCAGTTAATGCGCACCGTGAAACTGGTCGAAAGACTGAAGAAGGCCGGCGTTAAATTGTTCTTTTTATCGGACAGTGTCAAGGAAAGGGCGGAATATTTGCAGGAAAAATACAATTTTCTGGAAAATTTCATCGGCGGCGTGTTTTCCCACATAGTTCATAAAACCAAGTCGGACGGCGAGGACTCCTTTCGAATCGCACTGGATAAGACGGGAGAAAGGGCTGAAGATGTCGTGTACATAGACGACAAGGAAGAGTATGTAGAGACGGCCAGGAGAATAGGCATGAACGGGATACATTTCAAAAGCCCTGAACAACTGGAGACCGGTCTGAAATCATTGGGCGTTAAATTTTAGGCGATAAGATGATAACCAAGCAAGAATCCGTCACAAACGAAAAATACGGAACGTATCCGGAAAAAAGAAGCGTTGAGCAGTTCTTAAATTACGGCGTTATCAACCTTAACAAGCCGCAAGGCCCGACAAGCCATCAGACGGTTGCGTGGATAAAGGACATGCTCGGGCTGCACAAAATCTCCCATACAGGAACCATAGACCCGATGGTGAGCGGCGTTTTGGTCGTCATGTTAAACGAGTCTGTCAAAGCGACTGAGCTGATCGGGCGCGAGGAAAAGGAGTACGTCGCGCTGATGCATGTTCATAAGCAACTGCCAAAAGAAATGATTGAAAAATCGGTTGTTAAGTTTGTAGGAAAAATCAAGCAAATTCCGCCCCTGAAATCCGCTGTGGCGCGCCGTGAGCGGGTTCGCGAGATAATGGACATAAAAATCCTGGAGATAAACGGCAAGGATGTTTTGTTCAAGGTCCGCTGCGAAGCAGGCACGTACATACGGCGCTTGGTCGACGACATTGGAAAGGATTTAAAGTGCGGCGCCCATATGGCCGAGTTGCGAAGAACGCGGGCGGGCATTTTCACGGAAAACGAATCGCACACAATGCACCAGTTGAAGGATGCGTGGGAGATTTACAAGGAAACAGGCGACGAGAAGGCGTTAAGACAAATTATCAAACCTCTGGAAGAGGTTTTGCAGACACTGAAAATCAAGCGATTAATAGTCAAGGACTCCGCTGTTAACAAAATCTGCAACGGCGCCGCTGTCGGCGTGAACGGCGTTGTAAAACTGGATGAAAACATAAAAAAAGACGAGAAAATTTTGGTAATGACCCTGAAGGGTGAAATAGTCGCAGCGGCGACCGCTTTAATGGGATCCGCTGAAATTGCTAAAAGCGTGCGCGGGCTTGCAGCGAAAACGGACAGGGTGCTGATGCGATTGAATACGTACCCGTACATGTGAATTAAAGAAATATGAGCGCCGAGGAAGGGATTTGAACCCTTACGGGGCAAACGCCGACCGAAGCATACCGATACAATATACGGTATGCTTCTAGCTGTTTACGCCCCACCGGATTTCTAAGGCTCCAAACTTAAAGGATTCCTCATCTCGCCGCCGTGATCAGAATCAAGCCTTGTTGTCATAGCCTCTCAAGTATCGCCTATGCTCTTCATCCTAACGTAAGCATACTCTGCGTACGCTTCTCGTTAAATCAGCATATCCGGCGCATTTAACCTGGTTCTGCCTGCGATCAGACAGAAACACACAATGTGTGTTTCAGATTGTCCGAACCTCGGCTTTCCTCGGCATATCTTAATTGCGCGGAAAGGTTAATAAGCTCTGATTTTTTATTTCAAATGAGTAATCGTTCTTATGGCCGCCCCGTTCAAGGCGTATTGGACGCAGGTGCATCCCATATTTATGATCGCCGCGCTGCAGGCGGGTTTGGTAGGGAGCCTGTTTTATTCGCCGTTTGATTTGTACCGTTTTGCGGTTGTCGCAATAGGAATATTTTCAGCGCTCTATTACGCGCACGTGAAAGATTCTTACGTGGATTATTACGTCCGGCACGAAGACCCGGCCGCGCAACTGACAAGAAAGCAGAGTAAATTGGCGCTGGCCGGCTCGGTCCTTGTGTTTTTCGCGTGCATGGCGTACCTTTACACAGTTTCAGGGTGGTTAATAATTCCGTTGATGATCGGAGGCCTGGCGCTCGCGTACGCACACGCGCCTTATTTGGACATGAATCCGTTGGGCGCAACGGCCGGCTATCCCACCGGCCTGTTTTTGGCAACTTTGGCAGGCTTTTATTCGCAGGCCGGTTTTATTGGCTTCAGCGTGCTTGCGTTCTCGTTTGTTGTATGGATAATACTTAACGGGGTGAAGATTGTGGACGATATCAAAGACTATGGCTGGGACAAACCTTTCGGAAAGCGCTCCGCTGTTGTCGCGCTGGGCAAGAGAAACGCGAAGCTTGCGGGTTGCGCCTTGGTGGCTGCCGGCGCAGTGCTGGGAATCTTACTGAGTTTATACGGAATATTTTCCACAACAACGTCGGCAGCATTCGCATCCCTTTTACCCTTCGCATTCGTCTCCATGGGAAAAGATTCCAGGAAAGGCCTGTACGGGCTCTATGTTTTGCTGGCAGGGGTCTATGTTTTCACAATATCCGAGATAATCATCCTGTTTTTCGGCCTCTGACGCCTTTTTATTTGAACCGGCCAAAAGTTAATTATGCAGTGGGACCATGAAGGGCTGCATTTGGGCGGGTATGTGATCAACAAGCAAATATTCCCCATATTGCTGGTGATCATCGGTGCGGTACTGGTTATCACGCAGTTGCTAAGATAATGGCACGAGGTTATACAATGGCATTTGTAAGGAAAAAGACCAGCGAGCGCTGGGAAGCGTTGATGCGCATCCCGATTGCGATAGTTTCGGGGATAATTATCGGATTGTGGAGAATGCTGGCGCAGTTTGTCGCGCTGATCAACTGGTTTGTAACTATAATAACAGGCAGGAGAAACGCAGACCTTGCCTCGTTCGCGAACAACTACATCTCCGAGTATTACAGGTTTATCAGGTACATGTACTTCGCTACGAACGAGAGGCCCTTTCCTTTCACATCTAGGCGTAAACCGATAGAACGTGTAAAGAAATAAATTTTATTTCGTAAATTTTTCAGGACTTTTTTCGAATGTTTGCTCGCAATTTTTGCTGCAGAAATAGTAAAATTTTCCCTTGTGTTCCCTTTTGAGTGCGCTTTTTTCATCGACCTCCATTCCGCAAACAACGTCTCTAACAAGCATCGCCTCTTAAACTAAAACAGACGCCATTCTGTAGGCGTCTGTTTCCATCGACTTATTTCATATTCTTCAATGTCCAGTTGTACACGATGGCGAATAACCAGCCGTAGAACGCGCCTAAAATGAACCCGCCTATTACAGCGACAAAGTAGTTTGCGCCGCTACCCCAGAAACCCGGATACATCAAGTTCATCATTGAAGGCTGTCCCATCATGCCGTGCCAAATCACACCCGTAATCGCAGCAACAGCGCCGAACAGGCCTGTTGCCGTCGCGACAATCTTCTCGTCCAACTCGTGCATTAATTTCGCTTTTATTGCTGCCAAACCTTACACCTCCATGATAATCTGCCAAACCTTTTATAATAATTTGTTGTATACCCAGGCCACGATATAACCGCCTACCCACCCGCATGCAAAGCCTTCAACAAAACCTACAACAAGGCCGTTGATAGAGGGACCAAAGCCCACAAAATAATTTCCAAGCAATGTTACAATTTTATCGGCTATTCCAAAATTGGACAAAAAACCTAGAAATACCAGAAGGCCCCCTCGGCGATCCCAAAACCAGTGCCAAGCGCGACAGGATTTATCCCCGCATAATTTATTTTGGTCAGCCCAATTCCCCCTAACAGTTATAATACATCCTTCCCATCATCAGGTGCATGAGCCGCGATGTTTCCGCACTCATGCCCTTTTCAATTTGTTGTTCGAATTCCGCCCCCATCATCTTCTCCATGAAAGTGTCGCCCGCGTCTATAAGTTCCGATTCGTTGAGTTTCGAGCAATCGCCTGCTTGGCCAGAAAGCCCGTAACCCATCATACCCTGCATCATCGAGGGCATCATGTAACCGTAACGAGTGTATGAGCCGGTGGTCAGGGTGTTCCACAAAAGTATAAAAACCAGCGCGGCTGCGAAACCCAAAACGAAGCCTGGCACAAAGCCGTTTTCGCGCTTTCTTGACATGTTTCTCATTTGATATATCACAAATAAGATATATATACTTTATTTCACATACGGAGATTATGAAATCCGGCAAATCACTGTCCGGCCTGCGATTAAACACGCTGCTTCTGCTGAATTCGGGCGCAAGGCACGGCTACGAGCTTATCAAGGACCTCAGGATCATTTCGGGCAGAAAGGTGAGCCCGGGACAGGTTTATCCGCTGCTGAAGCAGCTGCAAAACGGCAGGCTTGTGCAGATAACATCCCGCGGCGAGCGCGATAAAAAGGTCTATGCGCTTACGAAAACCGGCAGGCGAGTTGTGACGGAATCGATTTCCAAATTGGGCGGTTTGCTGGATTTTTTCCTACAGTCAAAAATTACAGCCTGCGCCCATTGCAACTGCGAGGTTTACAGGGGCGGATACAAGGTGTCTGTGGGGCCAAAAACTTTGTACTTTTGCTGCAAGGATTGCGCGGAAGCCTATAGAATTATGAAATGAGCAAGGTGTTCGAATGGAACTGTTTAAACGTAACGTGAACCGGACGCATGCGGTTGCGCTGATGGTGTTTGCTTTGGTAGCCGCCGGCGCCGTGCTGTTTTCAGCAGGCGGAGAGAACACGCAAAACCCGGGCAAAATTTCTTTCGGGCAGGCTATTGGCAAACAAGCGCCGGATTTTGAGCTTCAGGACCTTGACGGTGACATGGCGAGGCTAAGCGGTTATAGGGGAAGAGCTGTCATACTATTCTTCAACGAGGGCGCCATGTGCTATCCCGGGTGTTGGAACCAGATAGCTGCATTGAGCAGGGATGAGAGGCTAAACAGCGATGAAGTCGTTTCATTTTCAATTGTGGCCGACAAAAAATCCACGTGGGACGAGATAACGCAGAAAGCGCCTCAAATGAAGGGGGCAAAGATCCTGTTCGACACAAAGAAGGCTGTTTCGGCGTCATACGATGTACTTTCATTGGAGTCTTCAATGCACCCCGGGTATTACCCGGGGCATACGTATTTCGTGATCGACAAGGACGGAAGGATAGTGTACACCTTGGACGACCCCAACATGGGGATATGGAATGACAAGCTCGCGGAAATAATAGCAAAGTTGTGAATTGATGACAGACCTGCTGATAAGCGCTTCGATAATCACGGCGTTTGTGGGGGGCATAGCGGCCCTCTTTGCGCCGTGCTGCATAACGGTATTATTGCCGGCTTATCTCGGATCCATATTCAGGCAGCGAAGGACGATTTTCCTGATGACTTTCATTTTCTTTTTGGGCTTACTGGCGGTTTTCCTGCCTCTTGGCCTTGGAATGGCAAGCTTGGGCAAGCTTTTCACAAACAACCATGACACGCTGTTCGCAGCCGGCGGATTGTTCTTCGTGATTTTGGGGCTTTCAATACTTACTGGCAGGCACTTTTCGTTGCCCTTTTCCATCCATCCAAAGGTAAACATAAAAAACGCGGGCTCGGTGTTTGTTCTCGGTATATTTTCAGGCTTTGCAACATTATGCTGCGCGCCTGTCCTTGCAGGCGTTTTGGCGTTGTCCGTGTTGCCGGGCTCCCTGTTCTGGGGCGCGGTGTATTCGCTTGCATACGTACTGGGAATGACGATCCCCCTGTTCGTGATCGCTTATTTCTTGGACAAGTCTGACATAACCAACAAACTGTCGATTTTCAGGAAAAAGGTTTCCTATTCATTCGCGGGCGGCAGGGTGAGCATAACAATGTCCGAACTTTTATCAGGGTCAATGTTCTTCCTGATGGGCTTGTTGTTGATTTACCTTACTTACACGGGCCAGCTTGCAATGAGCAGCGGTTACCAGACTACGGTCAACATCTATGTATCAAACATCGCGGAATACCTGAAAGGCGTGCTTGGCTCTTTGCCGGCAGCCGTATGGCCGGCATTCGTGGCGGTTTTGCTGCTTTTGATAACGAAGGCCGCATTGAAGAAAAAGAAATAGCAATCAGGCAACATTATTATTTTAGATAATTTAATCGTTGTACAGACAAGGAGTTAATCGTTACAAATGGCCACAGACCCTGTTTGCGGGATGTATGTAGACGAGAAAAACGCAGTTTACAAAAGGGAGAAAAATGGCGAAACGTTCTATTTCTGCAGCGAGAAGTGCCTGAAAGAGTTTGAACAGCCGGAAGTCGAGTACAATAAATTAAAGCGGGTGACGGCTTTCAGCATTGTTTTGTCGGCGGCAACGCTGGTCCTTACTTACTTCCCCCTTTTGCCTGTGCTCCCGAACAACGCCTGGCTGTTTATCCTTTCGACGCCCGTGCAATTTATCGGGGGCTGGAGATTCTATAAAGGCGCTTTTGACGCGTTAAAAGCCAAAACAGCAAACATGGACACGCTGATCGCGCTGGGCACATCGGCGGCGTGGCTTTACAGCACACTGGTGATATTCCTGCCGCAGGCATTCAGGGGGGAGGTGTACTTCGATACTTCCGCAATAATCATAGCATTGATACTGGTTGGAAAATTATTGGAGGAGATGGCAAAGGGCAGGGCTTCGGAATCGTTGAGAAAATTGCTTGACCTGCGGCCAAAGCACGCTGTTGTTGTCAGAAACGGCAAGGAGGTTGAAATTCCGGCGAGTGAGGTGTCTGTGGGGGACGTGATGCTTGTGAAGCCCGGGCAATCCATCCCCACGGACGGCGTCATACTCGAAGGCCATACGGAAATAGACGAGTCTATGATAACCGGCGAAAGCCTTCCGGTCACGAGAAAAGAGAACGACCAGGTAATAGGCTCTACGATAAACAAGTCCGGGTTGTTGAAGATCAGGGCGACAAACGTCGGTTCGGACACGACACTGTCCCAAATAATTAAACTGGTTGAGAAAGCGCAGATTTCGAAAGTTCCGATACAAAGGCTGGCCGACAGAATATCCGCCTATTTTGTACCGGCTGTGATTCTGGTTGCACTGGTTTCGTCGTTTGCCTGGTACGCGGTTACGTCCAACTTCATCTTTTCGCTGACAATCGCGATAATGGTGCTCATAATAGCATGCCCGTGTGCGTTAGGCCTTGCGACGCCGACGGCAATATTGGTAGGAACCGGGAAGGCCGCGGAAAACGGAATACTTATCAGAAACGGCGAGGCGCTTGAGACTGCGCACAAAGTAAATACGATAATTTTTGACAAGACAGGCACTTTGACAAAAGGAAAGCCGTCCGTTACAGACCTGGCGGCGATCAGCGGGGATACGAAGGCGCTTTTAAAAATTGCGGCAATAGGCGAGAAAGGGTCCGAACACCCGTTGGGCGAGGCGATAATCCGGAAGGCGGAAGAAATGAAAATTAAAACGGAGTACGCAAAATCCTACCAGACGTTTTCCGGAAAAGGAATAAAATCCGAATATCTGAGGCGCAACTTACTGGTGGGCAATGCGGCGTTAATGAAGGACCACAAGCTTGATGTTTCGCAGCTGGACGCACAAGTGGAGAAGCTGGAAAGCGAGGGCAAAACCGCCACCTTGGTCGCCTATAACAATAAACCGCTGGGCGTAATCGGAATCGCGGACACGCTGCAGGATTATTCCAGGGATGCCGTGGAGGCGTTGAGTGCAAAAAAGATAGAAGTAATAATGATAACCGGCGACAACGAGCGGACCGCAAACGCGATTGCAAAACAGGCGGGGATAGAGAAAGTTTTCGCTAACGTGCTGCCGCAGAACAAGGCCGAAAAGGTAAAAGAGCTGCAGGCCGAAGGAAAGGTTGTCGCATTTGTAGGCGACGGCATCAATGATGCGCCGGCGTTGGCGCAGGCTGATGTGGGCATTGCGATTGGTTCTGGCACAGATGTGGCGAAGGAGACCGGGAGCGTAATCCTAATTAAGCATGACTTGAGGGACATCTTCACGTCGATAGATATAAGCAAATACACAATGAAAAAAATAAAGCAAAACCTTTTCTGGGCTTTTTTCTACAACACCGCAGGAATTCCGGTAGCAGCCGGCTTGCTTTATCCCTATTTCGGGCTGCTGCTGACGCCTTTAATCGCAGCAGCGGCAATGGCTTTCAGCTCATTCTTTGTCGTGGGTAATTCTGTTTTGATGCGCGGGTATAAGCCAAAATTCTAACATCCGTTGCGTTTTGCCCATTCCTCATTCCCGAACTCGCTTTCTTCGCAGAACGACGGCGTTATGCTCCCCAAACCGCTTTCAAGAAGCAATTCGTTGAGATTTTTTCCGCTGCAATGAACAACGGCGACAATACGGCCGTAACTGCCCCCTGTTTGGTAGTCGTCCTCGTCAATAACTGCGCCGGAACCCGGGGGACACAAGTTGGCTGTGAAATCCCCCGCCCGTCTTCCCGCATCCTCGTTACTCTCGGGTGAATTCACTAGCGCCAGCCTTATTGTTTTGTTCGCTATCACGAGGGTGTCGCCGTCGATGACGCGGTCAACTTCGCCCTCGATACAGCGCGCGAACCCCTTGCATAATTTCCCATCCGTGCTTTGGTAATGGGCCAGAAAAGCAAGCGCCAGCACAGCGGCAAAGGCAAAAATTATTGCACTGTTTCCGATTTTCATCCGGATAATATTTCCGGGGCTGTGTTTTTAAGTTTGTTATGCCGCAGCCGGATTTATTAAATCCCCGCCCCAACTATGGTTGAGTTTATGAAAAGAAAGCCCAAAAATCTGAATACGCCGGTTTTTGTCGCAATAATCGCGTTAGTTTTCCTGTTTTACGTATACAGCAACCTGGGCATCAGGCCCGCGACGAAAGACGGACTGGACAAAGTAAAGCTGCCTGAAGGGTTTAAGATATCGGTTTTTGCGGATTTCGGGGGCGAAGGCCTTTCTTATCCCGGACCGAACGCAGGACCGCGCCTGATGGGGTTCAGGAACGGCACGCTTTTCGTCACGCTGACAAAAGACGGCAAGGTTGTTGCGTTGCCGGATGGGAACGGGGATAAGACGGCGGACCGTGTTGTTGTATTTGCAGAAGGTTTGAAGAACCCGCACGGGATTGCATTCCATAAAGACTGGGTTTATGTCGCAGAAGAGAACGAGGTCATAAGGTTCAAGGATTCAAACTTTGACCTTGCGCCTGACGAAGAAGCGGAAAAACTTGTTTATAACATACCGACCGGCGGGCATTTCACAAGGACGATTTTAATCCATAACAACAGCTTATACCTGAGTATCGGTTCTAGTTGCAACGTTTGTTATGAACAAACGGCTGCAAGGGCCGCTGTCCTGGAGTGCGACCTGGAAGGCAACAACTGCTCTTTGTTTGCGTCGGGCTTGAGAAACGCTGTCGGCATGGCTGTAAACAAGGAAACGCAGGAAATTTTCGTCACCGACAACGGAAGGGATTTGTTGGGCAACAACATCCCGCCGGAAGAAGTTAATATTTTGAAAGCCGGCAGGAATTACGGATGGCCTGTTTGCTACGGGAATAAAATACACGACGCAGATTTTGACAAAAACGCCTATGTCAGGGACCCGTGCGCTGATACCGAACCGCCTGCGGTTGAAATGCAAGCGCATTCCGCGCCATTGGGATTAACGTTCTATTACGCGGATCAGTTTCCGGAAGAGTATAGAGGAAATCTTTTTGTCGCATTTCACGGGTCTTGGAACCGTGAAGAACCAACGGGTTATAAGGTTGTGAGAATAGTATTTGACGGTAAAAAATATGATGTCAAAGACTTTGCGACAGGCTGGCTTTCCGATGGAAAAATCCTGGGCAGGCCTGTTGACGTTATTGTCGCAGGTGACGGGTCATTGTTCGTTTCGGACGACAATTCCGGAAGAATATATAGAATTTATTACCAAGGCGTATGATCATGGAAATAACCGAAGGCGTTGTGATAGAATCTTTTGAAGAAGTTCCCGAAGTGAGAGTCGTTAGAATAAAGCCGTCCAGATGGCTTGATTTTAAACCCGGGCAGTATTTTCAGGTGTTCATTCCTGACGGTGACGACATCAAGCCTTACTCCGTTTCCTCACCTCCGTCTAACCGCGAATACATAGAATTTTGCGTCAAAAGGGTGGAGGGCGGGCATGCGTCGAATTTCATGTTCCATACCGAAATCGGCGATAAATTAAAGATGCAAGGGCCGATGGGCCGTTTCGTGCTTCAGGATAATATTGGCAACGATATAATATTCGCAGCAACGGGAACAGGCATATCCTCGATAAAGCCAATGATCCAGACAATTTTTGAACGCGGAACAGACAAGCAGATATGGCTTTTCTTCGGCGTTCGGACGGAAAATGATATAATTTACAAAAAAGAATTTGAAAAAATTGCGGCAAAAAACAGGAATTTCCATTTTATTCCCTGCTTGAGCCGCGCTTTGGAAGCGTGGCGCGGAGAACGGGGATACGTGCAGGACGCGATGAAAAGACTGATCAAGGACATAACCAACAAGGACGTCTATTTGTGCGGTGTGGCTGAGATGGTAGAACAGATGCGCAAGATTGCGGAAGAGCTGGGCTTTACTAAGGAAAAGATACACTTTGAGAAGTATGTTTAAGCTTTTCATAGGAAATCATAGGTTTCCTATGCATGAAAACCAGAGGTTTTCATTGTCTTTTGGAAAAGAAAAGCCTTAACAACGAAAATCTGACGATTTTCGTGTGTAGGAAACTAAAGTTTCCTACAGGTAAAAGAAAACCTTGGGTTCTAACTGAAAAAATCATGCCGCTTTCGGTTTTAACACAACGTTACAGCCCTTGCACATGCCCGGCTTCTTGTACATTTTTTCGCACATCTGGCAGGCGAAAACCAGCTTTGTCATGTTTTCATTCCCGTCCTGCGTTTTGTCGTCTTCTGTCATCATATTGTCACTTCAGTTTCAACAGTTTCTTAAGCGTTGGCACATCGTAACCGATAACTATGTCACCGTCTATGTCCGTTACCGGTATCCCTGCCTGGCCGGACTTTTCTACGGACTCTTCCGCCGCGCCTCCGACTTTTTCTATGTCACGGTCCTCGAATTCCACCTTGTTGGCCTTGAGAAAATCCTTTACCTTGTGACACCAAGGGCACCACTCTGCGGTATAAGTTATGACTTTCACGGCATTACCTGTTCATTTTTGCAAGTTTTGGGCTAAATAACCATTGGTAGCGTCATTGATACCTCGGGACCGGGTTTGATCCAGGATTGCAGCCAGCTTCTCTGCGGCATTTACAAGCCTTGGGCCCGGGCGGTTTAAAAGCGAATCGTCCATGACAATTATCTTGTTGTTTTTTACAGCGTCCAGATTTTGCCACCCTGGCCTTTGCAGTATAAATCTTTTGTCCGATTTCTCCCCGAAGCCGCAAAGAGACACCACGATAATTTCCGGGCCGAATTTTGCAACTTCTTGAAGGGTCGTTTCACGGCTTATTTCCCCGGCCTTTATCATGCTTTCCCCTCCGGCTATCCTGATTATATCCGGCACCCAATTGCCGGAAACCGTAGGAGGCCGGTGCCATTCCTCGCAATAAACTTTTACTGGTTCATCAAAAATTTGTTTTACCCCGTCAAGGCCGTTCATTATTTCGCCTACCAAAGTTTTGGATTCCTTTAGTTTGTGGCAGGATTTGCCTATGGTTATTATGCTTTCATAAACTCCGCCAAGGTTTTTTGGGTCCGTGTGGACAACATTAAAACCTTTTGCGCTCAGAGCCTTTGCGATTTTTTCCTGCAAAAACGTGGACGTGAAGATTAGATCGGGCTTTAGGCTTTCTACCCTGCCGTATTCAGGGTCTACCCAGCCGCCTATTTTTGTTATTTTTTTCGCTTCGTCAGGATAATCGCAGAACCTTGTAACACCAACAACCTGCGGCCCCAAGCCCAGCGAAAAAAGTATTTCAGTGTTGCTGGGCGCAAGCGAAATTATCCGAATGCCTGTCATAACGAGCCCAGAAAATCCAAAACTTCCCTTGAATGGTCCGCAGGGCTCACTTTGGGAAATATTTTTTCTACGATACCGTTTTCGTTTATGACAAAAGTGGTCCTTTCGACACCCATGAACTCCTTTCCCATGAAGCTTTTCTTTTTCCATACGCCGTAGGTTTTCGATATTTCCTTGGTGGTATCACTGACCAGGGAAAAGTTGAGTTTATATTTTTTCTTGAATCTTTTGTGCGAGTCCACGCTGTCCGGGCTGACACCGATCACAACGGCGCCCCTCACAGCCAGCGGCCTTACGTCATCCCTGAACGAACAAGCTTCCTTTACGCAGCCCGGTGTATCGTCCTTGGGGTAAAAATACAGAACAATTTTCCTGTTTTTGAAGTCGGCAAGCCTGATCTCCTTACCCGTATCGTTCTTGGCGGAAAAGTCCGGTGCCCTGTCGCCCGCTTTTATTCCAGTCAAACCTATCTCCCCGTAACATCTAATACGGCCATGGAACTTTTTAACCCTATTTGTTTTAAACCGGGCAGCCGGATTTATTTATACCTTTAATCATCTAATAATCTAAGAATTTTGGGGATACGCTTGGCAAAGACTTACAAAATAGAATACGACCGGAACAACTGCATCGGCGCGGGAATATGCGCAGCGCTTGACCCGGAAAATTTCAAGATGAACGATGATACGAAGGCCGACCTGATAGACGCCACTTTTAACGAAAAAACCGGCATGTGGGAGAAAGAAGTCGGGCAGGAGGAATACGACAAAATTATGGCCGCAGCCGGCGGGTGCCCCGTTTTAATTATCCACGTCATAGACAAGGAAACAGGGGAGAGACTGGTTTAGGCGGTAACCGCTATTTCTGGAGAGGATAATACCAGACATTCAGGTCCTCGTAAGGACCGTCGATTTCTATGTTCCTGTCCGCATTGATCCTACCGGCCTTGTTTAACCGCCCCGCAAAAACCCATCCGAGGTTCGCCGATTGCTGGTTGACTCCTCTTGACGTAGCCCTGTCCTCTGCGTACACCAGGCTTATTTCATCGCGGCCGCGCATCAGCTCGTCGACAAGCGATTGGACACAGGCCTGATTCAGGCCATTGCCCCTGTAGCCGGGATGGGTGGCTTCGTCGCTTATTTCGCAGATTCTCAATATTTCCCCGTCAATGTACATTTCCAACACTTCGGCCACGGCCGCGGCCGCAATGTCATCCCGGGCGCCCCTTACAAAGGCGGTTATCGAATTCGGATTTTGAACAAGGGCCGCCACATTTTCTTCTGTCAGCGGAAATACGTAATCCCTGTAAACAGAGCTGTACAGGTCAAAAAGCCTTCTTACGTCAGGGTCCCTGGTTACGCCTCTTTCCACATCAACGCTGTAACCGTTTGCGTGAGCCTTTGAAAAAGGGTTTCTTTCTCTGGCGGTTCTGATGGATTCAAGGACCATTCCCGTTTCCTTTTGTCGAACCGCCTCAGGCTCTATCCTGGTAGGATCATTTTCCCCGAAATAAACTACCCGTTCACGGCGGCCGCTCAGGGGTATGCTGGCCGTTTCGTTGCCGGCCAGGCGCAGCCCGTCCGGCGAAGGCAGCCACAGGCCCCTTTCATCACCGGACTCGTACATTGCCACAGGCCATGGGGTGTTAACTACAAATCTTAGGGATATTCTTGTGGCCCCTGTCTGGTCCGCAAGCCTTCTGGATTGCCCTACCACACTTTCTACCTGGTCCGGACTAATCACTACAGAATCGTAGAAACCCCTGACCCTGCGGTTATGGGCGTCGTATGCTGGTTCTATAGACCCTATCGAGCTTGGCTGCGCCATAAACACAAAATAACGTGTTTATATTATATTAACTTAATGTTATTTTAGTAACAAATGTGTTGTGATGTGTTATGGTGACAATAAGCCACGTGGTAAAAAAACTGGTCGAAGATTCGCCCTACATTCACGAATGCATGGGCAAGGGACTGTTAAATTACGCCTACACCGCAGACTATTTTAAACCCAAGGTGGAGCATGAACTGGGCAAGAGGGTAAAAACATCGGCCATAGTAATGGCACTCCGGAGGTGCGCGGAAGACCTGAAGAGGAAGTACGACAGCAAATTCCCTTTTGATTATAGGTCCGAAGTTTCGCTGAAAGGCGGCATCGTGGACATAGCGATCCAAAGGTCACCCATGCTTTTCGCTAAATTGAGGTCGCTTTACACCTCCACAGATTACGAAAAGGGCGATGTGCTGAATATCATACACGGAAATCACGAGATAAGCCTGGTGACAAGCGAAAAGAACAAGGAAAAAGTCTTGGGGATGCTGGAACACGAAAAAATACTTCACATAGAACAGCGACTGGCCCAGCTGTCGCTCAGATTCCCGCGAGATTATATCTACACGCCCGGCGTGATATTGTGGATGGTTCGCGCCCTTAACTGGCACAACGTCAATATTTTTGAGATCGTTTCGACGTTAACAGAAGTTAACTTCATACTCAGCGAAAAGGATTCCGTAAAAGGATACAGCGCGTTACAGGAGCTTGTTTCGCGCGGCTAATGCCCGTTTTGCCTGTTTCCAATCGCTATCATCAGCGCGTGCCAGGAAAGCAGGGCGCATTTGAGCCTTGCCGGACTTAAAGAAATTCCTAGGGTTTTGAGGAAATTGTCTTTTGTGGTATTTTTTGCGTTTTCTACGCCCTTCCCTTTCACGATGCCCAGCAAAATGTCCGCACTGGCCTGGGATATTGCGCAGCCAAAGCCGTTGAACTTGGCGTCCGTGATTTTCCCGCTTTCAATTTTCAGGTAGATGTCCAGCGAGTCCCCGCAAAGGGGGTTTGTCTCATGGACCTCGCTTGTGGCGTTTTTTATAACACCTTTGTTCACGGGGTCTTTGTAGCGTTCCAGAATCTCTTCGGCGTACATGTCGAGCATATCACACACCAAACATTCTCTTTACTTTTTCAATCCCGCCTACCAGGGCATCAATATCGTTTTTATCATTGTAGATGTAGCCGCTGGCGCGGGCGACGGCTTTGGCGCCCAGCCATTCCATTAACGGCTGCGCGCAGGCGTGACCAGACCGGATTGCGATACCCTGCCTGTCCAGCAAGGACGCGGCGTCGTGCGGATGAACGTTTTTTATGTTGAACGAAATCACGCAGCCCCTTTTCGTTGCGTCCGACGGACCGTAGGTTTCAACATTATCTAGCTTTGAAAATTCCCCCAACGAGTATTTTGTCAGTTTTGTTTCATGCTTCCTGATGCTGTTGAAACCTATTCTGTTAAGGTAGTCTACGGCCGCTTTAAGACCAATCGCACCGGCGATGTTCGGCGTGCCGGCTTCAAATTTCCACGGCACATCATTGAATGCGGTTTTTTCCAGCCCCACCTCCTTTATCATGTCGCCGCCGTAGTTGAATGGCTTCATGTTTTCTAGGTGCTCTTCTTTTGCGTATAACACGCCGATGCCTGTCGGGCCGAGCATCTTGTGCCCGGAAAAGACT
The DNA here is from genome assembly GCA_016177205.1 of Candidatus Aenigmatarchaeota archaeon. Taxonomy (GTDB): domain Archaea; phylum Aenigmatarchaeota; class Aenigmatarchaeia; order JACPZZ01; family JACPZZ01; genus JACPZZ01. Next base: position 22,440 of record JACOVS010000047.1, read on the forward strand.
AAAAAATCACAATCCAGTTTTTGGACGTCGACGGGCATGTGCGGAACCGACTGCGCCGCGTCCACCATGAACAAAGAACCGTTGTCATGGGCGATTTTTGATACCTGATTAATATCGTTTATAGTTCCCAGCACGTTTGACGCGTGCGTAATTGTAACTAATTTGGTGCCTGCAGAAATTATCTTGTTTAAATTTTCCATATCAAGGCCGAAGTCCTTTGTAACGCCGACGAATTTCAGGTCAATCCCCATGGAATTGATAAACTGCCACGGAACTATGTTCGAGTGGTGTTCCATCACGGTAGAGATTATCTTACCGCCCGCCTGCGCAACGGGCAAAAAATACGAGTACGCAACAAGATTGATTCCCTCTGTTGCGTTGCGCACGAAAATTATCTCCTTTTCGCTGTTCGCATTTATCAGTTTTGCAACGGTTTTCCTCGCGTTTTCGTAGGCTTCCGTCGCCTCTTCACCCAATTTGTGGACGCTTCTTGAAACGTTTGCATTGCGGTTTTCGTAATACTCCTTAATCGCGCTTATCACCTGCACCGGCTTTTGCGACGTGGCGGCAGAATCAAGATACACAAGTTTTTTCCCGTTGATTTTCCTTTTTAGGATGGGAAAATCGGCCTTTATTTTTTCTACGTCCATGCGATCAAACCTCGACGAAAACTTTATTGTTATGGATTTTCACGTTATAAGTTTTAATGGGCTTCGTGGCGGGCGGGTTTGTCGGGCTGCCGTCGGCCAGGTTAAACGCGGAAAGGTGCAGCGGGCAGACAACGCCGTCCCCGCTCAAGAAACCGTCTGATAAATCGGCGTCGGCGTGTGTGCATACCCTGTCGACGGCAAATAGGTTCCCTTCGTGTTTTACGAGCATTATTTGCACGCCTTCTATATCGAAGGGTTTCATTTCGCCCTCCCCCATCTTATCCGTTCCGCACAACTCTACAAGCCTTCCCATCGGATCACCGGTACTTGTAATGGCCGCCGAACAAATCAACTTCTCCGGCATTTTCATCACCTTTTTCATAATATTCCGGCAAGATTCCCGCAGGTCCGGCATTTATCGCGGCCCTTACCATGCTTCTGAACTGCGGAAGCGGCATGTGCCGTATTACCGATTCCAGAAAGCCGTTTGTCATGAGTTTTTTTGAATTCTCCTCGTCCAACCCGCGGGACATGAGGTAAAACATCTGATCCTCGCCCACTTTTGCCACGGACGCCGAGTGCGTGGCTTTAACATCGTTATTTTCTATTTCCAGGCCGGGTATCGCGTCCGCTTTCGCCCCCTTGCCCAAAAGCATCGCGTGTTCGGCCAGGTACGACCGCGAATTCTTCGCATTTTTGCCTATGTTTATCATGCCCTTTATCACGGCCTGCGAAGAATCCTTTAAAACAGCATTCATCCTTGTTACAGCGCTGGTGGATTCCGCCACGTGATTCAGGCCGGACATGGCGTCGAATTTTTGGTCTCCGACGCCCGATACAACTTCGTTGTCTTCGACAACGCAGCCGGCGCTGTCCATGTTGCTCTCAACGCGGGACCTTACAAGCTTTCCACCGAACAGGCCGGTGTTCCAGGATATTCTGCTGTCCGGCCCGCAGAAACACCGTTTCATGCCGGCGCTTATGACGCTGCGCCCGAGATTTTGCAGGCTGCCGAACATTATTTCGCAGCCCCTGCCGAGCAGGACATCGGACACGCCTGTTACCAGCGATTCGTCTTCTTTAACAGAGTAAGATTCCTCGATGAACGAGAACCTGCTTCCATCGCCGCCGATGATAATGTCTTTTGAAGACGTGTTGGCGCCGTTGTCGATGCTTATCTTCCTGAACGGGGTTTCAATCTGGACGCCCTTGGGCACGTAGATGAAAACGCCGTTGGCGAAGAACGCGTCGTTAAAGGCCTCGAATTTGTTTTTCCAGCCGCGCGAAAAAAGTTTTTCCAGCTTGTCCCTGTGCTGTATTGAAGCCGTAATAACATCGGTAAATATTACACCCTTGCTTTCAAGATCCTCGGTCCGGCCTGTGAATGCGTTCGCGCCGCTCTGGACAAAACAATTTTCCTGTTTTTGGAGATCCCCGGGGATGGGGTGCTCTGACAGGTCGGGCTTGAATTTTTCGAAGTCGATGAAACAATTGTCATATTTAGCGAAAAGCCGGGACTCTTCCGGCGGAAGTTTTTTGAAGGCGTCAAAGGATTTTTTACGGAAGTTTTCAATCCATGCCGGTGCCTCTTTAACCGCGCTGGCCATGTTAACCGACCGCGCCTTCCATTTCCAGCTGTATCAGCTTGTTGAACTCTATCGCGTATTCCAGGGGGATCTCCCTTACAAACGGCTCGAAAAATCCCATCACAACCATGTTTAGCGCCTCCTGCTCGCCGAGTCCGCGGGACATTAGATAAAAAAGCATGTCCTCGCCGATTTTTCCGACCGCTGCTTCGTGGGTTATTGTGGCGGTGTCGTCGTGTATTTCGTTGTAGGGGTATGTGTCCGTGCGCGAGTTGTCGTTTAGCAGAAGAGCGTCACAGCGAACGCTGGATTTCACATTCGAGGCGCCTTTTGCGACGTACAGAAGCCC
>JACOVS010000049.1 GCA_016177205.1 Candidatus Aenigmatarchaeota archaeon
CCCGGCACAGGAAAGACAAAAATTTCCAACGAATTAGCCGGGCTGCTGAACAAAAAAACAGGCAAAAAATTCAAAGTGCTGCACCTGAACTCCGTGATTTTGAGGCGCAAATTGTGGTCGTCAATAGACAAAAAAAGAGGCTCAAAGAACGCTGACATGAAAAGGCTGGGAAAATTCGTATCGGCCCAGACAAGGGAGCATCCCGACATTATCATCGAAAGCCACCTCGCGCACTATTTCAGGGCGGATGTTGTTTTCGTATTGCGCACGCGCATAAAGGAATTGAAAAGACGCATGGAGAGGCGCGGTTGGAATGAAGCGAAGATAGAAGAGAATTTGGAGGCAGAGAGATTAAATTTAATTTTGGGCGAGGCGTTGGATATCCACGGAAGGAAAAAATGCATAGAAACCGATACCACCAGCAAAACGTCCAAAACAGCTGCCAAAGACATGCTGAGAAAGGCGGGCTTGCTGCAATAACATTTATATATTATACCTTTGTTATCATTGCTTGTATGATCGAGACTGTGAAGACCGTTGCGCTGTTGGGACTGTTAACAGGGCTATTCCTCGGTGCGGGTTATTACCTGGGCGGATCCTCTGGTGCGGCGGCAGCGCTGGTATTTTCATTGCTGATGAACTTTTTTGCCTATTGGTACTCTGATAAAATCGTGCTGCGGATGTACAATGCCAGAGAAATAAGCAAAACGGAAAACGCAGGAATACACAAATTAATTGAAGAGATATCCGGGGAGGCGAAAATACCCAAGCCGAAAATCTACCTGGTCGACCAGAAGGCGCCAAATGCTTTCGCAACCGGGCGCGACCCCAAACACGGGGCGCTGGCCGTAACGACCGGATTGATGGAAATACTTGATAAAGCGGAGATCAAAGGCGTTTTGGCGCATGAAATTGCGCACATCAAAAACCGGGACACATTGACGTCAACGCTGGCCGCCACGTTTGCGGGCGCACTTGCATTTACTGCTCAGATGGCTTATTACGGCGCGCTTTTTGGCGGACGTGACCGCAACCGAAATCCGATAGGCCTTATCCTAATGGTGATTTTCGTGCCATTGGCGGCAACAATAGTACGTCTTGCGATCTCGCGCAGCAGGGAATTTGCGGCGGATCGAACCGGGGCAATTTTCATACAAGAAACGGAAGGGTTGGCAAGCGCGCTGTCCAAGATATCCGACGCATCTAAGCACGTTCTTATGAAAGGCAACCCGGCCACGTCGCACATGTTCATAATAAATCCTTTCAAAGGCGACCTCCTGATGAACCTGCTGTCCACGCACCCAAGCACAGAGGCAAGGATAAGGAGCCTGAAATCGCTGAAACTCTGACCGAAACAGACACCGTAAGTATGCGCCTATTTCTGGCTGAAGCGCTTATATACTTATCAACAAATAAATCGTTAGTGGCTACTACATGGTCAAAAAGAAATTTCCCGAGATTGAACAAAGGCTTTTCAAGAACGTTTACGTCTGCATGCGCTGCAATGCCAAGCTTCGGACAAACCTGAAGAAAATCGCGACGGGCAAGGTGAAGTGCAGGAGATGCGGCTACAAGTTTTTGCGGCTTAAAAACAAGGACATAAAGGTGTAGGATGCAATGCCGCGCTTGGGTTTTTTAAGGCCGCTGAATTTTTTCTTCCTTATTATCCTTGCCGCGAGCGGTTATTTTGTTTCCGCCGGTTCGCTCGGGGTAACCGGGACGCTTGTCAAAGTAACGCTTTCAATACTGTTCCTGACGCTTGCGGCCAACGTTTTCAGCGAATTCTACAGCGGCAAAATTTACCGCATGATAAAAAGTTTTTATCCCAGGCCCGGAGGAAAAGGCGTTAGCCATTCCGTGATTGTGTCGGCCATTTTCCTGTTATCCGGCCTAGTTCTTGCGTACAGCGTCAGCATCTATACGGCTTCGCTGTACTTATTGGCGGCGTTTCTTTTGTCCGTCTATTTGTCTTACCTTAAGAACGTGCGTTTTATCAGGAGCATTTTCATAAGCGCGGCAGCTTCTGTCGCGGTTGTGCTGGGGGCGGACGCCGCGGGCCCTTCAAGCGCGGCTTATTTTATGGCCGTTTTGCTGTTTTTTTCCAACGCGTCCGGAGACATGGTGAAAAGCATAACAGAGGGCATGAAGGACAGGGCAACCTTTTTGGTAAACCTGCTGAAGAATTTTTCTTCCTATGTAAAATTCGATGAAAACAGGACAAGGAAAACGGCGGCTGCGTCGCTGGCGGTTTTCATAATCCTGAGCCCGGTGCCGTATGCGATGGGCCTGGTGCCGCTGACGTACCTGGCGATTATCACACTAAGCTCGTTAATCGCATTTGTTGCGCTTTTCAATCTTATCAAAGACGGCAAAAACGTGGCTGTCCTAAGTAAAACGGACGAGCTGATAAAGATAAATATGCTGCTCGCGATTATAGCATTTTTAGCTGGTGTGCCGGTTTGAGTAACGTACGTTATATGACTTCAAGAGAGCTGCAAAACGCCGTCGGCAAAGTTACCGGCATGATAAAAGTTTTGGTTCCGAAGGACAGCAATGATGCGAAGGTGAAATACGTCTGTCCAATGTGTTTGAAAGGCAAGGACACGGTAGAGGAATGGAAAAAGCCCTTTTCTGTAAAATGCGGTTTCTGCGGGCATAACATGAAACTGCCAAAATTATTGGCGCAGTTCAAGAAAGAGAAGAAAGTGCAGCAGGCAAAAAACGGTTAATTGGCATTTGGCCCTATACCTCTGCTGTATAACATGTCATCGAAATAAATCCCATCGTTTTCTTCTCCTATCGCCCCGTAAGCTTTTTTTGCCGCTTGCGGGAGGTTGTCGCCCAAAGCGGTTACGCTAACAACCCTGCCGCCAGAACTAACAACCCTGCCGTCCGGCGACCTGGAAGTTCCGGCATGGAAAACGATCACATCGTCCCTATCCAGACCGAAAATTTCCTTACCCAGGTGGTTTTTGTATTCGTCATCCGGGTATCCGGCCGTTGCCAGAACAACATTGACCGCGTATTTGGGCAGCCATAACGGTTTCACCCTGTCCAAGCCGCCTTCCGCGCAGGCGTATCCTAATTCGAGAAGGCCTGACCCGAGCAACGGGCCCTGGACCTGCTCTTCCGGATCGCCTTTTCTGCAGTTGTATTCCACCACCATAGGCTGCCCGTCTTTGATCATCAACCCCGCGTATAGCACCCCGCTGAACGGCCTTCCTTCGCTTTCCATGCCTTCAAGCGTCGGAAATATTATCTCGCTCATAACCCTTTGCCTGGTTTCCCTGTCCAGGAACCTGGGCGCGTACGCGCCCATGCCTCCTGTCATTTTACCGTTCAATTGTTTGTAGTCCTGCGCAGGCGGGAAGGGCACGAAAATTCCGTTTTTCGTGAAGCCGATAAACGAAGCTTCACGGCCTTCCATGTATTGTTGCAGCAAAACCCTGTCGCCGGCCCGCCCGAACCTTTTGTCCACCATTAACGCACTTACCGCATTTTTCAAATCCTTCTCGGTTCTGTAGATAGAAACGCCTTTGCCCTGTGCCAGGCCGTCGGCTTTGATTACGCCGACCCCGTACGATTTTAACAATTGAAGCCCGAGTTCCCACGCACCCCTTGGATTATCCGCGACACGCGACGGGGGATGCGGTATTCCATGGCGTTCCATAAATTCGTGTGAAAATACCTTGCTGCCTTCCAGCTTGGCGGCCTTTCCCGAAGGCCCCACGATTCTCCGGCCTTCTTGTTTGAAAGCTTCGTCAATGCCCAGAGTCAGGGGTTTCTCCGGCCCCACAAAGGTTATGTTAACCTTTTTTTCCCTTGCGAATGCCGCAAGTGCTTTTACGTCGTCGGCCTGTATAGGGACGTTTTCCGCTATTGATGCGGTGCCGGCATTGCCGGGCGCAACATAGAGCTTGTCCCTGCCGTAAAGTTCCTGCCTTAATTTCCACGCAATTGCGTGCTCACGCCCTCCGCTGCCGACAACGAGAACATCCATACGATTTTATGGGTACATTACAAGATTTAAGGGTGAGTTACAAACAGTAAACTGATTAGCAATTGGAAACAGGTGCTTTGTAGCTAGAAGCATACCGATATTGAGAAAATCGGCAGATTTTCTCAAATAGTTTGCTTTAGCAAACTATTCAGCATACGGTATGCTTCAGTTTCCGATGCACCTGTTTCAGTCTGAATCTGCCTCAGTAGCTCAGTTGGTAACTGAACATATACCAAAGGTATGTGACAGTCGGTAAAGAGCGCCACCTTGGTAAGGTGGAGGTCTCGAGTTCAAATCTCGACTGGGGCTTGAGAAATTAATATTAGTGTTTCGCCAGCTCTCTGAGTAGCTCTATGTCTTTCTTTATGACCTTCTGGGCGTTAGTTCTTAACTTCTTGATCTGATCCTTTGTCATTTGGAGTTCTCCTGAATCCATTTTCTGGTCTCTGCTTTATTAGCCTTTTTATCAGCCACTTTAACTATGAAATCAACAGCTTTTTCGTAGTCCGGTTTTAACTCTAATCCATTCTGGAGCATAAAAGTTTTAGACAGAACGTAGGCTGTGCGTTTGTTGCCGTCCCAGAAATAGTGTCTGGTGGCTACGTCTTCTAGAATCGCCGCACCCAAAGAAACCGGGTCAGCCTTCCTTTCTGTCATAGACAAGATCCTGTAAGCCAATGAATGCAGCCCGCCCTCGTCGCGGACTCCAGGCTCGCCGCCTGACGTCAGATCTTTCTGGGTCGCGGAAATTATGTCTTCGTGGATGGCCACAATTATTTTTACCATGTCCTCGGTTTCCTCTTTCGTCACAACCATTCATACCACTATTTTTGCTTGAATTCTGAGCTTCTTGATTTCTTTTTTTGTCATGTTGAGTTCTCCTGATGGCCGTCGAATGCGTGCGGCGCTTTGGCAAGTACTTCTTCTTTGGTGAACGGCGTCATAGGGTTTATCTCGAACAGCCTCGGGTCGAAGTTGTCTTGAATGGCATCGACCACATCGTAGAAGTGGCCCGGATGCTCGACCGTGTCGCAGTGGCAGAACCAGCGGCCATCAATCGAAACGTATATTCTGTACAGTCCACGACCTGTCTCCATGACGAGAAGAAGGTATTGCCCAACCGACATCTCTGCCCACGGTATGAACTTGCCCATGATGTCAGTTGTCCGTGAACCCGATATAAGCGTTTCGCAATCAGGGTTCCGAAATAATCAGTGAGCCGCACAAAACCAACCGTTACAACGATTTAACCTTTACGCAGGTAGAAAATGTTATGATAAGTTTCTGGCTGATGGAGCGGGACAGGGCTTTGCTCGGAGAGCTTTGCCGCACGTGCCGGCCACCCAGTTTTGTCCTAATTCAAAACAACTACGGCCAAATTGAGGATTACCGCGAAGCTTGTCCACACCAAATACGGGAGTAACAAAGATGCCGCCCGCTTATTTATTCTGCGGAATTTTTTGATTGTTTCATTTATTGCGAACCACAAGACCATTATTTCGGCCAGGGCGTGCAGGGGCAGTTTTAACCCGAAGAATAAAAACGTCCAGAGGCCGTTTAACAGTAGCTGCACACCGAACAAGAGCAGGGCTTCTTTGATCTCCCCGTTTTTCCAGCCCTTGGACCATATCAAATAAGCCGAAACGCCCATCAGGCCGTATAAGATGATCCACACAGGCCCAAAAACCCAGCTTGGCGGCGTGAAGAACGGTTTGTTCAGCGTCGCGTACCATGTAGTAATATTGGGAAAAGTGGACAATGCGCCGATAAAGCCTACAGCCTGGCAAATCAGCACCGAAAGCGTGAGTTGTGCGATTTCCTTGGGTTTCATGGTCTTGCCTGAAGATGACTTGTCAAACCGTCTTAATATTTATACGCCCAGTAAATCGAAGTCTTAAAGCGGAAATTTTAACTACCCCGGCTAATAATATAGTATGGCCACATTATCGGAAGCGGTCAGATACCTGAGGACGAGGAGGCTGCTTTCGCAGATAACCCATTCACAGGCGTCCATGAGATACGGGCTTGAAATTTCCAAGAAGAACCAGCCGCAACCGGTTTCCCTGCCTAATTGGATGTTTGAAAAGTATTAACACCTGCTTTTTAAAACTAGACGTATACCAGCATTTAACGGGGTCGTGATGTAACCTGGTTTAGCATAGGAGCTTTGGGTAGCCCTTTTCCAAACTTTAAGAAAGTTTGATCAAAATAGGAAAAGCCCTAGGGAAAAAGAAAACTGGGGCGCTGGCGGAAACGCAAGGGCTAGAAAGAGCTTCATATGGGTGTTCAAATCACCCCGATCCCACACTTTTTATCCAGCAGAACTAATTATTCGTATGCAGCCATACTTTGGCGTTGAGAAATACCCGCACAATTCCGCCGGAAGAAGGATGATAACCAATGTGCCTGTTGCGAGGGTCGGTGAAACGATCCACGAAATCACGGCGCGGTTATCCAAGGAAAGCACGGATCTGGAAACAATAGATTACATCTATGTCGTGGACAGGCGGGAAAAACTCGTAGGCGTTTTCTCGGTAAAGCACCTTTTTTCAAGCCCAAAAAAAACACGGATAGAGCGCGTTATGAAAAGGAACCTTATAACGGTTTCGCCGGAAATGGACCAAGAGAAAGTATCGGACATAGCGCTGAGGTATAAAATCAAGGACGTTCCCGTGGTGGAGACGGGAAAATTAGTGGGTGTTGTGCCCAACCACAAGATAATGTCCATACTTAACAGGTCCCTGCAGGAGGACATATTGCACTTCGCAGGCATACACAGATCGCACCTGGAGTTTGAAAATACGCTTGAAGTCCCTTTTTACAAAAGCATCGAGAGCCGATTGCCGTGGCTGCTTGTGGGCCTGTTGGGCATAATGGCAACGGCCGTATTCATCAACTCTTTGGAGAAAACCCTTGAAAGGCACCTTATACTGGTTTTTTTCCTGCCTACAATAGTTTACATGAGCGACGCCATAGGGACGCAATTGCAGACCTTGCTGGTGCGCGATATAGCCATTCTGGGTAAAAATCTGAAAGTCGGGCGCTACTTTTTGAGGCAGATCGCGGTTTCCACGGCAATAAGCTTGATCTCTGCTGTGATGGTGTTCGCGGCGGTTTCAATTTTTTGGGCACAGCAGTTCGTAGGCTTCGTCATCGCCGTTTCCATGCTGGCGTCGTTCACGTTTTCCGCATTTACTTCGTTGGCCGTTGTGTACATGCTGTATAAGATGGGCGCGGACCCTGCGATAGGAAGCGGGCCCATAGCGACCGTAGTCTCGGATGTGATGACTATTTTGATCTATTTTGCGGTTGCAGCGGCCATGTTGGGCTAACTAAAACTTATATGGCACAAAAAAGAAGAAATTATAGGTGTGTCCGTGACAGCAAACAAGGCATTAATTTTAACGCTTTTCGCCTCTGTAATTGTCGTATCCTCTTTTGCAGCAGCGCAGGGCGTTGACGTGAGCGTCACCCCTTCGCAGGCTGAGGGTTACAGCGGGTCTTTGACAAAATACGCTGTCACGATAAAAAACCTGCAAGGCAAGGCCGATCATTTTTTGCTTTCCTACTCCGGAACATTTTCTTCCTGGTTAACGCTCGATAAGAGCAGCATGGTAATACCTGCGGGCGGCGAAGAGACCGTTTACCTTTCGGTGAACGCGCCTGTGAGCATAAACCCTTCCGTTTACCGTTACGTTGTGCGGGCAGACTCGGCTGACAATGCGGGCGTATCGGGAAGCGACGAATTCTTTTTCGCGGTCTATTCCAGATATCCTCTGGTGATAAAGGATTTCAGGCTTGATGCGGCTGGTTACAATCCAGGATCAGACGTAAACGCGGTTATCAGGGTAGCGAACCTTGCTGTAACAGACCTTGAGGGCTTTTCGCTGGATTTAACGATAACAGACCCGGTCAACAGGCAGACAGGGCTGACGATACCGGTGGGCGCCAGAGGGCTCGAGGAAAAGGTCATACAAAAAACCATCACGCTCGACAAGCAGGCGGTCGCGGGCGATTACAAGGCTTCTGCCCGGCTGCGGGCGCAGACCGGCGAACAGATATCGCAAAACCAGACAAAATTTGTAGTAAACAGTTTCTATAACGTTTTGCAAACAAAGGAAGAGCAGAAGACACCGTCCGGTAAAATTGTAACTATAAAACTTTCAAACGAAGGCAACCTGGCCGGGCGTAACATAACCGTGCGCGAAGATCTTTCCAGCGTTGTTTCGTGGTTAGCTTCGCCGGACACGGAACCATCGTATACAAGATCTTCGGGCGGCGACATCGCTTATTTCTGGACTGTCGGCGAGTTACCGCCGGGCCAGGCCGTAACTTTCGTTTACAGGGTTTCTTATCTGCCCGCTTATGTAATACTGGCATTTCTAGTTGTCGGCTCAATAATTTTCTTCGCCCAGATGCAAAAACCGAGGATAATCAAGCGCATCCTGCATTCGGGCCCGGCCATGATAGGCAAGGAGTTTACCGTAACCATCGGGATAAAGAACTCATCGCGCCACACCCTAAAGTCGACAATGATCCGTGACCTGATACCTCCGGTAATGCGGCTGGTGCCGCAGCATGAAACATTGAAACCGTTAGTCAAGAAGACTGCGGTCGGCACAGAGATGATATGGAAGATAGGCGATTTCAAACCGCAGGAGGAAAGGATCATAACTTATAAATTGTCGCCTGTGATGGGCGTTCTGGGAACGGTTTCGCTTCCAAGGGCGTACCTTCGTTACAAGGACGCTGACGAGAACCCTGTAAAAATAGACTCAAATTACGCGGAATTGGGCGAGGTTGTGAGGGAAAGGCGAAACGAAGAGTAGAAACTTTAAATAACTGGCTACTGATCGGTAACTATGCTGCTTCATGTCCTTGGTTATGACCAGAGGGCCAACAGATTCCGCACAATCGCTGTTTATGAAAGAAATGGGCAAGCAGTTTCGCTCGTAGAAGGCGGCCGCGCAGGAAAGCTCTGGACGCCTGACCAGATAGCCTATGTATGGCGCGGAAAAATCATGCCGGCTGGAGAACGCGCCAACGGCCAGGACGGCGATGCGATGAAACAGCGGCTTTTGGATATTCCTGAAGAGGCCGACGGTATTTTGGTTTACTACTCTGAAACCGTCGAACCGTCCCCTGACATGATTCCCAGGCACCGGGCCATAGAAGGCCGGGGAATGGTAAGGGCTTTAGCCGGCGTAGGACGATTTACCAACTGGAAAAAGGTTAACAACGATCAAAAACTGGCTACTGTTACGTGTCCCTATAGATTTGTTAGAGACGGCCAGAAGGGGCTTTACTTCCCGAGATAGTTATTTAAAAACAGATCCAGTTTCCTTGCTCCATAGCAGCAGGTCTAACTCCTCCATCGGGATGCCGACAACCTTTGAGAACGTTTTCATCTTCGCTTCTATTTCCATATATTTTTTATCGGTCAGCTGCTGCGGAACTTCGCCGATAACGCCAAACTCCTCCAAGTTTTTCAGTATGTGGACATCGAGTATTGCGAAACTCTTTCCCAACCCTATGTTCCTGAGGAAATGCGACGCTTCCTTGCGGCCGAGGCCTTTGACATTTTTCACCAGCCATTCCCGTGCGCCCGCGGGCGACAGGAATTTCCTGAAGAATTCGGTAAAATCGACATTCCGGTTTGCAAATCGCTCGCGCGCCCCTACGATATAACCCGATTTTTCGTTCGGAAAGCTTATTTCATCCATGTACTTTTTAATGTCGCCGGCGCTTCCGTTAAACAACAAGCCGTTGCCCGCAAGCTGTTTTATTATCCTGTCGCATTTTATCGCAGAGGAACGCGGCGTGCACAGGCAGAAACACAACTCAAGGAAGATTTTTTCGCTGCTTTTTCCGTTTTCCCCGAATTCTTCCAGCCGTTTTTTTATCTCATTTTCTTTCGCAGCATACAAGCTTTTCAGCTTTCCAAGGCCCATGATATAAATCGGTTGAAAACAAGTTATATAAGCTGATCGGGCAAATAGAATTTAGTTCCCCCGGTAGCTCAATCCGGTAGAGTATTCGGCTGTAGTTTGGCACCGTGCAAGTCGTGCCAAGATTTGGCAGTTGCTCAGAAACCGAAGTGTTGGGCGTTCAAATAAGCCTTTCTTTTTAAAAAAAGAAAGCCTTAAGGGAAAGAAAAAGCTTTGGAAAGCCTTAAGGGAAAAGAAAACCTTCGGCCTTCAGTAAAAGAAAAGGTTTGGAAACTCGCCCCCGGGGGATATTTTTGTTTCATAGAAAATCTATGATTTTCTATGCACGACACAGGAAATCGTCAGATTTCCGTGCACGAAAAACTTCGGTTTTTCGTTGAAACCCAAGGTTTTCGTTGTTGCGGCCTGCGCACAGCCTTAAATCTCTTTTTTTACAAAACTGAATATGCCAACCGTGCCAGGCCACGTGGATATAACAGGGCATAGGCCCATCCCCTGCGTCTACAGCTACCAGCAGGCCCTTTACGACGTTTTGGCCGCTGTCCCGACCGACCAAAGGACGTGCCGTCTAGGCGAGTTGCCGGAGGATATTATCAAACGTGATCAGGTTATTAAAGGGTGGCATCTACACAACATTGATGTTACATACCAGGGAGCGCGCCAAAAATTACTCTTTAACTTTTACACCGGCGAGAATTGTGCAGTAGATACCGACAATATGAGCGTTGTTAGAATAACCAGGCCCGGCAGCCCGGAGCGTGAGGATGTGACCTTGCCAGAGGCCAAAAAACAAAGGGTTGGAGTGGCGTACTTTAACAGGGCATTTATAGCCCGTGAATTGGCGCGTCTTAAAGAAAGAGGGCTTTATGCATTTCCAAGTGAGCGTTTGATAAGGTTTGAGTACAGGGTTTTGGCTGAGAATTTCCCTGACGATCCCAATTTCAGGCACCTGTCATTCCCAAAAGACATCTTCCATGACGGAATTTTCGCCAGGCCCGGCTTTGAAACGTTCAACACGCTAGGGTTCCTTGTGGATTTGGACCCGGCTTAACATTTTAATACCGAAGGCGAATGAACTACATGCCGCTGAAAATCGATGACCAGATTGTTGAATTTGAACTGGTTGGAACAGATGATGCGAGCCATTCTGCTAGCGAATTTGAAGAAAAGAAAATTCTAGTAGTAATATTCACGTGCAATCATTGCCCGTACGCCAAAGCGTACCAGGACAGGATAATCGCGGTACAAATGGATTATGCTGGAAAGGGCGTCCAAATAGTCGCGATAAATTCCAACGACGATTCAAAGTACACCGAAGACAGTTTTGAAGGGATGAAAACGCGCGCCAAAGAGAAGGGCTTTAATTTTCCGTACCTGCACGACGAGACGCAGGACATCGCAAGGGCGTACGGCGCAAAGGCGACACCGCACGTTTTCGTTTTCGATTCTTCCAGAAAGTTGAAGTACGCCGGCGCAATAGACGACAATTGGGAAAAACCGGAAGAGGCGAAAAGTCATTATCTGAGAAATGCGCTGGATGCGATACTTGCCGGTAACGACGTGTTGGTTAAGGGGACAATGCCGGTGGGTTGCACGATAAAGTGGAAATCATAGCTCTTTCATTATATGCCCGCATTTGGCGCACATCGCACGGCCGTGCGA
>JACOVS010000050.1 GCA_016177205.1 Candidatus Aenigmatarchaeota archaeon
CGCGCGTAAAACATAAAAAGTATCAAAACAAGCGCCGCGATTATGTAAAACTGCCCTTTTTTCATCTTTTCATCTCCATATGTGCAGCAAAACCTGCGCCGGCTTGAAATAAGTTTCGTTTCCCGCTATCACAAGGGACGCGGTAAATATATTCCTGTCCGGCAACGCGTCTCCGACGCACCTCTCGCCGGGATAGCAGAGCCGTATCGTGTGGTTGAACTCTGCCGGAACAATCGCATGCGCTTGCGTGTTCAAACCCAGGTGATTTTCGTCAATCGCGTAACTTCGCAAAGCGCCCTGCTGGTCAAGGGTTTGTAACGCCTGCGCCGCGATCGCCCGTTCCCTGCCCGTATCCTCTGTTGGTTGCAGCTTGGATTTCAGCACGAGCAAAAACGTCATGATCATTAATATCGCTATGATGGCCTCTATCATGTGCATCATCCCTTTCCTGTTTTTCAATTCCACGTTTTCACCCGCAAAACCACTTTTTGGAAATCGTAATCCGTTGTCAGCAAATTCAGCGCCTTTCTGTGGACGACAACCTCGGTGAAGTTCGACGGCTGCTTGCCGTAGTCGAGCAGCAGAGTCCCGTCAGAGGAGTTTTCGATCTCTATGTGGAAATCTTTCGAAGAGCCGACCCTTTGCTTTATCGCCGCGTAACCGGTTGCGTTGAAATCCGTTATCTTCGAGGCCTTTACCCCTTCGATAAGGTCTGTGGCAAGCTGCGTCGCGCCCGGCGATACGCGCAGGTCGTTGTACGGTTTTCCATTGGCGTAAGAGCCGTGGTGGTAATACATCTCGTAGCTGCTTGCGGTGGTGTTGGATATGTTGAATTCCCTGTAACCCGCGGCATCGTAAACGGTCGCGTTTATGTTTTTGTCCGAGAACGCTATCCCGGTCGTAGTTGAACCGGGGGACGTGTACACGTCGACGAAATCCGCGGTGTTTGAAAACACGAGCGTGTTCGTCCCGTTCATGCTTATGTCGCTGTTGGCGAACGTCCTGTTTATTGCGGTTGCGAACCGCATGTTCCACGTGTAACTTGCCGCGGATATGTTCAAACGGATTATCGAATTGAACGCGTAAATTTTGAAAGTCTTGGTGGCCGAGCCGTTAGTGAAGTCGTATTGTATCCTCACAGGCACCCGTGTAACGGTGTAAGAGCTGGCCTGGTATCTGGACGCGCCCAAAAACAGCCTGTCCCTTAACCACGGATTGTCGCCGTTCCGGTAGCTGACGGAAACTATGTCGCCGTCCGGGGAAAACTCGCCGGCCAGATCGTCATTGGAGAACAGCAGGCCGTTCGCGCCCAGATCAGAATTAGGCTCGATCCCTGTCGCGTCCGTGTCACTGTAAAACACGCCAAAGATGTTTTTCCCCGCACTCAGGTTGGCGAGCATGACAAACTCCCCGGTCGAAACGTTTGCATAAACAAAGCCGACCTCTTTGCCCGTGTCATGGTAGCGGGCGCGCACAGAGTTGGATTTTACCTGGTCGGGAAATGCGATGTAAATATCCACCGGGTAAAGGTTTTGCGCCGAGCTGGCATTGACAATAACATAGGTTTTTGTCACGTTCCAGGTCAGGTAGCCTGGGGTCAGTATTTTATCCGCTATGTTGCCCGCAAGCGATTCCAATTCTATCCGGTCGGGCCTGTTAAGGGTCGAGAAATACGTTATTGCCAGCGCAAAAAACACGACAAAAACCACCAGACTTATAGTGTCGTCCAGGTTTACCATTTCGCACCCTGTTATCAGTTTGCTTTAGGATAAGAAATATATACGTCCGGAAATCAAGATATACGTTACAGACTTGCTTTAACAACGAGCCTGGCCGGAGACTGTCGGAATGGCGGAAATAACCATATTTGTCGCATTCATTGCTGGAATTTTATCCTTCCTGTCGCCCTGCATACTGCCGCTCGTGCCCGCGTTCATAGCCTACATATCCGGCGTAAGCGCGGACCAGATAAAATCAGGGGCTTACAACAGGTCCGAAATATTCACCAACTCAATTTTCTTCGTGCTCGGGTTTTCAGTTATTTTCTCAATCCTGGGCGTTATCGTAAACACAATATTTTCCGGAATCGCCTACGATTTCAGGATTTGGCTCGGCCGCATAGGAGGAACGGTGATAATTTTGTTTGGCCTTTACATACTCGGGGTTTTGAAGCTGCCCTTCCTTGACAGGGAGCGCAAATTTTCCGTTAAGAAAACCGGGTACAGGCACCTCACCTCGTTCCTTTTCGGCGCCGCCTTTGCCGCGGGCTGGACCCCGTGCATAGGCGTAATATTAGGCGCTGTCCTTACCCTGGCAATCACGCAGCCCGTTAACTCGTTTTACCTGCTGGCCGCATACTCTCTTGGGCTCGGCATGCCTTTCCTTCTGGCAGGCTTGTTTACGGCGCAGGCGGCGGAATTTATTAACAGGTCGGGCAGGTTCATGAAGTATTTCAACCTTGTTGCCGGAATATTTTTGGTCGTCATAGGTGTCCTGGTCTTCACAGGCAACCTGGCACAAGTAGCCAATCTTGCCCTGCCCGCCGAAACGCTGGCCCGGGGTTGAGTCGATGAAAAAGGACAGGACCTCAAGCTATCTGCTGGTGCTGCTCTTCGCGTTGCTGGCGCTTGTGTTCGTGTACGGGCCGGGTTTTATCAAAGACGTATCTTATAGCGGAGCTGTGTCCATGCAAAAAGCGCCTGAGATCGATGGTATAGAAAATTGGATAAACTCGCAGCCTTTGAAAATTTCAGATTTGCGCGGCAAGGTAGTTTTAGTGGATTTTTGGACGTACAGCTGCATAAACTGTTTGCGGACATTGCCATACATAAAGGCCTGGCACAGCGCGTACGCGGACAAGGGCCTCGTGATAATCGGCGTCCATACGCCGGAGTTTGATTTTGAAAAAAATTACGACAACGTTAAAAGTTTCGTCGACAGGAACGGCATAAAATACCCTGTCGCAATGGACAACGGTTATGTTACGTGGAAAAATTACAAAAACAACTACTGGCCGCGAAAATATCTTGTCGACGCAAACGGTTTTATCCGGTACGACCACATAGGCGAAGGCGGTTATGACGAGACGGAAAAAATGATACAAAAACTTTTGAAAGAGATTGACCCGTCGGTTTCATTGACACCGACAAACGTAACCGGCATCGAACCGGGCTTTATCCAGACCCCGGAGATCTATTTCGGCTACAATTTCGCGCGCCAGAACGTCGGCAACAGCGAAGGCTTCCAGCCGGAAAAAACAGTTGAATACAAGCCCGCAAAAATAACGCAGGACAACGTCGCATACCTTGGGGGTGTCTGGAAAAACAACCGCGACAGCGCAGAACTCGTGGGGACGGGCAAGGTGAGCCTGGTATACACCGCAAAATCCGTAAACATCGTAGCAGGCGGAAACGCGACGCTGGAGATCTTGGTCGACAACACGACCAAAGACGCGGGTTCTGACATTGTAGAGAAAAACACCGTCAACGTGGAAGGTTTCAGGCTTTACAACATAATTAATTCCGCGCAGTCCGGAAAGCATCTCGTGGAAATAACGGCTAGGGGAGACTTCATGATCTACACCTTTACGTTCGGCTAGCCGTAAACAACGCTTTTAATCCGTTCAAGACAATTGTATCTTGATGTTCGACATAATGCTGGTCGTTATCGGTGTCGCAGGTTTCGCTTACGTCGGCTACAAAGACCTTAAAACGACAGAGTTTCCGGATTGGGTTCCTTATGGCATGATAGCCGCCGCCATTATGGTCAGGCTTGTTAACTCCATTGTTGCGAATGATTTTACCATACTCACAGGCTCTTTGATCAACGGCCTGCTGCTTTTCGGGATCGGTTACATATTATATCTTGTCGGCAGCTGGGCGGACGGCGACGCTTTTATCCTGGGCGCGCTCGGTTTCCTGTTCCCGCTTCAAACCGCTTTGTTCAGCCCCGCTTACCTGCTGCCGCTGCCACTGATGCTGATATCAAACGTTTTTGCGCTGGGCGGCGTTTACATGGTCGTTTACGCGGTCGTACTAGGCGTTAAAAACGGCCGGGTTTTAGGGTATTTGAAAAAGGACATGGCCAGAAACGCGGGTAGATTGGCAATAGCATTGTTGGCAATCGCAATATTCGCATTTGGTGCGACGTATTTCATGGCGAACAGTTTTGGTATAAGGCCCGACGCGGCGTTGTTATCCATTCCGGCAGGTTTTGTGGTTTATTCGGTTTTCCTTGTTTTGCTGTGGCGCTATGTGAAAATCATAGACCGGAAGATATTTGTCCGCCGGATTCACGCCTCGAAGCTGCGATACGGCGACATACCCGTAACCATGAAACAGTTGCGCATGCCCGACCCCGCATTGATACGCAAACTTCGCGCAAAAGGCGGCTATGTGAAAATCAAGGAAGGCGTGCGTTTTACTCCGGTCTTTTTGATAGCGTTTTTATTTACACTGGTCTACGGCGATGCGATTTACTGGGTGCTTGCCGCGATGGCGGGATAGATTCAGGGGTGCAATTTCTGGCCTTCCAAGACTTTGTCGACGCGCCCTCTTTTGCCGTAAAAAACCAGCCCGGCGTAATCCTGTTCTTCTTCGTTGAGTTCCGCAACCGCTTGGATGTTCTGGTCGCCCTGCGTTTCAAATATTTTTTTAGTATAAATCCCGATGTTTAAACCCCTTTCTCGTGCCTTTTTGTACAAAATTTTCAATTCCGCCGGTGTGGACTTAAAAATCATTACAGGCTGTCTGAATATGCCCGGATAACCAACGCCCGAGGCGTCGACAAAATCCTTTCCCATAGTCTCCGGGAAATGGCTGGCTATTGCGCTCGATAAGAACGCCGTTACGTTAAGCTCCTGCCAGGGCGCGAGATTTTCCGACAACACGATGGCTATCTTGTTTTCAAAAAAAGGTTTTTCCATCATCAGAATATTTATCACAGAATTTATAAATGTCCAAAAAACGGTTTCTATGCTGGAAATTATTTAATAGAAAACCTTAAATAAGTGTTTATACTTATTATGCTTAGGTGGTTTTATGACAAATATGACATTGGCCGTACCGGAAGACCTGAAAAAAATTATGGAAAGGCATAAAGAAGTGAAATGGAGCGAGGTGGCCAGGGTAGCTATGTGGGAGCATGCCAAAAAGCTGGAGTTGATGGATAAGCTGGTCTCAAAAAGCAAACTGACTGAAAGAGAAGCTGCCGAGATAGGCAGGAAGATTAAGAAGGAAGTGGCCAGAAGACACGGATTATGATATGAAAATTGTCATAGATGCCAACATGGTCATCGCCGCTCTGGTAAAGGGCAGCGCAGCGAGAAAAATAATAATAAACGGCAAATTTGAGTTTGTTTCTCCTGATTTCGTCATCGACGAAATCCGCAAGTATGAAAATGAAATATGCGAGAAGGCCGGGTTGGACAGGGAAGGATTTGAGTTGCTAATGGTCTTGATTTTTGGAAAGATAACAATAATTGCTGCCGACGAGTATAAGGCTCACATGGAAAATGCAGGCAAACTAATGAGAGAAGATATAAAGGATGTGCCTTATGTCGCCTGCTATCTGGCTTTGAAATGCGACGGAATCTGACGAACGATCCGGATTATCGCGGAAAAGAAAGCATAAAGATATTTAGCACAGCAGAACTGTTGAAACCGGTTTAAAGGAAGAATTAATTTATTCCAGCACAATCGGCATCATGGCCTTTGTTCTTTGAAGTTCCGTCTCTAACTCATTCAATCTTTCATTGATCGCAGTTATGTCCTTTTTCAACAGCTCGTCCTCCAGCCATTCGCTTCTCGCCTTAACGCGGTCCAGATCGCCGGCGATCTTATCCAACTCGCCGACTTTCGACCGCTCAAGCTTCTTTCGGAAGTCCTCGACGTCGGCGCGGATCATCTTTATTTCCGAAATCTGTTCCCCGAACTTTTGCATTTTGTTATCAACATCAGCGCGCATCGAATGGATCTCCGCAGGCACCTGCAGCATCACGGAGTCTTTTATCTCCTTTGATTTCTTGTTCATCTCGTCCATGGTTGATATCTTAAACTTTACCAGTTCGTTATAGGCTTCCTTGTTCTTCTGCAGCGCTTTATCCGCTTCCGACCGCCACGAATTGATCTGCGGCATGACCTTGTTCTCAACCTCGTCCGCGCTTTTCGAGATCTGGTCGATTACGGAAATCTTGAATTTGTGGAAATCCTCGTATATTTCCCGTTTCGTTTCTTCCAGCCCTGTCGAGGACATGGCCTGCTGCAGCTGGTTCATCTTATCGTTCAGGTCGCGCATCGTGGCGTCGCTTATCTTTTCAACCTCCGACTTTAATTCGTCGCGCAACCCAAGGCTGTCGGACGGTTTTATCCTTGATTCCAGGTCCGCAAATTTCGCCTCCAAGTCGTTTTTTATGTCGGCCTTGACGCCTTCGAGCTGGGTTTTCAGGTCCGATAGTGCAGCGCTTTGAGGCAACGCTTTGTTGGTCACATTAACGGAAGAGCGCATCTCGCTGTAGATCTTGTTGCTGACAGCCTGGAGCCTGACCTCAAACTCCCTCATCACCTCTTCCTTGAAGTTGTCTGTCAGTTCGACATGAGCCGGCTGAGACGGCAAATTCGATATTTTCGCCCGGAGTTCCTGTATCTCGGCTTCCAGTCCGCTCGCGTCAAAAGGCGACGATGAAAACGGCACCGCAATGCTTCCCGCAGGCGCACCCTCGAGCCTCTGCCTCAGCAAGGAAACGTCCTGTGAAACCTTGTTCGCGACCTCGTTTTTCAGGTTTTCAATTTGTTCCGCTGACAGGCCTGTTTTTGCCTGTTCCAAGGTCGCTTCGATGTTATGGACTTCCTCAATGAGTTTTTCTATGGACTGGAACTTGTCGCTTTTCGTTATCTGCTCGACCCAGGCCAGCCTTTGCTGCGTCTCCGGCGTAAGCGCGGTTGACATCTTTTCGATGTGCTCAAGCTGTTCCTTGATCGCTATGACGTCAAGCTTGTTCAGCAACTGATAATCTTCCATCTCGGAGAACTTTTCTTCCAGCGTCCTGATTCTGGGATCTTCCTGAGAATTCAACATCATCTCTGGCATTGAATAAAGTTTCTTTTCAGTACGATATAAACTTTTCAACCCTGACCCTGCCGGCTATTTTCGACAGCCACAGATACCAGACCGCCAGCACGGCCAGCGAAAGGCCCAGCTTCCACAGGAATTCGTGGAAAATTCGGAAATAACCGAACCCCATGTTAACAACAGCCCACATGAGGAAGCTTATCCTTGCCACATTTACTAGGTAAAGAATCGGTATGCCGACAAGCCCGACAAGGCGTTTTTTGTTGCTTATCCCGGGCACGGCCAGCACAAGCGCCATGTAAGCAACAGCCGATTTCCAGCCCGTGCAATCCGCGGCTATGTTTATCGTCACAGGCCCGTCAACCGTGTTCAGTTTCAGGTCAAACCCGTCCACATCCGCGCTGACGCCCGCTGCGCCAGCCAACAACACGGAGTTGTCCCGCACGGCATAGCGCAGGAAGTCAAAGCTCGGGTTCGCCCACAGTATCAGGTAGAGGGGCAGGGATAGCGCCGTTATCCTGGTTAAAAAAACCAGCACGGTCCGGAGCCTTCGCTGTTTTTCATTCAGCCGCAGCTTATGCATTCGACACCCTTCTTGCCCAGTCGATAAAATCCTTCCTTACGCTTTCTATGCCGGTTCTCATCGAGGACGGGTTTATGGCGGCCATGCTCCCGGCGTAATCGAAATCAGCCTCAGGCAGCGCCAGGTGCGACAGCGTCTTGAACTCGGCCACCAGCCTGTTGCTTTCACACACCACGCCCTGCACACCCTTCGAGACCAGCGAACCGATAACATCGCGCGATATGCCCGCGTTGCCCAGGAATATTATCCACCTGTCCTTCAGATCGTAGCCTTCAACAACCCTCAACGAATCCTTCCTGAAATCTGCCGCGACAACAGCAGGGATCCAGCCCGACGCCAGCCTGCGGAAAATCCTCCCCGCAGATTTAACAGCGCCTTCGGCCTTGCTTGCCCGCAACTTCGCGGCAAGCAGCTCCTTTTCGAGCCTTAATTCTTTTGCCGTGGGCCCGTCGCGTCGCTGGGCATGGACGGTTTTGCCTTTCCTGTAAAAATCCAGCGTCCTGCGCAGCACTCTTATCTCTTTCACCCTGTCCTCCAGCATTTTCCCGGGATCTTTATCAGGCTCTTTATTTCCGGCTGCGTTCGCCGAGTCCACGGCGTCCTTTATGCTTGGTGCGCCCTTTAAAAAAATGTTTTTTGCCTCGTCCGCGAGTGCGCCCTGCGCCAGCGTGTCTATTTTTCCAAAATCCTCCCTGAATTTTTCAAACGCGATTAATGCGGCTGCGTAAGCGTCGCGTTCGTGGTCGTTTCGCATCAAACCCCTGCCCATGCGCGCCTTTTTTATAGCCGTAATCATTTCCGGCGGGTAATGCAGCCTTGCCCCGAACGCCGAGGCGATCCGTTGCACGAGCCTCGGCGGCGGATTGACGTCGCTGGAAACAATTACCGGCTCGCCCGTCGCCGAGATGTAGCTTATTATGTCGCCGAAAGAAAAGAATTTCCTGCTTTTCGCGTCCACTATTCTGCCGTCCAAGCCCAGCATAACCACTGCGGTAGTGACTCCCGGGTCAATTCCGACTATCAGTTTTTGCCTCACCAGAGTTATCACATTGTATTGGAACTCCCTATACCATACATCTTAAATATACTTTTTTGCCACATATTCTTGAACCAATGGAGCGGAGAAATCCAGTTTTCCATTGACGGATTCGCGGTCAGCCGAGTTGACTATCCCGATGTGGTTATCGGTTAAAGGAACTGTGTTCCTCATGATTCCGATTTTGAAGGGACTTAAATTGTGCATCGCAGACCACAAGCCCACATATTAAATGGGTAGCTGACTCAATCCCCGTATTCAGATTCCAGTATCGACCTTATGCCTTTTGCGGTTAATTTACCCACGCCTTTCACCTCGGTCAGGTCGCTCTCCGAAGCGCTGAAAACATCCGACGGCGACCCGAAGTGCTTTAACAGCCTTTCCGCCGTAACCTTGGAAACGTTCGGCAGCCCGGCAAGAAGGTATTCCTGCTTTTCCTTTAAGGTTTCCGTTTTCCTCTTGCCGCGTATGCTTGCCGGTTTTTTGTTGCCTTCCTGCTCGCGCTTGGCGATCCAGAACATCTGGGCAGCCGTCTCCTCGGGCCCGGTTGTGTGCAGCATCGGGATTTTGTAATCGGTTAGTACGCTCGCTATGGCCCCCCTTATCGAATTGGGGTGCATTTTGCTCAGTGAAAACAGGCCGTTGCCCTCCAGCACCAGCACGGGCGACCCGAAATTCCTGCTTAACCCTTCCAGCTGGGCGAAAAGCCTCCCGTCCTTTATTGAGTTGAGAAAATCTTCCGTTGTTTTCCTTTCAACCGCGACCCGGTCGGAAAGTATGTAATCGCCGACCTCTATGCTTCTCATTATAACCTGCGCGCCGTATGACTCGAGGAGCCTGCCTATGTCGCTGTCTTCACGGCTGTCCATGACTATCGAAACCTTTCCTGTGGGGATTATCATCTGGCCCATCTGTCAAGACCTTTCCCGAAATTCAGTTCTTTTCCCTGCATCCCGGTCAGTATGCTTTTCATCCTTCTTTCCTTATGATGCGATGACCAATAATAAGCTTCGTCCCGCGTATTTTTGGCTATCAAGACAAATATCTTTCCCTTTACGCTGCGGCCGACGCGGCCGCGCCTTTGTATGGATCTTATTTCCGAGGCTATCGGCTCGTAGAATATGGCAACATCAACCGCAGGTATATCCAGCCCTTCTTCAGAAATTGACGTTCCGATTAAACAGTTGTAATAGCCATCGCGAAACAGCTGCAGCCTTTTGATCTGCTCGGTCTGGGTTAACCCCTCGTCATAATCGCTTTTCGTCGCTTGTCCGATGAATGATACCGGTCTGGCGCCGCTTACGTTTTTTAGAAGCTGGGCAATGCGGTTTACAGTATTTCTGTAATTGGAGAAGATTATTAATTTCGCTTCTTTGTTTTCAGCGAAAACCTTTTTAACTATCTTTGCCAGTTCGTCCATCTTCGGATGCTCGGCGCCTTTTTTTAACAGTTCTTCGGCTTTCTTCATGCACAATTTTATTTCTTCGTCGGACATAATCCGCTTTACGGCGCGTGTTTTTCCTTCTTCGGCGTCGGCGGCCATTTTTTTCAGGTAGCTAAACAGTGCGCCCAGTCCCTGGCTTTCTATCATTTCAAGCGCATGCTCGACCTTCAACAGCTCTGCTATCATGGAGACTGCGAAAAACGCAGACTTGTCCCCGCGCCTTATCCTTTCCTGCATTTGCCTTTGTAATTCTATTAGCCGGCCTTTGCCCATGTTAACCGAAAGCGTGTCTATTTTTTTGCCCCTTTTTTCTATGTAATTTTTTAATATATCGCGGACCTCTTCGAAATCCCTTGGCAGCTCAACAAAAACCCATTCCACGTCCTTTTCTTTGACATACGGGGCAACATCGGCATCGGTTTCAAGGCGGATCTCAACAGCCTCTATTCCCAGCTCCGCGCACATCCGGTTAATCTTTTCCCTGGAAGAGCCGGGCGACGCCGTTAAGGCTAGTATGCGCCCGTTCTTCGAGATTTTTAAAAACTCCTGCGCTATTTCCGAGTATGCGTATGCGCCTCGCGCGCGGTGCACTTCGTCCAGCACAAGCAGCGAAAATTTATCCAAATCTATGTATTCGTTGGCGATGTCGTTTTTTACCACCTGCGGTGTTGCGAATATGATCTTTTTCCTGTAAAGGAATTCGCGGTTAATCGGGTCGACAAAACCCGTAATCGATTCTATCTCATTTTCCGGGACATTGAAAAATTTCTCAAAAGATTTTTTATGCTGCATCACCAGCGGCCTGGTCGGGGCTAAAAACAAAATCCGCTTGTCCGGCTGTTTCTGCAGCGTGTGCGCTACAACCATTGCCGATAAGGCCGTTTTTCCCAACCCTGTCGGTAAAACAACAAGGGTGTTCCTGCTTATCGCGGTCGCCAGTATCTTTTCCTGGTATACGCGGGATTCTATCGAATTCGGTTTAATCAGGGGGTGGTCTATGTACGCCACAAAGTAGATTCTACTGTTTGATTAATGTGCTTACCGGCCGCCCATACCGGTGATCATGGCAAAGGGAATCCAGGCGTATCAGGCCTTTTGCTGATCGTTTTTGATGGCGATCGGGCTGCCGCCCGCATGCCAGCTCGTTCTCGGGCGGACGACCATGCCGTACAGTTTCTCGGAATTGTCGTCCAGTATTATCGCGGTGCCTTTCCACTTCGGCAGGTCGTCTATGCTCCTCTGTATGTTGCTCAAAAGATAGGTTTGCATGACAGTTTCCAGGGCTTTGATGTCCTGTTCCGATGTTAATCTGTGCGACAGCACAACATCGGTTTGCGATAGTGCGTCCGGATGCAGCTTGTAGGGTTGCTGCGTTATGAAAACGGTTGATATGCCCGGCTCTCTGCCAAGTTTAACGAGTGTCAATAAAGCGTCTGACGAGGTTGTTTTGGCGTCGTTCGGTAAAAATTGGTGTGCTTCGTCCATCATGAGCCAGATCATCGGTAATTCGGATTTCTCCTCGCCCAGCATGGATCTGGCCTCCTCGCCCTTTCTCGCTGTAAGGCGTGCCTGGTATATTTTTTTGGAAATCAGGCTCACGAAAAGGTTTTTGGTCGCCCAGCCTTCGTAGTGTGAGATATCTATAACCGATATCGACCCCGGCCTGAACATCTCTTCAAGGGATATTTTATCCTTTCCGAATATGCCCCAGCCTTCTATGTTTTCAAACAGGCCTCTTAGCACGTCTTTGTGCTTCTGTTCGGCGCGGTTGTCCGAACTTATCTCCGATATTATCTCTCTTATGCCGTACGCATCGCTTCGCGCTTTCAGGTTTTTTATGGCGCGGCCGAGCAGGACGCCGGCGTCGCTGAAAGCCTCTATGTTAAAGGTTATCGCCCAGTCCTCCGCGGAAAACTCGCCCGCAGGCAGTGAAATAGTGTAATCCCAAAGTATGCCCGCGGATTCAAATTCAGCCGCCCTGCCTTGCGGCACGAAAAGTTTAATGTCAACACCCTTCGGCTTTAACTCCCATTTTCTCAGCAGTTCAGAGTCCTTCTCATTGGGGCTTTTCATAGACCAGTAAATCCCCATAGGGTCGATGATTATCACGGCAAGATTTTTCCTCAGTTCTTCGGGCAAATTTGCAACTTCTTCTGCTATGACCCCCGCACTGTAACTTTTGCCGCTCCCGCGTTTTCCGCAAATCAGCATCACATGTGGCCGCACAAGATCGAGAAGTATTTTACTTGTAGTGTGCGCGTCTTCCCCAAGACCGACAATATGTTTTCCTATGTACGCGGTCCCGAGAGCGCCGTATTTTTTTAAATCGTCCTGGGTCCTTCCTACCACGATTTCGTACATGCCAATTAGAAATTAGGTTGGCGACGTAATAAATCATTGTTTTGAAAGCCACTAAACAGGGCTACAAGATAGTCGTCAGAAAGTCCATGTAAAAAAGTTAATAAAGCTAGGCTGCGTTTCTGTAGATGATAACGG
Source organism: Candidatus Aenigmatarchaeota archaeon (assembly GCA_016177205.1). Classification (GTDB taxonomy): domain Archaea; phylum Aenigmatarchaeota; class Aenigmatarchaeia; order JACPZZ01; family JACPZZ01; genus JACPZZ01. The sequence continues at coordinate 12,628 of JACOVS010000050.1, forward strand.
AATATTATCGACGGGGGTGAAAAGATAACCAACTATGTTTTCGTCACGGGCGGTGTGGTAAGCGGTTTAGGGAAGGGCATAACGACCGCGTCTCTTGGTCGCGTTCTCAAATCCAAAGGGTTCAGTGTGACTGCTGTCAAAATAGATCCATATCGGTTCTGATTTCAGAATCGAGGATATACATCAACGTTGACGCCGGCACACTGCGACCTACGGAACACGGCGAGGTCTGGGTCACTGAAGACGGCGGCGAGATAGACCAGGATTTGGGTCATTACGAAAGGTTTCTTGACGTGACAATAAGCAGGGACCACAACATAACAACTGGGCAGGTTTATCGCGAGGTTATTGAAAAAGAGCGCCGCGGCGGATTCCTGGGCAAGACCGTTGAGGTAATACCCCATATACCCGACGAAGTAAAAAGAAGGATAAAAAACGCCGCAAACAGTACAAAGGCGGATTTTGTCATTGTAGAAATTGGCGGAGTTGTGGGCGACTACCAGAACATACTTTTTTTGGAGGCGGCGCGGCAGATAAAGTTTGACGGCGAAAAGGCGATTTTCGTCCATGTCGGATTTCTTCCCGTCCTTCATCACCTGGGCGAAATGAAGTCGAAGCCCCTGCAGCATTCCGTGCGCGCACTGATGCAGACAGGCATAATCCCGGATTTCATCGTGTGCCGGTCCGAACAGCCCGTTGACGATGTGCGGAAAGAGAAGATAGCCATGTTCTGCAATGTAAGGGAGAATGACATCATATCCAACCCTGATGTGGATAATGTTTACGAATTGCCCCTGCTTTTCGAGGGGCAGAAATTCGGGGAAAAAGTGCTTGAGAAACTGGGTCTCAAGCCAACAGGCAGCGACATGAAAGAGTGGCGTGAGGCCGTCGCAAGCATGAAAAACGCCCGGGGAACCGTAAAAATAGGCATTGTCGGGAAATATTTTGACATCGGCGATTACAAGCTTTCAGATTCCTACATATCGGTTATAGAGGCTGTGAAGCACGCGTCAGCCCGGCACGGCGTAAAGCCGGACATTGTCTGGATAGACTCCAAGGATTTTGAAAAAAATCCGGAAAAGCTTGGCCTGTTGTCCGGGCTAAACGGCGTTATTGTGCCGGGCGGTTTCGGCGGCAGCGGCGTGGAAGGAAAAATATCCGCGATAAAATACGCGCGCGAAAACAACATCCCCTTCTTTGGCCTGTGTTACGGCTTGCAGCTCGCCGTGATCGAGTTCGCCCGCAATGTGTGCGGTTTGAAAGGCGCCAACAGCACCGAGATCGACGAAAAAACGCCGCACCCCGTTATCGACATTTTACCGGAGCAGAAAAAAATAATCGAGGGCAGGAACTACGGCGCAACCATGCGCCTCGGCGGCCAGCTGGTTCACATCAAAAATGGCACGCTTGCCGGAAAACTTTACGGCAAAGACTCTGTTACTGAGAGATTCCGCCACCGCTACGAAATATCACCGCAATACGTGGAAACTTTGGAAAAAAACGGTTTTATTTTATCAGGGTCGACGCCCGACGGCAGGATAAAACAGATCGGCGAACTGCCGGGCAAAAAATTCTTTGTCGGGACGCAGTTCCATCCCGAGTTCACGTCAAGGCTGACAGCGCCAAACCCCCTCTTCGAGGGTTTCATACGGGCGTGCATAGGAAAATAGAAGTTACGCCCGCAACAGCTTAACAAGGCTCCTGGCAGATTTCAGCAACGCAACCCTCCCCGTATAGCCGCGGATGTATTTGCCTGACAGTTTGTCATAAAAATTGTCGTTGTCGTCAACGGCCAAAAAATACCGGTAGTCCACTGTCAACTCTTCGCCGGGCTTTATGTCCCGCGTTGCGAAACAAGCGCCGCAATGGTAAAGCATTGTGGGTTTTTCCGAATGGTTGATGAAATCCTCGTTATCCAGGCTTTTTTTGTACACAAAATAATCCCTGGCGAGGCGCACGATGGTTTGCTTTATAATTCTGCTGCTCCTTCCCAGTTCCGCGACATGGTTCTCCCTGGTTATCAGAACGCCCACGCTTAAGAGGGCTATAACCGAGCCTTTTCTTATGCGCTCCAGCGAAAATACGCCCTTCCCGTGAATGCCGGATTTTTTCACCCTGGTTTTTACGAGAAATGTCATGGTATCAACGCCGATTTTACGGACGCCGGTTTATTTTTTTACTTCAAGCGGGTCCTTGTCCGTTGATATCTTCGCGTCCTCTTCTAAAATTGATTTTACCTGGTTTGTAACTTCAAAAATGCTCGGATAAAGCCTCGGCGCGTAGTATTTCAGGCCTGTGACGCCGCGTTCCCGTTCCCTTTTTTCAAGTTCCTGTGGGCTTATTTTCCTGATGTTCATTGTGTTGGAGGCGTTGCCGAACGACCAGATTATGCCGTAGGTGTTTACAAAGCCCACGTGGACGTTGACATGGCTGAAGACGGATTCCAGCGTTTTGATTATCGTATTGAAAACTTTCGGCGTGAACAGCGGGGATTCCGTGTGCAACGCGACAACGCCGTCCTTTGTGAGCGCTTTTGAAATGGCGGCGTAAAATTCCCTTGTGTAGAGCATCTTTGAGGGCCCGAACGGGTCCGTAAGGTCGACTATTACAACGTCGAACTTGTCTTTTGTCTGTTCTACGAACTTTCTCCCGTCGGTGATCATAAGCTTTGTCCTCTTGTCGTGGAAAGCGTCTTTGCATATTGATTTCAGGTATTTCTTGGAAACCTCCACAACCCCTTCGTCTAACTCAACCATCACGGCTTTTTCCACAGTGTTGTGCTTTAGCACCTCTTCCAGCGCGCCGCCGTCGCCTCCGCCTATGATAAGCACGTTTTTGGGGTTCGGGTGCGAAAACATGGCCGGCTGGACGAGCGGTTCGTGGTAGAAATGCTCGTCCAATTCCGAAACCTGGAAAAAATCGTCCAGGATAAGCACGTTGCCGAATTTGCTGTTGTTTATAACAAGCATTTTCTGGAACTTGGAGTTGCCTTCAAAAAGGATTTTCCCGACTTTCATGTAATGTCCGTAGGCGTCTTTTTCGTCAGAAAACGGGCGCTCCGATATGTAATTGTCCAGTTTAAACGACATCCGGACCCCTGGCCATCTCTTTCGTTGTGTATTTCTTGGGTTTAAGGTAGTTCACAACCACCTTAAAGGCTTCATAGGGGTCGCAGGTCTTGCTGCAGGTAAACATATCAACAGCCGCGTAGCCCAGCTCGGGCCATGTGTGTATCGAGAAATGCGATTCCGAAAGCAGTAACAGCGCGGTCACGCCCTGGGGATCAAACCTTTTTATCAGGACGTCCAACACCGTGAACTTGGCCGCGGCGGAAGCGTTTAACATGGCCTCTTTTATTTTTTTTTCGTCGTTAAGCGTATCAAAGCTGCAGCCGGTCAGTTCGGCTATCATGTGTGCACCGACAGTTTTTGCCCGCTTCCCTTCCGTAAGCGCGCTTGAAACAGTGCGATCCTTTGCCTTCAAGCGGGCCAAAATTTTTTTCTCCATCTCTAACAATTATTTTTATTTACAATGAATTTAAAGGTATGTATTGGCATTTTTTCCTGTAAACCTGCAAAAAATTCCTGCCGGGCCGGATTTTAAAAATTTTCGCGGAAAAATAAAAATTTCCCGCAATTTCGGAATAAAGCGGAAAAATTTTCGGAAGAGTCGCGTTTTTCTGCCCGAAATAAAAAATTTCCGCCAAAAATTCGGCTGGAAAACCTTTTTTAAAGGGGCAGCGCAAATCTAAAGGGGTAGAGTGTTTTGAAACTGGTCGGAAGGGGCTCTAAGAAATTGTTTGGTAAGATAGTCAGCAAGGAGAAGGAAGTGGTCGCCGAGGTTTTGGAATCCCTGATTGAAAGGGAGAACAGGATGAACTTCGATTTGAACGGTGTCACATTGAAATTAGGCAAGGTTAAACTGAAGTTAAACGGCAGCGTGGAAGTGACGGTGGTACTTCCGAGAAAGAGATGATTTTCGTTGAATTTGGTAAAACTTCTGGAAACCAAGCTGGCCGAGGACATAAGTTTCGGCGTGTCCATGAAAGGCAAGGAAGCCGCTACGTTAACGGTTGAGAAAAACAGGATACTGGTCGAGATAAAGAACCCTGTAACAGCCGCTGAGATGGCGGTAAAAGGCTACGCACTGTCGAAAAACCTGAAAAAACTCAAGGCGCGCGTAGCGAAGGCAAGCAGGAAAATTACGGTCAAATACGGCGTAGTGAGCTTTGACATCTAGCGCAAAACCAGGATTGAAAGGACCAGCAGCGGCTGGTGCAAAAGGTAGATTATCAGCGAATTCCTGCCAAGAAAGCCTAAAAAACCGGCCGGACCGCCGGAAAATTCGTTTATTATGAAAGCCCTTTTCCCGTTGGGGTAGAATCTGTTGCCGCAGTATATGCCAGTTAGGATTAGCCCGAACCACGGAAAAATCGGGAAATAGTCAAACGTGTAAAAGTCCGCGGGCGCGAAACCGAGCCAAAGGAGCCACGGGAAATCAAAATTCAGGGTTTGCAGGTAAAAGCCTGCCAGCAAGGCAAAAGCGGCCGGCAGGAGCGCCTTGTCGCGCATCTTTACAAAAGGAATGGCGATTATCGTGGAAATCCCTATGAAATGCAGTATGCCGAAAAATATCGCACCCCCCGGCAAAAACAGGTAGGTAGCGGCCGTTATCAACAGCCCGAAAGAAAATATTTTCAGCCCGCGCCTCGCAAACCTTTCCCGCGCGCCCTTTTTGGACCTGTTGTAATTCAGCGTCAGCGAAACGCCGGTCAGCGCTATGAATATCGACGCGATGAACCTTGGCAGCAGGTACCAGAAAAACCAGCCGAAGTCGAGCCTGTAAATTCCGAAATACCGGAGGTCAAAGGCGGCGTGAAATAATATCATCAGAACAATTGCAACGCCCCTGGCCGCGTCTATTTCCCAAAAACGTTTTGAGTATGAACTTCTTTTTTTCATATAAACTTTTAGAAAGTTTAATCAAATAAGGAAGATCCTAAACGCGATGACAGCGGCTATTATCGCAGCCCACACGGCAGGGTTCCACGCGAAAACTTTTGACCCGTCCAGCGGAGGGATTGGAAGCATGTTGAAAAGGGCAAGAGTCACGTTGATGGACGCAGCATAAAGAAGGGCGTTGTTCTGGATAAGCGAGTGCAACAGAAGGAAAATTGAAGCCGCAATCAAGTTGGTTGCAGGCCCGGCCGCGGAAATCAATCCGTACTCCCGCCGGCCCAGCGCTACGAGGCCGTGGCGCACAGTGAATTTAACGCCGCTAACCATGACAGCGCCGGGCGCCGCGAATACGAAGCCACCGTTCGTTGCTATCGCCAGGGCCAACGCCATGATCAGGCCCTCTTTCCACATCCTGAACCGGGCGGCCGCGCCGAAACTGTTCGCAACAAGCCTGTGCGCAAGCTCGTGAAACGCGAAGCCGCTCACTATTGCGATGGCCGAAACAAGGAGTATCGACGGCGTAGACAGGAACTGCGGGTAGGAAAATATGAAGACCAGCGCAGCCGAGGCGGTTGCAAGATCTTTCAATTCTTCGTTGTGCAGCCTCACTCAACCACCATGCGGATTATCGCGTCCTTTATGCCGGTTACTTCCACAACTTCGATTCCGGCGCTGCTTTCGATATCAATATTCCTCGCCGCCCATCTTGAGGAGCATACCTTGGATAAAAGGTAGCTTTTGCAGGTTTTTTCATAACCGGTTGTAGTCTGGAACGACTGGCCCACCGGAACTAAAAACACTTTAGCGCCGGAACTTTTCGCCGCGCCCGCCTTTTGCAGCACGTCTCCCACCTTGCCTATCGAGCCGTCGGGATTTATGGTGCCGGTTATCATTATGCCATCCCTGAGTTTTTTATTTTCAATGGCAGCTATGGTTGCAACCGCAATCGCCGCGCCGGCCGAAGGCCCTTCCACAGCCGAGGCGTTGGTTACAATAGAGTAAACGATGTCGTAGTCCTGCAGGTTAGCGCCCGTAAACTTTTCCGCGACGTCTTTCGCCGTCCTTATAGAATTTTGCGTGTCAACCCAGAAGAAAAGTTCGTTTATGTCCACGAGGGAGCGGCCGGCGCCCGGCTTGACCTGCACCGTAAGGTTCGTGATAACGCCTCCGCCCTCCTCATCAACGGCAGGGATCAGCATCGTTGCATAACCGGCCTTGTCCTTGATGAGGTTGCCTGCGGGCTTCTCTTGTTCCACGTTGTTAACAAGGATGAAAAAGGCTATCAATGCTGTTGTGAACAATAGAGCGTGTTTGGATTTCATATGTACCAATTAAATTGCAACGTTTAATTAAAAATTAGTGCAGAGAAGCGCCTTCAGTCGGTAATCGCCACAGCGCAAATTATCCGAAGACTCTTCTCCACCCCGTTACCCTGTAAGCGCCGTACGCTCGGTTTATGGCTGCTCGCTTCCGCGCCTGACC
>JACOVS010000006.1 GCA_016177205.1 Candidatus Aenigmatarchaeota archaeon
CATAACATTGATGTCGTTTTAGCCGACACGGCGGGGAGGACGCACGTCAATGCAAACCTGATGGACGAACTGAAGAAGGTTTGCCGCGTTAACAAGCCGTCCATGAAAATACTCGTTCTTGATAGTTTAACAGGAAATGATATCGTCGAGCAGGCAAGGAAATTTGACGAAGCCATCGGCGTTGACGCGATTGTGTTCACAAAAGCCGATGTGTACGAGAAGGGGGGCGGCATATTATCCGCGGCGTACACGATTAAAAAACCGATTTTGTTTTTAGGCATCGGACAAAATTACGGGGACCTGGAAGAGTTCGACCCTGATAAGATCGTTGAAAGGCTGTTCGATTAACCGGGATTTGGCCGGCTCAAGTCCGCGTACATTGAGAAATTTATTCCGGCGCCTTCCAGCATGCCGGGAAATCTGCCGGTGTAACCCCTTGAAGGCTCTTTCAGAACATCCTCCGGTGACGGCCTTACTAAGTGATTCCCTCCGGCGATAAGCATAGATTTCCTGCCGGGGCTGCTTTTCAAAACATTTCCTAGCCAGTGCAATTCGCGGCCTTTTTGGACAACGGAACGGTCCGTGCGGAAATGGCTTCTTAACCAATCCAAGTAAGGCCCGAAACCTTCATCCAGATAAACAACCCTTGCGCCCTCCCTCTCCGCGACGAAACCGATAACGGACGAAGGAAATTCGGAGCAGCCCTCGATGTAAAGAGTTTCCGGCCTGGCCGAGTGTAACATGCGCCTTTCCTCAAGCGATATGGATTGCGCGCGTTCTATGTTTTCGACAGCCTGTCTGCGCAAGCTATCATCCTGCGCCTGATTAGTCAGGATATACTTCCAACCTTCCCAATAACGCATTTCAACCCTTTCATCTCTGGCCATTTCTGCCAGAAAGCCTGTGTCTGCAGGGTCATTGTCAGATTCGCCACCAAACGTTATGCCTAATGCATCAAGCGTGCTGTTCAGTATTGCGGCTGGGTGAGCCTCTGCCACACCGTGAATTAAAGGCCTGTTTTCACTGAACAAACGCGAAATTAAGGTCAACATGTAAAGAGTCACTGATGAGTAGTAACAATAAATAGATGTTAAAATCGTCATTTAACGTATTCTTTGGTGGAAAACCTGTTTATTATTGTCAAATATAATATGATACCATGGTTCTGGAAAAACTGGGGTCTGCGCTTTCCGACGCCTTGCGCAAGGTGACAGGCAGGGGATTTGTTGACAAGGCTGCGGTGGATGAATTCATACGCGACCTGCAACGCGCGCTGCTGCAGGCCGACGTTGATGTGAAGCTGGTTTTTGAATTATCAAACAGGATAAGGGAACGCAGCCTCAACGAAAGGCCCGCGGCCGGCATGACAGCTAAGGAGCACATGGTTAAAACCGTTTACGACGAGCTTGTAAGTTTACTTGGAAAAGAAGCGGGCAACGTGGAGCTAAAAAAACAGAAAATACTTTTGGTCGGGCTGTACGGTTCTGGCAAAACGACGAGCGCTGCAAAACTTGCAAGGTTTTTTGTCCGCAAGGGATTAAAACCGGCCTTGGTCGGTTGCGACACATTCCGCCCGGCTGCGCAGGAGCAGATAATCCAGCTGGGCGACCAGATCGGAGTTCCTTCGTACGCCCAGGGAAAGGACCCTTCGCGAACAGCGTCGGAAGCGATCGAAAAATTCTCCGACCGCGACGTGGTTATTTTCGATTCCGCCGGGCGTAACGCATTGGACGCCGGGCTGGCCGGGGAATTGAAAAACCTGAAGGATGCCATTAAACCGGACGAGGTCTTTTTGGTCATCCCGGCAGACATAGGCCAGGCCGCCGGAAAGCAGTCCGAAGAATTTTCAAGGCTGGTCGGAATAACCGGGGTAATAGTCACAAAGATGGACGGCACAGCCAAGGGCGGCGCCGCGCTAAGCTCCTGTTCGATCGTCAACGCGCCGATAAAATTCATCGGCGTGGGCGAGAAGGTTGACGAGTTTGAACAGTATGACCCGAAAAGGTTTGTTGCACGCCTGATAGGGTACGGAGATTTGCAGGGCCTTTTGGAAAAGGCCGAGGAGATTAAAACGCCCGAACTGGCCAAATCCGCGGATAGTATCATGAGCGGCAAATATTCGCTGCAGGATTTTTACGAGCAGATCGAGTCCATAAAAAAAATGGGGCCGCTGAAGCAGGTCATGCAGATGATACCCGGATTAAAACTGCCGGAGGGCGTTTTGGATGTGCAGGAAAGGCAGATGGCGAAATGGAAAAATGCGATGGACTCGATGACAACGAAAGAGAAATTAAACCCGGAACTGATAGAGGCGTCAAGGATAAAGCGCATTTCGAAAGGCTCCGGGCTAAAAGAAGACGAGGTAAAAGAACTGATAAAGCATTACGACCGCACGAAAAAAATGATGAGAATGATGGGCGGCAAAAACTTGAAGCGCGGGGGCTTTGCCCAACTGGCCAAGCAATTCGGGATAAAGGTGTGAAATTTATGGTCAGCGTAAGTCTGGGCGGGACCGAGGTAAGATTAATAGCGCATGTAAAAAAAGAAATCCACGAGAGGGCCGGCGGCGGTAGACTACTTTCCCTGATAATCAGCGGGAGCCACCTGTACGGATTTTCATCCGAGGACAGCGACTTCGACATCAGGGGAATTTTTTTAATAGACCCTCACAAGCTGCTGGGCCTTTCAAGACCGAAGGAAATCCTGGAAATAAGAAATTTTGAAGACCAGAGGTACGACATAGTATTGACAGAGGCCTCGAAGGAGATAGGCCTTTCGCTGAATGGCAACTGCAATGCGCTGGAGCATTTTAACGCGCCGGCGATTTATTCAACCCGCGAGTATATAGAACTGAAGGAAATTATAAACAACATTTTCCCAAAGGCCGGCCTGTATAACAGTTACAAGGGCATGGCAGATTTCAATTACAGGAAATTCATAGCGCAGGGGAGGAATACGGTGAAAAAATACCTCTATGTTTTCCGCGGGCTAATGGCTGGTATTTACGCATTGGAAACAGGCCAGATCGAAGCGAACATTGAAAAATTAAACCAGTATTTCAAGTTCAAAGAAATAACTGAGTTGATAGCGGCCAAAAAAGCCAGCAAGGAAAACGATTTGCTGCCGAAATCCATAGAGAGCGGCGTATTGGAAGATCTGATAGGAAAGCTTCACGAAAGGGTAGACAAGGCCTACATAAAATCAAAATTGGCCGAGAAAGTTTCCGACAAGGACAGGGACTTGGTAGAGAAAAAACTTGTGCAGATGCGCAAAGTTATGATGGAGTGACCAAGATGAAAATCGGCGTTTTCGGCGATTCGCATGTCCCTGATAGGGCGGATAAAATTCCCAACGAAATACGCAAAGAACTTTACGCCTGCGATTTTATAGTTTGCACCGGCGACCTAACAGGCGAAGAAGTTGTTGAGTTTGTAAAAAAATTAGGCAAACCGCACAAAATAGTAAGGGGAAACATGGATCACCTGGATCTGCCGAAAATGGAAGGCGTTGATATAGAAGGAAAGAGGATAGTTATTACGCATAGCGATGAAGTATCGCCGAGAGGCGACAAGGACCAGCTATCCGCAATAGCGAAAAGATACGGCGCGGATATCCTAATTTACGGGCATACGCACGAACAGGACGCGTGGCAGAGGAACGGAATAACGTTTGTGAATCCCGGCTCTGCGACCCGTTCGGCAGACGGCAAACCGCACTGCGCGGTGATAGGGATTGAAAATAATTCGGTTAGCGTGAAAAAGATATGACAACTTCGATTTTGGACAAGGCAAAGCAAATAATGAAAGCTGGCTACATCTGCGACCATTGTTTAGGAAGGCAATTCGCGCAGCTGACAAAAGGCACGACAAACGCGGTACGCGGAAAAGCCGTCAAGGACATTTTTGCTTTTGAAGCCGACGCCGGCTCAAAAATCGACATTGATGAAACCAATATTTGGGCCTATGATTTCCGGAACGCAAAAATAAAAAAAGGAAAACAAAAGCCTGTGTGCAAGATATGCGGAAACTTTTTCGATAACTTGGGATCTGTGGCCAAGAAAGCCGCTAACAGGCTTTCCAAATTTGAATATGAAAATTTTGTGGTCGGAACAAAAGTTTCCGGCGCTGTTGCGTCGAACGAGGAAATTTTATGGGAAGAGATCGGCGCAGAGCACTGCGAGCCCATTAAAGCGGAAATTAACAGGGAATTGGGAAAATTAATCGAGAAAACAACTGGTAAAAAAGCGGAGTTCGATAATCCGGACGTTTTAATACTTTTTGACATGGACAAAGGCGACGTCGAAATAAAACCGTCGCAGATATGGGTTTACGGGCTTTACCAGAAACTTGTGCGCGGGATACCGCAGACGAAGTGGCCGTGCAGGCATTGCAACGGCAAGGGGTGCAAGCAATGCAAATTCAAAGGCAAAATGTACGCGACGTCAGTAGAAGAAATCATAGCAAAACCTTTGTTGCGCGCTTTTGACTCGCAGAGCAGCAGCATGCACGGCGCGGGCCGCGAGGATATTGATGCGCGATGCCTGGGATGGAGACCGTTCGTTATGGAATTACAAAATCCGGTTAAAAGGAAAATTCAGCTGCCCAAATTGGAGAGGGAGATAAACAGGGACAAACGAGTCAAGGTGAAACTGGTAAAGTTCTGCGACAAGGAGACGGCAAGAAAAATAAAGGCTGCCAGGCTGACGAAAACTTACAGGGTCGTTGTCGAATTTGAAAAACCGATAAAGAGGGGCGACATATCAAAAATACTTAAGATAAAGAGCCTGATAAAGCAGAGGACGCCTGCGCGAGTCGCACACAGAAGGGCTGACCTGGTCCGGGAACGGAGGATACTCAGGATGACAGGCAAGGCGATTTCAGGCAAACGGGCCGAATTTCTGATAAAGACCGAGGCGGGCATGTACGTTAAAGAGCTGGTAACAGGCGACGATGGGCGCACAGAGCCGTCTTTTACAGGCGTAACAAACAACAAGGCCAAGGTGAAGGCGTTGGATGTTGTGGAGATAGGCAAGATCAAGGTTTAATATGTTTACCGGCTAAATAAACAAGGCGAAATTATGGTAACGAGATCGCACGGCGTTAGATGGGGTACAAAGAAGAAGTTAAGGAAGAGCTCCAGAACGCCCATAACCAAGTACCTGCAGTCTTTTGAGGAAGGCGAGGCGGTTGTGATACTGCCAGATTCTGCGTCGCCGAGAGGCATGCCATTCCCGAGATTCAAGGGGCTTGCAGGCAGAGTAGCCGGAAAAAGGGGCGGCGCATACATTATCAGCGTCATGGACGGGAACAAGAGGAAGATTCTTGCGGTGAAACCGGAGCATATACGGAGGCTTTCGCAGTGAAGGTAATTTCGGAAAAGTTCGTTTCCTACCCCAAAGCGAAAAAAATACTTGAGGAAAGGGAAAAGGAGGGGGAGTTAAGCTACGAGCAGAAATCGAGCCTTGAACATTTACGCAAGTTTTCAAAACTTGAAGACGACGAAAAGATATCCGAGGAATTGCACGCGATAGAGAAATTGAGGGAAGACCTGATCGTAAAGATAATAAACAACATCCCGAAGACCGCGGAGGACGTTAAGGTCCTGTTCCAGAAGGACGTTATTGACCTCTCGGACGAGGATATCGCGAAGATCATAGAAGTGACAAAGAAATACCCGGGCTGATTTTAAACAATATTTAAGAAACAAACGCAAAAACTACTGTATGGCTTATAGTCTTAGGAAAGGGGTTTCGCCCCTGGTCGCTGCCGTACTGCTGATATCGTTCACGATGGCCATAGCGGCTATTCTGGCGACATGGGCGACGCAATACATGTCCCAGCAGACCGCAACGCTGACAACGAAAGGCAACGAGGCGAACTGCGTCTACGCCCGAATGGCGCTGGACACTTTCACGTACGACAAAAACAGCAATCAGCTGATATTGATCATAAACAATGACGGAAGGATCGGACTGCAGAATTTCACGCTATTCCTTTACAACGGCAGCGGAATAAGCCGCGTTTCCCTGGAAACCGATACCAGTGTAACGAACAAACAAAACACCACCCTGCCGCCCGGCGAGCCGAGGTCGTTCATAGTCAACGGCGTCTCGAACATAACAAGGTTCCGGGTGGTTTCGAACTGCCCGGAATACGCCTTTGTTGACAAGTCAGTATAGGGTTTATATGGCTGCGGCCACAGTTATAATTATTAGGAGAAATTACTAGGAGAAGAAGATGAGGAAAGGCTTATCCCCGCTTATAGCGTCGGTCCTTCTTGTCGCGTTCACGATGGCCGTGGCAGCGATAATAGTCACGTGGATAACCGGTTTTACGCAGCAGCAGACCACTAGTATCGGTACGCGAGGCGAACGCCAGGTTTTGTGCAGTTATTCCGTATTATCCGTGGATAGGGACGACGTGAATGTCATAAGCAACATCCTAAACGCCACGGTAACCTATTCCGGCGGGACCGAGCTGGTGAACATAACAGGCTTTACTGTCCGGGATGCCAACGGCATTACTTACGTAAACGCAACGCTGATAACACTGGCCGCCAATGAAACCAGGAATATGGCTGTGGGCGAATCGCGCAAGTTCACAAACTACGTGCTGAGCGGCAACGTTTCTTCGGGCGTCGCGCTTGCCGAATTTCGCGTTACCGGCCTTTGCCAGAGCCAGTACGTTGTCGTAGGATCGGTTAAGTTCTGAGAAGACGATGTTTATGAAACAGTTTAAAGGCCTTTCGCCCCTCATAGCCTCTGTGCTCCTTATCGGTTTTACAATGGCTGTCGCGGCCATACTGGTCGTCTGGATAACCGGTTTTACGCAGCAGCAGACGGAAACCGTCGGCCAGCGCGGAGAACAACAGACTTTGTGCGCTTATTCTACGCTTTCCATTGATCGGGACGATGTTTCCGTTCTGGGAAACAGCACAGCAGGCGACGGAAGCAGGTTTAATGTGACAATAACATACTCGACCGGAACCGAGACATTGAACATCACAGGAATAACGGTAAGGGATGCCAACGGCGTGACTTATACAAACACAACAGTGCCCAATCTTGACGCTACTGTGAGGAACCTGGGCGTGGGATCTTCGATCAAGCTTAACAACTACATAATCAGCGGTGTAATGCCTTCCGGCGTAGCTTGGCGCGAAATCAGAGTTACGGCGTTGTGCCAGAGCAGGTACACTGTTGTCGGAACTGCGACAAGCCTGTAAATTGATATTTATTGGTAAGGTCGGCGAATAATTATTATGCAAAACTCCAAGGGTTTGTCACCGCTGATAGCAACCGTCCTTCTTGTCGCGTTCACGATGGCCGTCGCAATAATACTGAGCAACTGGGTTCTGGATTATTCAAGGACGCAGACGCAGGTACTAAACGAAAAAGGCTCCAAACAGGTGGGTTGTTCGGCTGCATGGCTGGCCTTTGAAACCCCTGTCTACAACTCAACCTTAAAGAGGTTTTCCGTAGAGGTGATCAACCAGGGCAACGTCCCGCTGGGAGAGTTCAAGATGATAGTGCTTTTCAATAACGGCAGCAGCGCGGAATACATAATAGCGCCGGCCAACCTGAGCCTGTCGCCGGGCGTGCCTGTTTCCGTGAGCAATACAAGCATAGACAGCAACGCGATAACAAGGGTGCGAATACCGCACAACTGCAGCGGCTCCAATGCGGCTTCGACCGCTACCATGGAGTACGCGGACATAAAGTTCATATAACCCCCCGATGACAGCGAAAAAGCAATTAAAACCGGATTTCTATATTTTACTTGTATGGCGGCAGAGTACGACGTAATAGTGGTTGGCGCCGGGCCCGCCGGGTCTTCGTGTGCGGGCCTGCTGTCAAAAAAAGGGGTTAAAACGCTTCTTCTTGACAAAGCCTCATTCCCGAGGGACAAGACATGCGGCGACGAGATCAGCGAGAAGTGCATCGAAATAATCAGGGAGCTGGGCGCAGAGGAAGAAATAAAAAAATCCCAGCACTCCAGGATTTACGGCCTTGCCGCATCCTCGCCGTCCGGAACACTGATAGAATCGAGGCAGAGCGTTTTCCAGCAGTACATATGCAGGCGGGAGATATTCGACAACATACTTTTCCAGCTGGCCAAGAAAAAAACCGACACGGTTGAGAATTTCACGGTAACGGACGTTATAATGGACGGGAACAAGGTCGTGGGCGTAAAAGGCGTTAAGGATGGAAAAGAGCAGGAGTTTCGCGCAAAGGTAATTGTCGGTGCGGACGGCGCCAACTCGGTTGTTGCGAAAAAGCTGGGACTAAGCGGGTTCGACGCCGGCAAATCGCACGTAGCGATAAGGGCGTACTACGAAAACGTGGACGCCGACCCGGAGCAAATGCAAGTTCATTTCCTCAGTGAATGCATGCCAGGCTACTTCTGGATATTTCCTGTCGGGGATAACGTCTCGAATGTGGGGCTTGGAATGCTTGCGTCAGAAATACAGAACAGAAGATTAAACCTCAAACTTCTTTTTGAGCGGGCTGTAAAAACTTCAAGGCTTGCCCCCAGATTCAAAAACGCGAAACAGGTTTCAGAAGTAAAGGGATGGAACCTGCCAACAGGGGCGCAGAAAAGGAAACGGGCCGGCGACGGATTTGTTTTAGTGGGCGATGCGGCGTCCATTATCGACCCCCTGACAGGCGGCGGGATCGGCAACGCAATGATCAGCAGCAAGATCGCGGCCGGCATTATTGAAGAGGCTTTAAAAAAGAATGACCTTTCCTACGCGATGCTAAAGGAATACGAAAAGGCGGTCGATAAAGCCTTTGAAAAGGAGTTCATGGAACGTTACACGCTGATGCGGCTCGGCCAGAACAAGCTTGTTGTGGACGCTGCCTTTGAAATCATGGGCGAGGATGAAGGCATCGGGGACTCGGTCCTGAAGGGCATGATGGCCGGCGGGAGCCTGCTTAAATTGCGGGCGAAAATTTACCTGAGATTTTTGCCAAGGCTGGCAAAAAACATGTTAAAAAACAAAATAGGCGGTCATCACACTACCAAAGTGCCGGCAGCGACCCATGCGCCATAGCCTATCGTGACCAGTGCGACAGAGTGTTTCAAGCCGCCGAACAAGGAGCCTTCGGCCATCTTGCCTATTGCCAGGCCCGAGAAAGTTCCCTGGATTATTATCATTGCGGTGAACATCAGGTCGTACAATCCGGAATTTACTTCGCCGGACAGGCCCCCTTCAAGGCCGCCCCCCAGGCCGGACAGCGACGGCAGCAGGAATTTCTGCAAACCGATCAGGACGGCAAGGAACACAAAAAATATGGTGTAGCCCGTGATCATCTGGCCGTAAATGTGTGACGCGCGTTCGGATTTTATTTTATTCACCTCGATAATCGCGCCGGAGACCGCCTGCAAAACCTCAACGATATTTCCGCCGGACCTGTGCGTTTCTATTATTGTTGCCACTGTGCGCCTTATCAGGGGCGTTCCTGCAGACTCGGAAAAACTTCTTAAGACGTCGTCGAATGGGACGCCCCAGTCCATCTGTGCGGACATCTGCCTGACAGACGGGTTGAGTCTTCCATAATCGTGCTTCGCGGCCGCTTTCATCGCGATTGGCAGGGTCATACCGGCGCGGACGCCGTCAACAACATCGGTTATGTACAGCGGGAATTTTGTCTCTATTTCCCTTGCCGTGGAGTATTCCGAGTAGCTTATCAGGAGAGAAGGTCCTAGGGACATGGCTACGGCCAGCGAACCCAAAAGCTGGAAAATCAGCGGGTCATGCGTAAAATAAAGCAGGTTTATACCGGTTACTACTATGGCCGCTGCCAGGGAGGCCCCGATTACGGCTGTCCTTTTCTTGTTGCGGAAAATCCAATTGAGCAAGCCTTTTTTCTTCAGCACCATTTTCAGACCTCGGGCTGCGTCATGTGAACGAACGCCAAAAATGCGATGTTGACCAGGGGCAGGGCCACGAAAATCCCCAGCACCATTATACTTTCTATTGATGCGCCGGCCAATGCGCCGCCTATCATGTTCATGACGGTTAATATTGCAACCAGGAACAGCGGCGCCGCGATCAGCAACGCGGTGTAAAAGTCCGCGTATGTGGACAGCAGCTCCATGTATTTTTCCCTTCTTATCCGGTAGTCGAATAACGCGTCCTTGGCCTGGTCAGCGAGAAATTTTTTAAGGTCCCCTCCGGTCTCGATGCTGGACTTTATCCCTTCGAGAAGCTGCTTGAAATTCTTTGAAGGAGTACGCTCACCGACCTGCTGTATCGAACTGGTTATGCTCAGGCCGAACGTGTCGACATTCCGGACAATCTTCCGCGCCTCCGCGGATATCTCGCCGTACTCCCTGAATGTTGTAAGCAAACTAAACATTACGTATGTTGGAACGCCCGAGGCCGCGATTGCGGCCATGTGGTTTAGCGCAAAAGGCAGGTTCGCTTCTATGGACCTTTTCCTGGACATTGCCCTCTGATACGGGTACAGGGCCATGCCCAGAAACGCGGACATGCCGAAAAGCGGCGGGAGCAGTATAGAGAACATAACAATGTTTGCAAGCTCCATTTTAAGCGTTACCGAGAGTGCGGCCAGAAGTGCGAGGGAAAACACAGCCGCGCCGACGCCGATAGCGGCTGATATGGACACCCACGTCTTAAGCAGGTATTTCATGCCCGCCCTTTCCAAGCCGGTTTTAACTGGCTGCAGCTCCTTTTCGTATTTTTCAGGTATCCAGCCGAAGGCCGACGTGGCAAGCGAAACAAAGTTCTGGGGCATCAGAATCTATAGTATAATAGTGCTTGCCGGGCTTAAAATCAGCGCATTACCGCTTCTTCCTGCGGGTACGTTACCACGCCGCGTTCGCCTATTTCATACGGGTGGATTTTCTTGGAGTGGTTGGTGGCGCGCATCTTCCAGATGGTTATCGCGCGCGTAAAAGTGGTTTCGGACTTGAAAT
Source organism: Candidatus Aenigmatarchaeota archaeon (assembly GCA_016177205.1). GTDB lineage: Archaea > Aenigmatarchaeota > Aenigmatarchaeia > JACPZZ01 > JACPZZ01 > JACPZZ01. The sequence goes on from JACOVS010000006.1 coordinate 10,944, forward strand.
AATAAAGGACTATCACGCTGTCGCTGATAAACTCCTCGACGCCGAAGCGCGAAATGCCCGAGGCGCCGGGCGGGATTTCCGAGGTAATGATCGAGGTGCAGTTCAGTTTGCGCAGCGTCATGCCAAGATTGAATATCATCCTGCGAAGTTCGGGTATATCGCGCACGTAAAGGCCGAGCGCCGAGATCGAGTCTATGCAGACCCTTGTCGCGCCGGTCAGGCGCACGTTGGATTCTATTATGTCGAATATGTCCTCTATGTGGTACGGGTCGTATTTGATGAAGACGACCTTCCTTTCCGCTTCAAGCGTGTCAAAATCCATGCCGAACAATTTCATGTCGGATTTGACTATTTCCGGGTTTTCCTCGAAAGAGATGTACACGCCCTTTTCGCCGAACCTGGTAGCGCCGTTGTAGAGGAACTGTGCGCAGAAAGTCGTTTTACCCGTGCCGCACGTTCCGGTTAACAGTGTCAGGGAGTTTTTCGGCAGCCCGCCGGCCACCATTTCGTCCAGACCGTCTATGCCTGTTGCCGCGCGTTCCATCAAATCACTTTTTGTAATTATTTTCACAGCTGATTAAAGTTGAAAAATCAAGCGGTTTGCTTTTCGCCCAACACCCTCATACCCGAGGCTGTCACCCTGAGATTTCGTACGTCGTCCTTGCTCATTGTCGAGTAAGGCTCCATGTTACTGCTGACCCAGTCCATCAGGGTGTGGCGGTCCTTGTAATACAGGTTTATCACGTTGGCGACGTCCTCGAATTTCGTGATTTTCTTTTGCAGCATCCAATTGGTGATGGTCTCCTTTTCCTCCATGTCCTCGACAATAGATTCGTAAGAAACCCCGAGGTTGGCTGCTATGCGGCGCAAAAGCACGCTTTCTTCCTTTTTCTGGTAGGTGTCGTTGATCGGATCCCATGAGTAAGCCTTGACGTGGTGCGCCTTGCCGGTGACAGGGTCCATCGATTCTATCTCGTCAATTTCGTTTATCCTCCTTGCGGATTTTCCTATCTCCCGCGCGTGCGACAGCACTATGATCATGTCAAGGGATTCTATCAACGACGGCGGCAGTTCGATGGGCGGGGTTATCAATCTTCGTATAACACCCTCGATGGAGTCTGCGTGCATTGTCGTCATCGAAGGATGACCCGACGCCATACCCTGGAACATAACATAGGCCTCCTTTCCCCTTACCTCGCCGACAATCACGTAATCGGGATTTTCACGGAAAGAGCCTTTTAGCAGGTCGAACAGGCTTACCTCTCCATATTTTTCACCCGTTGCGGTCGGTATCCCAAAGCCTGTGCGCGAGACGCTCGGAATCCAGTTCTCGTGCGGCAGACTCAATTCACGCGTGTCTTCTATCGTGACTATTTTTTGCTCGGGTTTTATGAACATGGACAGGCAGTTCAGGAGCGACGTTTTACCGGTTGCGACACCGCCGCAGATCAGAATGCTTGAGCCGTGCTCAACGGTTGTCCAGAGGTAGGACATCACTTCCGGCGAGGCTGTGCCCACGCCTATTATGTCCACGGGCGAGAACGGCTCTTCCTTGAATTTTCTTATGGAAAACGTGGGCCCGTGCGTCGTGACATCGGACGACAGTGACGCATGTGCGCGGGAACCGTCGGGCAGGCTTCCATCCAAAATCGGTTCGGCGTAACTTATGTAACGGCCGCACCTTTCCGCTATCTTGACTACGAGATTCCGAAGAATTTCCAGGTTGTCGAATTTTATGTTTGTTTTGACCGAGCCGAAAACCCTGTGGACTATGTAAATCGGCACGCCCACGCCGTCGCACCCTATGTCTTCGATGCGCGGGTCATTCATCAAAGGCTCTATCTCGTTCAGGCCTATGAAATTCCTGTAGATGTAATAAAATATCTTCCCGTATTTGTGCCTCGGCACTTTTATGCCGGTCTCGCTGATGATCCTCTTCACGTGTTCTTCAAGGTATTTCACGGCCTCGGCCTTCTTGGTGATTGATGAAAGTTCGACCTCAAGCAGTTCCATAAGGTCGGACGTTATGCCGCTTATCGTTTTCCTGTCCTCTTCGGTAAGCCAAGGTTCAAGGATCTTGTAAACAAGTTCGCTCCTTTCCCTGTCCCAGACAATGTTTGCGTAAAGGAAGGGTTCTATCAACGGGTAGCGGATGTTGGTTTCGTGCAAATGTTCGGGGTGGCTTGTTATGACCAGCGGAGCCCTTTGCTTCTTGATAAATATGGGGTAAACGCTGTCGTAAACAGGGGCTTTTTGCTCCTGATGGAACAGCTTCTTGCGCAACGCGCCCCTCAGAGAAGTGACTTTTAGCATGCTACCTAGATAATATTCTACGCTAGGACTATTATTGTTTAACAGCGAGAAGGATTTTCGGACCGAGACATATATACTTAAATGTATACTTTGTATAAAACAGGTTTCCACTAGCCCATGGGTCTTGACATTGTGTGGTGATGCTTCTTGCGTATGCTCTTGCCAGGCTTTATGATGCCTCTGTGGCGGGCACAACTGGGGCAAGCGTAAACTTTTTGCGAGTACACAGAAACGTACATCGGGTCTACGGATTTGAGAATGCCGGGATCCGTTATGCGGAAACCCCTGTACTTTACGAAAGTCTTGTAACGCGGAACTAAACGGCCGCAGAACCCGCACGTAACGTTTGTCTCGGCGCCCCTGGTTTTTGTGTGCGCGTATTTCCTTGTGTACGGCGCGGAAGATATGGGCATAACGATCACTGAAAATTCGTTCGCTATGAATATAAGGCTTCTCCGGCTTTAATATCATAGACTTTTCGAGGCACATCACAATGATCAAAGCGGTTATTTTTGACATGGACGGGACTGCGGTGGACAGTAAAAATTGTGATTTCGGGGCCTGGCAGAAGCTTTTCTCCGGCTTCGGGATCAATTTTTCATTTGATGATTACAAGGGCGTTTTAGGGAAGAAGGCAGCAGAAATTCTGAAGGGTAGGATAAAAGATATAAAAGATCAGGACGCGGACAAACTTAGCAGCGTCAGGACAGGTTATTTTGTGGAATGCGTAGAAAAGAACGGCCTGAAGCC
>JACOVS010000008.1 GCA_016177205.1 Candidatus Aenigmatarchaeota archaeon
AGACAGGACCGCGCCTCTTGGCGGTGCCTGTTTTCACGAACCAGAACCAGACCGTGGGCGCCAGCTCTATCATCTCCACAAGCTTAACAGCCGTAACTGCGATAATATTTTGCTGAACCATGTTTCTTGCGTCCATCAAATTAACTCTCCATAATAGTGCGGTTAATAATATATATGGTTTAAACCGGTTGTTTGCGGCGGCCGTAAGGGAAACGCGTTATATTTCCGCATTTTTTGCACGTGATCACCACGGCCTTAATAGATTTTCTGGTCCTCACCGTTGACGTCGAGCCGGGCGACAGGTATGACCCACATTCGCGGCAGAAACGGCTGCGAAGCTGCCTTGGAATCCCGATTTTGTAGTGCATGGCAAGCTCCCTCGCCAACTGTACATAGCGGTCTGCCATTCCGGTTTTTTCCAGATGCGATTCCTCGGCCAGTTCAAAAAGCCTTTTGACGCGCTCCGACGCGAGCTCTTTCTGCCACGTCGGTTTCGTTCTGCGCATGAATTTAATTCGTTGAACTGGGTTAAAACTAAGCGACGAACTCCATAATAAGCCTGCCTTTCTCAAAATACTGGTCTTCCAAAGAAAACCCCTGCGGGACAGTGATAATCTTAAAGTACGCCTTGTCGCCTGCGAAGGCCTTAATCTCGAAAGACTCGTCCAGCTCGGTTAACCGGACTTCGTCCGGGTCAACATCCGGCAACTTTATCTCGAAAAATATCCTGTTGCCGAGGTTCCTTATCAGGGTTTTCGGTTCGATCGAACGTTTCGGCCTGTTTTTGCGCGCTGGTTCCGTTTCCGCGGCCTCCTCCTCAGGCCAGGTAAAAGGCGCTTGCCGGGAGGGTTCCATTTCCCTTGTTATGCCCCTGAGTATGTTTCCAAGGCTGATGAAAATGTCCTCGTGGATTGTTTCCGCGCCGCAGGCCGGGCAGAACTTCCAGTTCCTTCTAAGTTCGCTTTCACAATTGTCGCAGAGCATGGACAATCACTTTAATACTCTATAACCACTTCCAGTTTCTGCCTGGGGTTTTTAAGGTTCCTGACCAGCTCGCGGTCAAGGCTGTTTGAGGATTTTGTGGCATGGACCGCAAGCGTCCTGTCATCAACGAAACCGGATTTCCTAATGACTATATCCTTGCGGTCCTTGAGCGTGAGGTGCGGATGGCCGTACGCGATGATGGTGTCTGACGCGCTGCCTGATTTCAGCTTTATTATTAACCGCTTCCCCGCCTTGAGCGCGGTTTTAAGGCCTTCGGACAGGTCGTGGCACGATTTATCCGAGCGGACGCCGACAATGCAATGGCCTTCCCACGTCATGTTCCTGTCTTTTGTGAACTCCAGCGTTGTGTCGTGCTTCGATGTCACGCACTGGTGGCCGTATGCTGTGATTCTCTCTATCATAATTATACTATAGCCCGTAATAGTATTATAACCCATGGTCGATTATTTCCAGTATGTTATATTATCCACGCTTGTGTCGGCGGCCATACTATACGTTGAGCGCAAGGAAGCGCTACGCTACGCCGCGTTAGGAATGTTCACGGTTTTTTGCGCCGCCCTCGCCGAGCCCCTGGGCAGGTTCGCCGGCTTCTGGAGCTACAATATAGGGCCGTTTTTCTTCGGCGCAAGCGCGTTTACCATAGCGAACTATTTCAACTATATTATTATTGTTTACTTCGTATCTGAGAAATTACGCAGAAGGTTTTTCCCATGATTGCGGAGACCTGGTATTCATTCCTGGTTTTTTGCACATTCCTGATAACGGTTATAACCCTTTACGCCCGCAGCGCAAGATTTATGTGGTTCGCGTTCTTCGGTTCTTTGGCCGGCTTTTTGTTTGATTATTCCGCTGTTTCGCTGGGCTATTACAGCTATAACCAGGCCATAGACACTGTAATCGTCGGTAAAATACCGCTTACAATCAACTTTGCCGAAGGGGTGGGCATGTCGTCCATAATATTTGTTTTCGAAACACTTTGGAAAAAACCAAGGAACTAAATTTTGCGAGCGAACGTTACGTATCCGGTGTGCGCCAGCATCGTGGTGTTTGGCCGTGAGAAGTCGCGTGTTATCTTGTAGTCGCGCACCAGGCACTCTATTGTGCGGACTCCTGTAAACGATTCCATTCCGATTGCAGCGGAAACAGATTTAACCTGCTCTATGTACGGGCTGTACACAACTAAAAAACCGCCGCTCTTCATGGCTTTGTGCGCCTTCGGGACGATTTTCTCCGCGCCTATCATATCCAGAACCACAACATCAGCGTCCTTTTCCCTGAAGCCTTTTGATATGTCCCTGTTTTTCGCTTCGACCCATTCAGATAAGCCGGAATCGTCGATGTTCTTTTTTGCTGACTTGAAAAAATCGCTTCTCAATTCATACGTGTAAACCTTTCCGCCGGGCCTTACAAGATTTGCCATGAACGTTGTTAAGAACGCCGAACCGGTTCCGGCTTCGATAACGCGATAACCCGACGACATGCCTGTCATGCCGGCGATCAGCGAACAATCTTTGAGCGAAACTATCTGCGGCAATCTCGCCAGGCGTCTTTCCAAAAAATCGTTTATGTTCGGGCGCAGCACGGAAAACGTTTCGCCTTTGGATGATTTTATTTTCACGCCGAATTTTTTCCCGACGAGCTTTGAAAGGTTTATTGTTCCATGATTGGTGTGGAACACTCCCTTGCTGACGTCGACTAAAAAATCGCTTTTTCCTAGAAGCAAAATTTTATCCGAGCTTGTTATTCTTTCCATTTTACGCGCCGAACCTGCGCTTTCTCCGGTGAAAATCGCTGATAGCGGCCATAAAATCGTTTTTTGAAAATTCCGGCCACGGCGTGTCCGTGAAGAACAACTCGGAATAGGCGGACTGGAACAAAAGAAAATTGCTCAGCCTTTTTTCGCCGCCCGTGCGTATGATCAAATCGGGGTCGCTCATCGACGGGCTGTAAAGGTTTTCCTTTATCGTGGATTCGCTGATTTTCGACGCGTCAATGATTCCCCTGCTAACCTTGTCCGCTATCTTTTTTACGGCGTCTATCATTTCCGTCCTGCTGCTGTACGCGATTGCGAAATTGGCCTCGTAATCCCTGTAGCCTTTTGTGATCTCCTCGACCTTTGACAGCAGTTTCTGCAGTTTAACCGGGAGGGTTTCCCTGCGGCCCACGATGTTAACCCTTACCCTTTTGGTGTGGACCGAGTGGTTTTTCCTGTTGACCACGTCCAGCGCGACCTTTTCCATAAGGCCGTAAAGGTAATCCAGCTCAATCTTGGGGCGGCCGGCTATGTTTTCCAGCGAAAGCGTGTAAAAGGTAACGCAGCGGACGCCGGCGTCGGCGCACCATTCAAGGACCTCTTCGACCTTTTTTTGCCCCCATTCATGGCCTTTCCACGGTTCAAGCATGAGCTTTCTGGCAAACCGCCTGTTGCCGTCCATGATAATGCCTATGTGGTTTATGGCCTCTTCCGCCGAGGAGCCTGCCTTGTTTACGCTGTTTAGTGTCTGCATGTCAAGCACGCTTGATAATATTCCGGTTAGTATTAAATATTATTATCTGGACTTATTTGCTCGTAAATATATACCTTAGAACCAGTATAGCGCCTATTGCCAGAATTATGCCTATGACTACGGTCCTTCTTTCGCCGCCCTCGGTTGGCACCGTAGTCGTTGTGGCGTTGGCGGGCCTCAAGGTCGTGGTTGGTTCCGCGACGTTTGTGACAAAATCCACACCGGACGAAACGCCTTTTTCCGAGATCACTATGATCCTTGTGCTGTAATTGCCGAACTTTGTGCCAAACGGCGGGGCTATGTAAAGATACACCTTTCCTGTTTCATTGGGCTCCAGCGTGATGTTGCTGATGCCGACAGCCATCCACTGCGGTCCTACCAGTTGGAGAATATAATTCAGCGTCATTATCCCTGTGTTGCGCAGTTGCAGCTCCTGCAGGGTCCTGTCAGAAGGTTTTATTGTTTTTGACGCATCCCTGCTGGCCAGGGACGCGCCGTAGCAGGCGTCGAAATCCCTTACAACCAGTGCTGCAGCCGACTTCATGATGAGTGCCTGGGAGACCGCGTCCGCGTCCACCCTGTAAACGCCTGTCTCATTGCTGTAATCAACATCGAACTCTCTGCTATTGCTGGTGTTCTCCGCAACCAAAAAGTTGTCGGCTATCTTATTTCCTGCGGCGAATATCGCAAATGTTTCAGGCCGGCGGCCTGTGTTGTTTATTTCCACCTTGAATGTTGCTCTTTCGGGTATGCAGACTGTCAGCGACTGGGGCAACAATTTCATGACAGCGTTATGGCACACGACAACGTTCAGTGAGAGCTTTGTGCTATTCTTCATGGAGCCGGCAGAGGCCGTGAGGGTTATTTCATGAGTCCTGTTTTCCAAAAGGCCTGTCGTATTGGCGGTCAAATAAACTGTTTTGACGTCCCCGGATTCTACCATAACCCTGTCCGCGCTCAGCGTTCCCAACGAGGCGTTCAAAGAGTAAAATTCTGCGAACGCCCCGGTGTTTTTGATGTCGATTGCGTAGGTAAACTTCTCGCCCGTGCATATGGAGCCGGCCGGCACCCGCGGCGACAAAGAGGCTGTCGCGCATTCCCTTGCCTCGGCTTCCGTGGACAAAGTTTTTACAGAGTCTGTGGCCAGCGATTTAACCGAAACATTGAGCCTGAATTTGCCGTCCACTTCCGGCAGATACGGTATCCTTATCGTCGCATTCTGCGAGGCGTTCAGGGTAATCTGCTTTTGTCCGGGTTCCACCTCGCTCGCGTTTATCTGGAACACGTCAGCTCTGCTGCCCGTGTTCTGTATGCTTAATTCAAATGCCGCCGGACGCCTCGAACACATCGGTGCGGGCGCAGCCAGCGACGCGCCGAATTTGAAACACTCCCGCACGCCGACATCTAAAAACGCCTCGGCAGATGCGAAGGAATCCTTGGACTTGGCTACGAATTTCACCGTATTGTTGGAAACCTTTTCGAGCGCGCTTTCGAAATTGATTACACTGGACTGGCCCGGTTCAAGGACAATTTCGGGCCGGTCGAATTTACCTGCGATGCTGGCTGAGATATTGAACGTTTCTTTTGCCCGTCCCGTGTTCTTTATTATCAACGGCTCTGAAAATTTCTCGCGCGCGCAAGCCTGAACAGTCTCCTGTGTTGTAATCGAAACCGCATTGCATCTCAGGACGTCGACGCTGATCTTTGCGCTCGCAGAATCGGCGGACGATTCGGAGTCCGCATTAAGCGTTACCGGGTATTTTTGCGCCGCCGTGTTGTTTAACGGGTTAACGAACACGGAACAAAACGCGGTTTCGCCCGGCGCCAGAACAACCTCGTTGTTGCTTACCGTCCCGACAGTACAGCCGGCGAATACTATCATGCCGGAATCCGAATTAAGCTTGTAAGTGTCTGTGACCGCTCCCAAATTAGTTATCCGCACCAGTTGGTTTGTAAAGGAGGCCGTACAAACGCCCATTTCGGTTATCGTGGGCGTGATGCCGACCTTGCTGCCCAGTGAGCTGGCGGAAAAGACAGAAACGATGGCCAAAGTCAAAATGAAAAAAGCCGTTTTTCGCAACAACATCGCCTATCCATTACGAAGATCCTAAAGCTTAAATACCTATTCGCCGGAAAGAACAGAAGAACGCCCGGAATCCGGTTTCAACGCCTGAACAATCCCGGATTAAAAAACGCGGCCTTTGTTTTCTATTTCTTTTTTCACAACACCGAGATACTCTTTCCTTTCCGTTGCCGAACGACCGGGTTTTTTGGAGCTCAACAACAACAGGAATCCTAACAACAAAACCAGCAAAGCGGCCCCGCCGGCTTTTTTTCCGGGTTCCTGTACTTCCCTTTTAGCCACGAAAAGGGTGACGTTTTTCTCCTCGGAACCGCTCCTGACTGTTATAACATAGCTGCCCGGCGATTTTGGCGACAGATAAACGAACCTGATGCCGCGCGACATTGAGAAACTCGCGGGCTCTATCCACTCCGACGGAACGCCGGTTAACGACACGAAAACGTTTTCCTCGCCGGCCTGTTGCACCGCGAGCAGCGCATTGCCGCCCAATTCGACGTCTATGTTTGTTGGATAAACCAAAATTTCCGATTTCGGGCCCTCCTGTTTAACCTCAAGCAGTTGGATAGTGGTCCTAGCCTCCCGGTTACAGCTCTCAGACTTTGCGGAAAGTTCGTAACGGCCCGGGTTTTTTATCTCAATTGGCGCGCGCCAATAGCCGAAATCGCTTGAGCCGGTCTTAACATTGTATGCGCCCGCGGTTACAACAATGGACGAAGGAACACCCTCCCCTTCAGTTGTTAAATAACCCTCTACCAAAATTTTGTCGCCCGCGCGGGATATCGCCGGCGCGCTTATGGACATGGTGACCTGGTCGCAGAACGATTGCGGGCACTTAACTGTTTTGCCGGTTGTTACAACGCCAGCCAGTTGCTCCATCGAATACTCAAGACGGACTTCGCGTCCCGCGCAGCTGTCAGAAATAATAACGCATTTTCTTTGCGCGTTGCCGTATGGCCTGATGTCAAGGCCGGGGGGTTGCTCGCAAACAAAATACTCGCAGCCGTCTGTTCCTATCCTGCAGTAAGACGGTTTTACAGACACCGTAACGTGTTTGCCCGCCGAGCTTGATAACGAAATAATTGTCTCGTGCACAACCTGGCCATCGCGCTGGTAAGAGCTTACGTTCACTGTTGATGTTATGTTGCCAAAGGGCTTGTCAACGTAGGAATAGTTCTGGAACTCTGTGCCGGTTGGCTGCACCGAAAACGTGCCGATACGGCCCACGGAAGGGCTCACTTCGTAATCCTGCGCCTCTGCAAAAGGCAAGGCCGCTGCCAAAGAAACGATTACAGCCAATATTACAATCTTGGGCCCCATAGAACAAGAGTCAACGGTTAGTTATTTAAGCCCTGATTTTTGTTTATACTCCCTGAAAAGCTTGTCTACAGACCGGTGGTCGATCCTCTTCCCGAAGCAATTATGCGGTACTAACCCGCCGGAAAAACTTCTCGGTATGTGCATAAGTTCGTGTATCAGCGTCTTTTCGCGCTCTTCCTCGGTTAAACGGTCGAAACGCTCTGATATGACCTCAATCACGTAATGCGCCTCTATTCCGAGCGCTTTCTGCCAGACTTTTGGCATTGACCAGATCCTTGCCATCGAACGCCCTTTTGAGCCGAAGCTGCGCATACAGAAAACCCTTGACGTGTCTATGCGGTCCATCCCCAGCGCCTTAATTATCCTGTGCACCGACTCCCTGATGTCCGGCGCTTCGTCGAATTTCATTAAAGTTAAATATACCATTCTACCTAATCAATTAAACCGGTGGTCACTTTTGATGCCAAAATTCCCAGCAAAGTGAAGAATTCTCCAGCCGTGCGTGGGAATATAGTTATAACATCCGCGCTGCCTTACGCCAACGGCGAGATACACCTGGGCCATATCACGTCAACATACCTGCCCGCGGACATACTGGCGCGTTACCTGCGCTCAACCAACCACAAAGTGCTGTACCTTTGCGGGTCTGACGATTACGGAACGCCCATCCTGGTAAAGGCCGAAAAAGAGAACAAGAGCCCGGAAGATTACGTCAAATTCTGGAACGAGCGCGACCAAAAGGACTTCAAAAAACTCGGCATATCATTCGATATTTTTTACAAAACAAGCTCTCCCGAAAACATAAAATTGTCGCAGGAATTCTTCCGCATACTCGGCAAAAGGGGCTTCATTTTCAAAAAAACGGTTTCGCAGCCCTACTGCGAACACGACAAAAAATTCCTTCCGGACCGGTATGTAAAAGGCACTTGCCCCCATTGCAACGCCACGGAACAGTATTCGGACGGCTGCGAGAAGTGCGGGCGCGCTTTGGAGCCCGGCGAGATAAAAAATGAGCATTGCGCAATTTGCGGACGAAAACCTGTTAAGAAAGAGAGCGAACATTATTTCCTCAGGTTATCCGCGTTTTCAAAAGAACTCCGAAGCTGGCTGCTGGCCAACGAAAACCTGCAGGAAGACGTGAAAAATTACGTCTTGAAATGGATAGACGAAGGGTTGAAGGAATGGGATATAACACGCGACATACCGTGGGGCGTGCCTGTACCGGGCGATGATAAAAAAGTTTTTTATGGCTGGTTTGACAATGCGATCGGCTATGCTGCGACGGCGATAAAATATTTCGGCGACGAAGGCAGGGCTAAAAAATTCTGGAACTCTGCGAAAATTTACCATTACATCGGGAAGGACATTGTTTACCACCATTATTTGTTCATGACCGCGATAAGGCTGATAACCAAACAATTCAAGGAGCCTGATTACATACCGACGCGCGGCCATTTGCTGCTGCAAAACCAGAAGTTCTCAAAAAGCAGGGGATGGTACATATCACTGGAAGATTTTTTAAACGAGTTTCCGGCGGATTATTTGCGCTATTACCTGTCTTCGATCACGACCTATTCGCAGCAGGACATCAATTTTGACTGGAAAGAATTCCAGTCTAAAATAAACAACGAGCTGGTTGCGAACGTGGGCAATTTCGTCAACCGCACGTTAACGTTCACCAATTCGCATTTCGACGGGAAGATTCCTGAACCTGAAAACGAGAAAAAATTGGGCGCCAAATCTCTGGACAGAAAGAAAGAAATTTTAAACCGGTTAGAAATGATCCCTGCACTTGTAGGCGAAGGGATAGAATCCAACCACCATGACAGGTCACTAAAGAAAATACTTGAATTTTCCAGCGCCTGCAACAATTATTTCCAAAGCGAAGAGCCGTGGAATAACAAGAACAACAAAACCTGCCTATATGTGTGCGCAAACGCGTGCCGGACGCTTGCGATATTGTTGGAGCCGTTCCTGCCTTTTTCATCGGAAAAAATACTGGGCATGCTAAATGCAAAGAAGGACCCGTGGAGCGCGGCGGGCGAATTTAAAATAAAACCCGGGCACAAAATAAGAAAAGCGGAAATATTATTCAACAAAGTCGAAGACGACGCGATAAATAAAAGGCTGCAAAAATTGGGAGGTGTTAAGGAGTTGTTGGATATAGAAGATTTCAAAAAGCTTGACATAAGGATCGGCAAAGTTTTGTCTGCGGAGAATGTGCCGAAATCGGAAAAATTACTAAAACTGCAGATAGATATCGGCAACGAAACGCGCCAATGCGTTGCAGGGATGGCGAAATTTTACAACCCACAGGACTTGGTAGGCAAGGACGTGGTCGTGGTTGCAAATTTAAAACCTGTGAAATTCATGGGCCTTGAATCGCAATGCATGCTGCTTGCCGCGGAGAAAGGCGACAAGATAACTGTGTTAAAACCGGACAAAGACGTGGGGCAGGGTGCTCTGATACGGTGAACAGCTACGAATCATAGATAAATAAGCTTATTACACATGTCGCTTAATTTTATTTATGAGACCAGAGATTGCTAACTGGATTAAGCAGGCGCTTGCAGATGCTAAGACCGCAAAAGACTGCCTTACCGCAGGCAACCACTATGCCTGCGCTTTTTTTGCGCATCAGTCTGTTGAAAAGGCTCTTAAAGCTCTGTTTATTCTGCGTTTCAAAACCGCCCCGCCAAAGATTCATGATCTGCTGAAATTGGCTAAAGCCGTAAAAATGCCTAAGGATTTGCAGAACGTTGCAGCAGACCTTACTTCGGAAGCAGTAACTACAAGATATCCCGACATTGCCGGCGGAACGCCTGCAGAATTATACCATAAGGACAAGGCGCTCAGAGTGTTAAAATCGGCTCGAAGGTTGTTGAGATGGCTATACAAACGGCTGAAATAAGAAATTTCCTGAAGAAAGTGAAGAAAAAATTCTCGCCTTCCAAGATCATATTATTCGGATCCCGGGCAAGGGGCGACTATCTGTTAGAGAGTGATTATGACCTTATCATAGTGTCCGACGCTTTCAAGAAATATGATTTTACGGAAAGGATAGGTCATGTGATGAGACTCTCGGATGGTTCTGTCAGTTTGGATGTAATATGTTATACAGAAGATGAATTCGAGAAGAAAAAAAAAGAACTGGGTACTGTTAGGGAAGCTGTCAAAGAAGGCGTAGTGTTGAAAGTCTGATCACTTCTTCACGTAAACAGTCCCTGTGTACCCGCACCTGGCGCACGTATACAGTATGTTTCCTGTTACCGGGCTTGCCATGGATTTCATCCCGGATCCGCATTTCGGACAGCCGTATTCCGGTGATGCGAAACCGCCCCCGGAAAGCACGGAAGCTATGCTTTCAGTCCTTTTGACAGGTTGCCCGGTTTCTTGTTCTTTGTTAATTTCTGTTACAGGCTGTTCCACACCAGCGGCTGCTTGCGCTTCCTTCTGTCTTTCCAACGGCCTCGGTTTCGTCGGCAGGCGATTCATATCCAGCCCTGTTTTCAAATCGCCGACAGGCTGCAACGAAGCGTCAAAAAAAGTGCCGCAACCTTTGCAAAGAAGTATTACTGTTGGCGTTGACTGAACCAAATGAATATTGTTCTGGCAGTTCGGGCATTGCTGCATTAAACCACTAAAATGTATATTTCTGCTCGTCTGTTTATATCTCTGAAATGGGCACGCTCGGATTTGAACCGAGGACCTTTCGATTATCAGTCGAACGCTCTTACCAAGCTGAGCTACGCGCCCGTTTTAGCTGGAATCATACGCTTTTAATATGTGTATGCTTCAGTTTACCGCAATGAAATTTCCTTCTTCCTTTTAAATAAAGTGCGATTAAACTTAAAGTGCGACCTTATTAACGGCAAATTTCGGATTATGCTTTCCGTACAGGCCGCCCACCGATACCGGTTAACGCTGTCTATGCCGGCGGGAGCTATCGTCCCATATGCATATGAATTTAATACCTGACATACTTTAGTGATTATGATAGACACGCAGAACTCCAGGCCCACACATGAAATAGGGCTGGAAAAAGTGGGTGTAGAAGGCCTGAAAAAGTTTGTAACTATTGAAAGGCCGGCACATAAATACCAGGTGCTCGTAACCATTGACAGTTATATCAAACTGCCCCATGACCAGAAAGGCGCGCATATGAGCAGATTCGTAGAATCCGTCAACGGGACGCCCGATAAAACAGCATCTCTGGAGGAGTTGGCAAAAATCATAGCCGTCGACGCATCAGAAAGGCACGGGTTCGGGTGTGAAACAAAAGTGACCGGCGAGCTGCCCTTCAGAAGGCTAAAACCCAACGGCCATGAAGAAAATGGCACAATAAAGGCATTTGCCAAATATTCCACAGAAACCAGAAGAAGCCTTGTGGGCTTTTCGCTTACCGGGACATTGGCGTGCCCCTGCTCCAAAGAAATGACCAACGGGCTAACACACAACCAGAGAGGGGAACTCTCGGTCGAGGTAGATGTTACAGGGAATGACGTCGAACTGCATGACGTCGTGACCGGGTGCAATGATTGTTTTAGTTCCCCGACCTTTTCCCTGTTGAAAAGACCGGAAGAAAAGGGCATAGTAGAAAGGATGCACCTAAACCCCAAATTCGTTGAGGATGTTACCAGAGAATGCGTCTCCTCACTGAAAAGAAAATATCCGGACAAATTTTGCAAGGTCAGATGCGTTAGTTTTGAATCCATACACGATCACAACGTGACTGCAGAATGGGCCGGTGTTTTATGATGTTTAGATTGAGGATAGAATCTCATTTCGACGCTTCTCATAGAATACCAAACCATCCCGGAAAATGCAAAAATCTGCACGGCCACCATTATAAAGTGGAAGTCTTCGTGGTGGGTAATAAACTGGACGCCAATGGCATACTAGAAGGATCCGATTTTATCAATTTAAAACAGACATTGACAGGGGTAACAGATAATTTCGACCACGCACACCTTAATGACGCGATCGGAGACGACACCAGCGCGGAAAACATATCCCGAATCATATTCACAGAATTAAATAACAAAGGTGTAAGCAATCTGGAAAAGGTCAGGGTGTGGGAGTCCCCCACCCAATATGCGGAATACTGGGATAAGGATGAAGGTCAATGAAATATTTTATTCCGTGCAAGGCGAAGGCGTGAGTGCAGGCTCTCCTTCGGTTTTTCTCAGGCTGGCAGGCTGTAACCTTCATTGCTGGTGGTGCGATACAAAATATACCTGGATGTTCACAGAATCTATAAAGGAGCGTATAGAGAAACACGTCAAGAAACTCGGAGAAACGCAGGACGACATAAAGGTCTATGATATGACCACAGAATCCAAAGACCTGACCGCCGCCCAAGTGCTGGAAAAGCTCCATGGGTTTGAATGCAAAAGACTGGTACTAACCGGCGGCGAACCAACACTGCAACACAACGACAGGGAACTATTGGCGCTTTTAGGAATTTTACGGGAGGAAGGCTACTATACAGAGATAGAAACCAATGGGACCATAATTCCAAACGGGAAGTTTGTTTCCCTCATATCGCAATGGAACGTGTCGCCCAAAATCGAGTCGTCTGGCAATGAAAAAATAATACGGGAAAAACCCGAATGTTACGAGTTTTATAAAAAACTGGACGGCTCGTGGTTCAAATTTGTCATAGTGTCCGAGGCGGACCTGGATGAAGTCCTTCAAATAATCAAAAGGTACGGGATACCCAGCGGAAAGGTTCTGCTTATGCCCGAGGCGAGGACAAAGGAGGAATTGCAGGAGAAATCGAAATGGCTCGTGGAAATATGCAAGGAGAACAACTTCAGGTTTTCCAACAGGCTTCATATAGAGCTTTGGGGCGCCTCCAGGGGCAAATAGCCACATTCATTTCCTCGCATAAATTATGATTCTGTGCGAGTTGGTCCTGATTCCCATAGCGGTCGACAAACTGTCCCGAATCTCTTCTATACGGCTCCTGTCCTTTTTTGTATCGAAGTCAGGTATTATGGGGGTATTCTCAAGTAAAAATATCAAATCTTCCATGGTTTCATAATATTCAACGCAGTCAATTTCTTTCAACTCCGTTTTTTCAAATCCCACATCTTCCAGCATCCTTTTCTTCCGGGCAATCTCCCTCCTGTTTTCAATCAAATACTCGTAATTCTGGCCCCTTCCGAATATCTTCTTAATGTTTTCCTTGTCCCTTTCGCCTATGGTAATCTCCACGAACTCGCCGCCGCTCTTCAGGATCCTGTAAACCTCTCCCAGAAAATCCGTATTGGACGTGACCGGCCCCCTCCTGCTGATAGCCACATCAAAACTTTTATCTGGAAAAGGCAGATGCCTGGCATCGGCTACTTCAAACCGCACGTTCCCGACGTTTGTTCTCCCCAGGTTTTCCACCGCCTTTTTAATCATAATTTTCGAAATGTCAACCGCGACTATTCTTTTAACCCTGTTCGCTATCATCAACGGCAGTTGCCCGTCGGCAGTCCCTATATCTATCACTATTTTATCCTTGTCCAATATTTTCTCCAAATCTTTAAAAAATTCCTTTTCCGGGTCCAAGCCCGCTTTTTTGATTTTCACGCTCGAAAAATCATACCCGATCCTAGAAGCCACGCCGTCCCAAAAATCAGTGGTCATAACTAATGATAGAACTTATATTTTTAAACTAAGCAGGTTACAGTATGTATGTTTTGGGTGTAGCCGGCTGGACGGACAGGGGACACGACGCATCTGCCACGCTCGTAAAGGACGGCAGTATAATAGCTGCCGCGGAGGAAGAAAGGTTCACAAGGCGAAAACACGCCTTTGATGTTTTGCCGCACAACGCAATAAGGTTCTGTCTGGAAGAAGAAGGCATAAACATCGATGATATTGACAGTGTTGGCGTGTACTGGGACATGCCTGCCCACTATAAACTTAGAGGGATAAAACGGGATTTCAGCGAATTTGCCGAAGAACTATTCCCAAGAAACCTTTTCGGCTACTCCGACCCGCCGGAAATAGTTTTTCTCGGCCATCACCTTTCACACGCGTCCAGCGCGTTCAGGGCGTCCGGTTTTGACAGGTCTGCAGTTTTGGTGGCAGACGGCGCGGGGGAGGACGCATCCACCACCATCTGGTACGGATCCGGAAATGGTTTGGACGTTGTTAGAAGATTTGGAATACCGGATTCTATAGGCTACTTTTACGAGGGGGCTACCCATTACGTTGGCCTAGAACCCTCGGAACCGGGGAAGACCATGGGCCTCGCTTCCTACGGAAAACCTTCTGCTGGCATTGATCGCCTTTTTGAATTGACGAAACACGGGTACAGGTTAAAGGTGCCGGAAGGGCGTGTGGTGCTGGGGCTCAATGGCATCAGTGACGAGCAAGGCCAGTTGCGGGATCACTGGACAAATGAGTTTACCGGTATGTTTGGTCCAAGAAACGAACAAATCCACACATACAGAAAATTATCCGGCGGCTACAAACCCGACTCCACAATGAACGAGACGTATATGCACGCCGCCGCATCCGCACAGAATGCCCTGGAAAAATTGATGATCCATTTGACCGAGACGGCTGTCCGGGAAACCGGTTCCAGGAATCTTTGCATAGCGGGTGGGGTCGGGTTGAACTGCGTAGCTAATGGAAAGATTCTGCGGTCAGGCTTAATAGACAATATATTTATTCAACCCGCGGCTAACGACGCGGGCGGCAGCATGGGCGCTGCATTGGAACTCTCTTCCCGGCTGGGTCGCATCCCTAACCTTAAACTACAACATGCGTACTTAGGCCCGGAATTCTCCGCGGATGAGATTGGAAATGAACTAAAAAAACTAAAAATACCGTTTGAATGTCGCGAAGGTATAGAATATGATGTTGCCGGTTTGCTGGCGGAAGGAAACGTAGTAGGCTGGTTTCAGGGCAGAATGGAATGGGGTCCTAGGGCCTTGGGCAACAGGTCCATACTTGCAGATCCAAGAGATCCGGAAATGAGGGATAAAATTAACAACCATGTAAAATTCAGGGAATGGTTCAGGCCTTTCGCACCTTCGATGCTGGAAGAAAGCGCGGGCGAATATTTGGTCGGCAGCCGCCCGTCCCCATTCATGCTGCTAAGTTTTGATGTGTATAAAGAAAAGAGGGACGAAATCCCCGCGGTTGTGCATGTTGACGGCACTACAAGACCGCAGACCGTGAACAGAATAACTAACCCCCGATATTATAGATTAATCAGCAGATTCAGGGAGTTGACAGGTGTACCGATGGTTCTTAATACGTCCTTTAACGTGAGAGGGGAGCCGCTAGTGCTCACACCTTACGATGCGATAAGAACTTTCTATTCCACGGGCATGGACTATTTGGCTATGGATGATTTTCTTATCAGGAAACAGCTTCGCGCATGACCTTGAGAGCCTCCATAAGTTTTTTGCTCTCTTCCGGCAAGCCGGCTAAAATCCTCAGGCATTTATCTCCTCCACCCACAAATTCAGGATCCCAGCTCGGAAATACAAATATATTATTGTCCCAAAGTTTTTCAAACACCTGCTTTGCGTCATCGGTTTTAACGTATAGGAAATTAGTACCCGACCCGAAAACTGTAAAGCCCAACGCTTTTAACTCGCTGCCTAGATTTTCCCGCTCCTCCACTATTTTTTTCCAGACGCCCTTATAATAACCCAGGTCCTCCAATGCTGCAAGCGCGGCGAATTGCACCAGTATATTCACGCTGGATGGCTGCCTAAGCCTGATCAGACCGTCTATGATCCCCTCGTTTGAGATTATGTATCCGAGCCTGATACCTGCCAAACCAAACGACTTTGAAAAACTCCTCAATATTATCACGTTGTTGAATTTTCCGAGTTGGTTCACAAAAGTTTCTCCACAAAATTCATAGAAGCATTCGTCCATTACTATGATACAGCCAAGGCCCTCTACCAGAGATGCCAATATGTTTTTATCAAACACGGTGCCGGTGGGATTGTTGGGGTTGCACAACCATAACAGCTTAACGTTTTCTTTTTTCACGATCTCCCTGACATTTTCAATCGGGATTTCAAATCCCCTCTCTTCTATGAGGCCTATTGAAATGGGTTTCGCTTTTTGGCGCATAGCTGCAATGTGAAATTGTGAATAAGTGGGGGTCAGCATCAATACCCTGTCGTCTTTGTCGGCAAAGGCCCTGGTTATTATGTCGATCGCCTCTTCCAATCCATTCGTGATCAGAACCTCTCTTTCTTTTACACCGGCGTACTCCGCTATTTTTTTAACAAGAACGGACCAGTTCGTGTCCGGGTATGAGCTTATCTTGCCCAGATTATTTCTTATCGAAGCCGTCACTTTTGGCGATGGTTCATGCTTATTGACAGCCAAGTCTAGCCGAATAAAATTCTCCGGAACCTCCATATAAGAGGTGTGGGGAATTCCCTCGATCCATTTTGCTTTTTCGTTCATCATAGATAATTAAACCAACGACCCCTTTAAGAATTTTATTTTAAAAACTTCGGCGTAATCGCCGGCTCCTGTCATCGCTCCTCTGTATCTGTTAAGTCCCTTCGCCGCTTCATCGTACCTGATCACGGACAACTGAGATTCGTGTTTACCCAGCGCCTCTATTTTTCGATCCATAAACCCTGTCACGTCCTCTGCCACGTGTGGTTCGTCCATCGGTGTCCAGACTTCATATAAAAGCAAGGCGCGTACATCGCATTTTTCCCCCAGATCCTGCATGTGGGGGCTCGATGCTATCCACACCGCTTCGTTCACTATGTCATAGACTGCCCTGTGGTCCCTGTCCCCCTCCCCGCTGTGCGGGGCGAACACAATGTCCGGCCGCGACGACCTGAGTATGGATATGGCGCCTTTCAACGCCTTTTCATTGTAATCTATGAACCTTTCAGGCTCGCCCAAGAAATATAGGTTGCGCACGCCCAAAAACTCGGCGGCCCTCCTGGCCTCTCCGCCCCTAACGGCTCGTTCTTCTTCGTTACCGGAACTCGAAACGCACACCACATCAACGGCTTTGCCCCTGTCAACGTACTTCGCTATGGTTCCCCCACAACCTATGATCTCATCGTCTGGGTGGGCTGCGAATACCATGGCACTGGAAAAATCAAACATGTCAAGATTAAAAATCGTAAACATAAATCCCTAGAAGGTCACTGTTTAACAGGTTCTTTGAAAGGTGATCCTGTGGATATGGCAGTTGTCATACCGGTTGCGGACGATATAAGGCTCCAAGATTGTTTGGACAGCATAAAAGAGGATGTTGAAGTAGTCATTTCGATGAATGGCCCAACAGAACAAATAAAGGAAATTACTCGGAAGTCCGGCAGGCGGTATTGTGAACTGCCTGATAGAAACTTGGGAGCCGCGCTTGACGAAGGGATAAAGACCGCGAAAAGCGAGAGGGTTTTGCTTATGGACTCCGACTGCGTTTTTGATCCCGGCACAATAAACCTTCTATTTCACGGTCTGGACGACCACATGCTGGCAAAAGGAAGGGTCGTGTTTGAAAGGACCGGATATGTGAGCAACCTGGTAGCAAAGGCCAGGGAATACACCACATCGGACAGGGTTAGCGCGTACAAACCCCCGCTGGCTATGCGGAAATCCATAGCGGACCGGATGGGCGGTTATTTTTACGACCGGGACATTCACTGGGTTGAGGATTCAGAGTTCGATTCCAGAGTCAGACGGTTCGGCATCCCCATAAACTATTTGCCGGAAGCCACGATACGCCATCCCCCCTTAACTTTTTTCACGGACTTGAGGAGCGCCTTCAGGTATGGAATCGGCAAAAGGATTGGCGTGGAAAAGGGGCTGATGAAAGGCGTCGGGAACTTTTTCTGCGACGAATTCAAAATAGGAGAAAGCAAGGGCGTCGATGCCGCTTTTTACATGTTGGCATGGAACACTTCCTATACCGCAGGTTGGTTATCGCAACTTATGTTTGATGTCTATGATGTCAGGGATAAAATAAAAACGGACAAGTAGTTTCAAACCGTATCAAAGGCTGATTAAATGGGTCTGGTAAAGAGTTCCAAATTGCTAGAAGAGGAACTGATGAAATATGGTCCGTTATTTGGTGATTTCGAAACGGTCCCCTGGCTGATATCACCCGATTGGTTTGAAATAACAAAATCCCAGTTAGAAGAACTGCAAAGCATCGGATCGGTTTTAAGAAAATTTCTGATGACGTGTGATAATCTATATTACGAAGACGAGGACGCTAGAAATATAGTGGAACAGAATAAATCAGACAAAACACTCCATTTCCAAAGAAGACAGATGAGAGGAGAACTTCCAATTTTAGTCAGACCGGATATGGTTATTACCAATGACGGCTTCAAAATCGTGGAACTCGAAGTGCTTGTCGGCGGAATCGGAGAAGTTCCGGCGGTAAAAGAAGCTTATTTGTCTATTGTTCCACCATCCAGACCGTACAACGGTTCAATGGTAAATTCTTTTGTAAGAGCTATGGAACAGATACCCGGCGATGGGAGAATGGACAGAACTTTGCTTGTTACCTCCTTCCCCACAAGATTTCCAGAGTTAAAAATATTTAGCAAACTTTGCAGGGATCGTGGCTACGAAACACTGCCTATGAGGTTGGAAGATATTTATGGAATTGATGATGATTGTGCAAAACTGATATGGAGACTTTTCGATGTAGATGATATAGAAGAATTAAAACACATTCCTAACATACCAATCAGCCCTCCTCTAAAACAATTCTTACAAGAAAAAGCCTGGCTTGGCATTTTACATGACCCAGGATATGAAGATTATTGGGAGTCTAATCTGGGCCAAGACTTTCATTTATTAAAAAATAGCACTGCAAAAACTTGGATTTTAAGAAAGGGGTATATGCCACCCACGGATGAGTTAAAAAATTTGCCCAAAAGTAAAAGACGATATGTGACAAAACTTTCCGATTCTTGGGGCAGTAGAAGTTTTACATACTGGCCAGAAAAATCTGGAAGACAGTGGAACAGGTTCCTGTCAGACGTCCCTGAGGGCAATTCTTTATACATTATGCAAGAATACCAGGATTCGCTTAAATTTTCCTTTCCCGCATATGTGAATGGGAAAATATCTTACTTGGAAAATCTTAGAGCACTTATAACGCCATATTACTTTTTCGTTGGAGAAAAAGCAGAATTAGCTGATATCCAAGTCACCCTAAGAAAAAGCAGGAAAGTGCACGGCGCTACAGACAGTATTATAGTCCCCGTGTCTATAAAATAGGCGATCTTTCATAGGCAAAAAATTACTTTACATATTTGGTCGGATCTTTCGTATTTGCTTTTTGAAATGATTTTTTTCTGTCGATGCAATTCCTGCATAATCCACAATGCTCATCGCCCGCTTCGTAACACGACCATGTGATTTCAATTGGCAGGTTGTTCTCTTTGGAGTATTTTACTAAATCCCATTTAAAAGAATCAACGAAAGGTGTGACTATGTTGAACTTGTCTCCGTACATGCCTTTTGTCAACGCGTCTTCCAACGCATCGAAAAATTCTCTGGAAGAATCCGGGTAGGGCGGCATCTCATCCTCCTTATAGGCCCCTATGCTGATATTCCTGCAGTCAAGCATCCCGCAATAGGACGATGCCACGGTTAAAAATATTATGTTCCTGGCAGGCACCCAGTCCACTTTTTTGGCCTCCATTGTATGAAAATCCTCTTCGTTGATATTGGTAACCTTTCTAGATCCTGTCATGGCAATTTTCAAAAACGGCAAGGACAATTGAACGATTTCAATATCGTGCAAATTTTTGTTGCTCTTTTGCAGGTTTTCGATGTATTTTTTTGCAGCTTTAACTTCTTCAGACGAGGCGACCTGGCCGTAGTTTACATAAATTGGGTACACCTCCCAACCATCCAAAACGAGCTTGGCCATGGTTGTGCAGGAATCCATGCCCCCGGAAATCAAAGAGGCTACTTTTTCCATAAAAATTTAACGTGTCGTGTATTTAAAACTCTTGTTGTACAAACATCTCATTGATTTTGGGCAGTGATTTCATGCGAAAAGGAGGACGATCCGTAGTAAGACTCAACCAGCACTTCCTGAAAGATGAGTCCGTAATGGACCAGATTGTGGGATTGGCCGATATTCAGCCGGGGGAAATTGTTTTGGAGATTGGGCCGGGAGAAGGAGCCATCACCAGAAAAATGGCACCGTTTGCACAAAGAGTGGTAGCCATCGAAGCCGATCCAAAATTACGGGACGCTTTAACCGATCTGCAGAGCCAATATCCCAACATAGACATCCTGTACGGCGACGCCCTGAATATGAGGTGGCCCAGATTTGACAGGATGGTTTCCAACATACCCTTTAACATGACAGAGCCCCTTATCCACAGATTGCCTGATGAGAGGTTCGGTGCCGCTGTTCTGCTGGTCGGTGAAACGTTTGCTGACAATTGTTGCGGCGATATCGACTACAACACCACCACGTTGGGGCTGCTTGCAAAAGCTTATTTCAGAACAGAACACCTGCTCCATGTCCCAGGAGATAGTTTTGAACCGCCCCCTTCGACAGATGCGGATCTGATAGCGTTGTATCCCATAAAAAAAAGGGACCTTATCAGGAAGCCCCCCCTTTACCTGATGCGCTGCATGTTGGACCAGAGGACTAGACCGGTCAAAAACGCCCTCTCCGCAGCGTTGCACCAGTACGCCTTTGATGCTGGCGGCGATGTAAACAATATCGAAAGGGTTGCGAGAGGCGTTGAAGGAGAAATTTCATATGCGGAACAAAAAGTGAGTATGCTGATCAACGAACAGCTCAATGATCTTTACCAGCATCTGGGAGGGATTGCTTTAAAAAAACTGTTTGGCGGTCATAAGCCGCGCGGCGGTTCCAAGAACTGGCGCATCACCTACGGGGATTATTTGTAAAGACCGCATCACACGATCATCTGCTATCGTAAACCGATATCTGATGGTTTGCTTCCTCAGTTAGAAAATCTCCAACTTTTCTCCCCAAAGGTATCTCATGGTCATATGGCCTTATCATGACATGTTCTGTTCTGAACCCGGATAAATGACCGCCTATGGCTTTGAACATCTCTTTTCTATCGGTTGTTTGACGGCCGTCCGGCAACACTGCAGGATAGGTAGAGGACGGCCACGGCGGGCTGGACACTATTTTTTCTCCTTCGTACACAATATCAAGGACTTCAAATGCGGAGCCGTTGTAAAGGCGTATGACCGTGTCCGGTCGTCTCGTTCTGAATTTGACAGATCTTTCCACTCCTCTCCGACCGTTTTCGTTATATCGCTTATGGTGGATCGAGGATTCGTCAAGGAATGCGTCAACTTTTGATACCAACTCTTCGAAAACATGAGGGTAAACCTCAATTCCGCTAATTTCATTTACGCCCTCCAACAACGAAGAAATAATTGTACCGCCAATTCCCACAAAAGGATCCATCACATTCCGAACGCCTTCGTGTGTACATTGTTCCAAAACGTATAGGGACCTGGCCATAACATGTATGTTGGTTATATGATTTCCCATAAACCTTCTTATAAAATCAAGCTCCTTCCTGTTTCTGATCGTCCCATTTTCAGGGTCGGTGTACAACTCCACGCCCATAATTGACAATCTCCTTTCCGTTGTTTGTGACGGCAATAATTCGTAGAAATCGCCGCCCACCGGTGACATGAAATCGGCTTTGGACAACGCCTTAATTAAGTCTGGCGGGTAACCGGCTGGCTTTCTGATAAACAGGGGCATACCAAAGACCACGACATTAAACTATTTATTGGGACGATGCCCGGCTTATTTGGACCGGTCGGGATTCGAACCCGAAGCCTCGACGAATTTCGTACCGCAAGGAAAACTACGTTTTCCTTACCGGGCTATCCTTTCCTTAATCGGCTAGGACAGTTTCTTTTGGTTAAGCTTTTCTTTTTAAAGAAAAGCTTATGCGAACGTCGCGATCTACCGTTGATCTACCGGCCCGTCTTAACTGGAATCATACCGTATGATGCATCGGTATGATTCGGTCAACTAATAGCCTACTAAATTTCTTCTTTCGTCGCAGTGTTATATAATTGTCTTATTAATAAGATCTTTATGGCTAAACTTGTATTCCTCGGCAGTGGAGGCGGGCGTTATGCCATGGCGACGCAGGCGCGCGCCACGGGCGGATTCACCATTGAGATGGACGGCGTCAGCTTTCACGTGGATCCGGGGCCCGGCGCACTGGTGCGGGCGAAGCAGTACGGAGTTAACGTGAAAAACACCGATGTTGTCATGGTCTCCCATGTGCATCTGGACCATTCGAACGACTGCAACGCAATAATAGACGCGATGACGGAAGGCGCCAAAAACCCTAAAGGCGTGCTTATTGGGAACGTATCGGCTATAAAGGGCTACGAAAACGACACCCCTGTTATGCTGAAAATATACCTGAAATCCCTTGAGAGTACGGTTGTCATGAGGCCGAGCGACACTACCAGCATAAAAAACATTTCTGTCAAGGCGACGCCTACCAAGCACACCGACCCCACGGCCGTGGGGTTCAGGATTGAAGGCTCGAAAACTATATCCTACACATCTGACACGGAATACTTTCCCGGACTTTTCAAACACCACAAAAATGCGGACCTGCTGATAATAAACATGCTAAGGCCCGACAACGACTCGTGGCCGATGCACATGAACCTTGAAGACGCCGTAAACCTGATAAAAGAAGCGACGCCAAGGCTTTGCGTGCTGCAGCATTTTGGCATGAAGGTGATTGAGCGGGGACCGGAAAAGCAGGCTAAAAAGGCTGAAAAAGAGACCGGCGTAAGGGTCATCGCGGCCGAGGACGGAATGAAGCTGGATTTAAATAAAAGTTCCACTCCTCTAAGCAAATACACGGGCAAATGACAGGTTCTGGTGCGAAGTTTATGGAGATACAAAAGCGGTACGATCCCAAAGTTTCGGAAAAAAAGTGGCAGGAATATTGGCGGGAAAACAAAGTTTACAGCTTTGACGAAACCGCTGATAAAACGTTTGTGATAGATACGCCGCCGCCCTTCACGTCCGGCGCTCCGCATATGGGGCACGTCCTCTGGTGGACATGGAACGACATAATCGCAAGGTTCAAGACGATGCGTGGCTTTGAGGTCCTTTTACCGCAAGGCTGGGACTGCCATGGACTGCCTACGGAACTGAAGGTCGAGAAGGACTACAAGATAAGGAAAAACGAGAAAGAGAAGTTTATCGCGGCTTGTAAAGAATGGACGGGCGAATGCATAACCAAAATGAAGGATTCTATGTCCGCGATAGGCTATTCCGCTGACTGGGATTACGAGTACAGAACGGATTCGCCGGAATACATGGCCTTTGTACAGAAGACACTTGTAAACCTTTTCAGCAAAGGCCTGATCGAACGGGCGGAACATCCGGTAATGTGGTGCACCAAATGCTCGACCACGCTCGCGAAAGCGGAAGTGGGGCATGTAGAGAAAAACGGCGTTCTTTATCACATAAAGCTTGACGTTGAAGGCGGGGGAAAAATAACAATTGCAACAACAAGGCCGGAGATGATGGCGGCATGCGTCGCGATTTTCGTAAACCCCGGCGATGAAACCCATAAAGAATTCGTGGGCAAGACGGCAAAAATCCCGATATTCGGGCAGGAGGTAAAAATAATCGCGAACCCGGATGTCGACATGGCCTTCGGAACCGGCGCGGTCTACCTTTGCACTTACGGCGACGAGATGGACATAAAATGGCAGAAACGGTACGGCCTGCCAGCTATAAATCTCATAAGCGAGAACGGAAAACTGAATGAAAACGCAAACCAGTTCGCCGGGATGAAAATAGCGGATGCGAGGATAAAGATTGTTGAGGAACTGGGCATGCTCGGTCTTGTTGACAGGGAGGAAAAGTTCCTTCACAACGTGTTGTGTCACACCGAACGGTCGGCCTGTTTGAACCCGATCGAGTTCATACCGATGAAGCAATGGACGATAAAGGTAAAGGAAAACTCCAGGGACGTTTTGGAAATTTCAAGCAGCGTCAACTGGTTTCCCGAGCACATGAAGATACGCCTGGACAACTGGGTCAATTCCATGGACTGGGACTGGGTGTTTTCAAGGCAGCGCGTTTACGGCACGCCAATACCGTTCTGGTACTGCGAAAAATGCGGCAAAATATATCCTGCCGATAAATTTCCCGTTGACACCTCCCTGGAAAGGCACAATCCGGAAAAATGCGAGTGTGGCGGCGGTATTGTCGGCGAAAAGGACGTTTGCGACGGCTGGATAGATTCGTCCATAACCCCGCTGATAATCTCAGGCTACTGGAAAGATGATTCGTCTATGCACAAAAAACTTTATCCTTCCGACCTGAGACAGCAAGGGCACGACATAATCCGTACGTGGGCGTACTACACAATACTGAGATGTTTTTTGGAAACCGGTAAAAAACCCTGGAAAAACATACTCGTAAACAGCCTGATACTCGGGCCCGACGGCAGGGAGATGCACAAATCGCTCGGGAACGTGGTATTACCGGACGACATACTGTTAAAGCACGGCGCAGATACGCTGCGCACGGGCCTGATAATGCTCGGTTTATACTCGGGCGACGCCGCATTCAACTGGCAGAATATGGAATTCGCATACAAGTTCTCCACAAAATTTTGGAACATATTCCGCTTCTTCGCGTCAAACGCGGAAGGTTTTGAAAAGGCGGCAGCCATAACATCGCCGATGGACAAATGGATATTGTCAAGGCTGAACAGGAAAATAGAAGACGTGACAAAAGCCATTGAGAATTACCAGTTCGCCTACGCCTTTGAGATACTGCACGACTTCGTATGGCACGAACTGGCTGATAATTACCTGGAATTCGTAAAATACAGGCTGTACAACAACATCGAAAAGGAATCCGCGCAAGCCACCCTGCATACGGTCATTCTAGACTGCGTAAAAATGCTGTCGCCCTTCATGCCGCACATTACCGAGGAGATGTACCAGGCGCACTTCAAAGAACGCGAAGGCACGGAAAGCGTTCACAAAACGCCTTGGCCCGAAGCTGACAAAAAAATGGTTGACGAAGACGCTGAAAAAGCCGGCGAGGCGGCCAGGTTTATAGTGTCTGCCATAAGGAAATTCAAGACGTCGAATTCGCTGCCGCTGAACACGGAGATAAAACAACTAATCATACAGTGCGAGGATAAGGACTTGGGAAAAGTTTCCAAAGTCCTGAAAGACATCGGCGGGGTTATGGGTGTGAAAGACATGAGGCTCGGCACGATCCTAGAGGGCAAAAATATCGTGGATGTTCCGGAAATGGACGCCAAGCTCCTTATCATAGTCCAGTAGGCAGATTTTATGGGAAACGAACCGAAGGTCGTAGAGCTGAAAAAACTCATTCGTTCACTGAAAAAAATACGGGGCCGCCATACCGAGTTGGTTACTGTTTATGTGCCTGCCGGCTACAGCCTGATCGAAATTATAAACCAGCTAAAAAGCGAAGGTTCGACCACGCAAAACATAAAATCAAAGGCGACCAGGAAAAACGTCCTTGCCGCGCTGGATAAAATCATACAACACCTGAGAATCTATCGCGGCACGCCGGAGAACGGGCTCGCGATTTTTTCAGGCAATGTTTCAGAAACGGAAGGCGCGCAAAAGCTTGAACTGTGGGCCATCGAGCCGCCGGAGAAGATGCAAAACAAACTGTACTGGTGCGACCAATCGTTCGTTTTAGAGCCGCTGGAGGAAATGGTAAAAGACAAGGAAGTTTATGGTTTGTTGGCGGTTGACAAATCCGAGGCGACGATAGGATATCTAGAAGGCAAGAAAATAGTCGTGTTCAAGCACATCGACTCGCTGGTGCCGGGAAAAACGGCCGCGGGCGGGTGGTGCATACATGAGGAAAGCCTGATCCAAACTCCCGACGGAAGACTGGTAAATATCAAAAACTTGAAAAATGGAAAAGTAGAGTCTTTCAATTTCGTATCGGATAAAACAGAAAATGCGAATTTCGATTCGATTAAAGGAAGAAAAGCTTCCAAAGCTTACGAGGTCATAACACAAGTCCCGTCCATGAGAATAGTCACTACACCGGAGCACAATTTCTTCGTTTTGGATAAAGATATGATAACTTCAAAGCCTCTAGCGGAAATAAAAAAAGGCGACCTTTTGCTATCGCCTATGAAATTGGGTGTGGAAGGTAAAATTGTAAACGTCGATTTCGAAGCACCAAAGACTGTAAAAATTACAAAAAGAGGTATAAAATTTTTGAAAAACAAACGAGTCCGTAAAGGTATACCCCAGTACAGAATAGGAAATGCCTTGAATCTTAGCCAGACAATCATATCAAAATTAGAGCTTGGAGAAAGAATGCTTAGAATAGAAAATCTG
>JACOVS010000007.1 GCA_016177205.1 Candidatus Aenigmatarchaeota archaeon
GAAGGCGGACGCTGTTTCGAGCCCGCACGACATGGAAAAATCGAATTTTTCCGTGCACGAAAAACTCCGGTTTTTCGTTGAAACCCAAAGAGTTTTCGTTGTTATCGCGACCGCTGGAACTTGCGGCCCCTTACGACCTCGTTGCGCTCGACTTCTCTTACCCCGAAGGCTTTCACCAAGAAATCAACTGTCTTGTCCGAGTCGAAATGGTTGCAGGAGTAGACGTCGGCCGTGAGATATCCTTTCTCCGGGTACGTGTGTATGCTTATGTGGGATTCCGCTATCATTACGAAGCCGCTTACGCCCCAGTCCTCGGGTTTGTTGTTGCCGTCATAAGGTATGACGTAGGGCGTTGTTATCTTCCTCATTCCTATGGCCGAAGGCAGCTTGTCCAAAACCTTGAAAACCAGCGCGACGTTGCCCAGCTTGGACTTGTCGCAGCCGTAACCGTCCAGCGTAAGATGCAGGCCGTAGGAATTTTGGATGGCCATCCCAGGGCTTTTACCGACAAGAGGAACGTTTTTTTGATTCATTTTCTTTTCTGCTCTACCAATTTTGTCAAGCTAGTTTAAATATTATATCGCTAAGCCAACTTAAATAATATTATCGCGCCGGTTTTGGGTTTTTTTATCCCACAAGCTCATGAACGAGAGCTTCTTGTTTTGTCACGTCCACGCCGAGCTTATCCAGAAGCTCGCAGACCTTGCACACCTCGCCGGAACAGGGCTCGCCGCAATTCTCGCACTCGGTTATCTCCGGCGCGTTTTCCACAGAGGCGCGCAAAACGGGCAGCATGGCGTCAAACGTCCGGAGAAATGAAAACTTGGTCCCGGCGTGCTTCGCTTCAACCTCATTAAGGAAGTCGCGCACCTCGAACCTGATTCCGGACACATAAGGGCACTCGCCCCAGTAATTGCCGGTTTTGCTTATG
The DNA here is from genome assembly GCA_016177205.1 of Candidatus Aenigmatarchaeota archaeon. Taxonomy (GTDB): domain Archaea; phylum Aenigmatarchaeota; class Aenigmatarchaeia; order JACPZZ01; family JACPZZ01; genus JACPZZ01. The sequence goes on from JACOVS010000007.1 coordinate 932, forward strand.
AGCGCGTACAGCGCGACCTCTTTTTCCGGCGTGTTGCGCAGCGGCTTTATGCGCGGTACGAATTTGTCGTTGCTCCTTAACGCCGGCATCGGGCCCATGCGCGCCAGGCGCTTCAAATCGCCTTTCAGGTAATTGATCAGGACAGCCTGCGCCTCATCGTCCATGTTATGACCGGTGCAGACTTTTGTCGCGCCAAGCTCCCTTGCGGCGCGGTTAAGCAGGTAGCGGCGGAAAACACCGCAGAATGTGCACGAGTTCAGGTTTTTCGTTCCCGCCGCTTTTGCGGCCATAATATCGTCGATGCTTTTGCCGAGATTGCCCTTAAAACCGACGATGTAGTGCTCGACCCCGAGTTTTTGCGTGAGCGATTTTGTCACGTCAAGGCTTTTGTCGCGGTAATGCTCGATCCCTTCGTCAATGCTTACAGCGATTATTTTGACATCAGGCCGCGAGCCGAAGATCTTCTTCATCAACGTCAGCGAAACGGACGAATCTTTGCCGCCGCTCAACCCGACAACGATAACCTCGTTTTTGCCGACCATGCTGTGTTCGCGTATGGTTTTTTTGACGCGCTTTTCGAACTGGTCTTTGAAACAGGGCGCGCAATACGAGTTTCCTTCGTACTTGCGGGTGTATATGGCTTTGCTGCCGCATGCGCAATTCATGTCAGCCACCTGAAACGACCTTCAGAATTTCCACAAAATCGTTTTCCTTTATTGCGCTGCCCTCCGGGACGATTTCGTTGTTAACAGACACCAAAACGATTTCAGGGTTTATTTTTAACTCCTTAAGAAGGCCACCGACTGTCGACGCCTTTATTTCCATCTCCTTTTCGCTGTCCTGCCATGTGATTTTGAGTTTCATAGAAACACTAATATGATAGGCAGGTTTAAATAAAATAGAGAGAAATCTTTAAACTCGCCGAGGGCATAATTATGCCGAGGTCGCATAACCAGGTAGTGCACCAGATTTAAAAAGGTGATTCTCGAAAACTGGCGGGCGAATGCTAGACCGAAACAGATGCTGATAGCATGCATCTGTTTCTAGCCGCTAAAGCCCATGAGGGTTCAAATCCCTCCCTCGGCGCTTATTATCCTTGGTCGGCCAGTTTAAGATAGCCGTTCGCAATGGAGTCGTACTCGCTGCCTGTCATGCCGCCGCGCTTGCCCGAGAGTTCATCAACGATTAAACTTGCGCCGTACGAACCGACTTCGATCAACTTTGCCAAAGCCGCGTACCTCTGTCTTGCCAGCCCTCCGTCTGCTGGGACCCTTCTTAGCGCTTCGTGGTAAGTTCTCGCCCTGTCCGGCCTCATTGTTTTAATTTCGCTTTCTATCTGATCTGCAACAAGATCGTCGCCTATCCTGGACCGAAGGTCTGTCTCAAGCTTGTAAACGCCTCTCATCTCTGCGGGCGGTTTTTTGCCTGCTGTTGGTTTTTCTTGGCCCATGTAACGATTGCCTTCTGTCAGGCTTCTATCCACCTCAGCCCGCAACCTTTCCCGCGTTAAATTTTTTTGCTCGGACACCCACCAAACCAGCCTTGTGGCGCGCGAAGGTGCGAATTCCACGTACTTCAAGTATCTTGAGTATGCGCTGCTGCCCACCAAGCCGGAATAGCCCATCACTTCGAGCGCGCGATAAAACCTTTCCATTGTGCCGGGGGCTGTGCCGGTCCTTGCCATTGCGTTCCTTGCGCGCAAAATGCTGCCAGAATACTTTGGGCCGGCCTGCAAAACAGCCGCCAAACCGGGATGCTCAAAAACCATTTGCTGCTTTGTTCTCACCTCCCTTCGGTAGCCGGAAAATATCCGGCGTTTTGTTTGGGCCGGCTTGGGCGGAGCTTCCGGGTCGCGCGCTGGTTTTGCGGCAACAGCGGGGCCGGTGGGTTTTAATCTGGTTGTGATGTGCTCGAGTACCGGCTTGCCGGATACGGACGTTGTCACAGCTTTTACGGTTGGCGCGGGCGGCGCCTGTGCCGCAGGGTCCGGTTTTTCCGCTTCTGTCTGTGTTTCAATTTTTCCGGGCGTTTCACGAGTTTGCAGCGCGTCTTCGACCTTTCGAAAAAAATCGCTTATTGCAGGGTGCAGTTTCGCCCTTGCGGTTTTTTCGAGAAGTTTTTGCAATTCTGCCCGGTCATCGTCTGAAAACAGTTCGGACGAAAGCTCTTTTTCTGTTAAGACCATTGAACAACCCGTCCTACCAAAACGAATTTTTATGCGTGCACTGCGGTTCCATGTTTGCCCAATTCAGCATAAACCATTTCCGATGTTAATTCTTCCTGCTGCAAAGCCCATGACATGAATTGTTCCGCTGCTCTCCTGTCCCTCATCGCGAGCCTGAAAAAATCGTTGTGGCCCCGCCCAAGATAACCGCTTTCTGTGGGCATTTTTCTTATTGTTTCGTAAAATTCGCCTACTCTTTCCGGCCTTGTGTTTTGCCTGGCCTCGAGCACGTGAGGCTCCAGGCCTAACCGACCACCGATAAGGTCCGGCAACGCTGGAAATTCCTGATAAACCTCTCCGATTGATGAAACTGCGGCCGCGTACGCTTTTCCGCCGTTTCTCCTGTCCTGCTGCGATCCGTTGGCGCCGCCCATGTCCGGCGCATCGTCCTGTGGTGCGGGCGCGGCGATTTTTTCCACGCGGATTTTGTTTTCGCCCGACTTTGCAATCTCAAATCCGGGCACTGTTTGTGCGCCGGCGCCGAACCAACTGAAATATTGTTCCACTGTATCCCTTCTGTAATTTCCGAATTCTCCGACCGGTTTTTCTACTTTTATTCTGCCGCTTTCCGTGAGCCTGTTGGAGTCCTTTTCCAGATATCCCGCTCCCCTCAGGAAACCCAACACGCGGTTGA
>JACOVS010000011.1 GCA_016177205.1 Candidatus Aenigmatarchaeota archaeon
CCGTGACCTTGGGCAGTTGGGTAGGAACTGGCGGAGTGTAGGGCGGATTGAGTTTTCTCGCTTTTCTCATTTCGTCTGCCAGGCCCATGTCATTCCCTCCATCCTTGCGAGAACCATCCCACAACCCTGTTTATCTCCGCAATCGCGCCTTTCAGATTTTTTATCTTGTAGTACTCGGCTATCTTGGACACGTAATCGAGCGAGGGGGCAGCGCTTATTACTGTGTCTCTCGCCCGGTGCATGTAAACGTCCGTTTTTACGCTAACGCGTCCGTTTTTAATCCCCCTACTTATTGCGGCAGCGATCAATGGCCTTTCATCCGGAATACAGGCGTACGCAAAAACAAACGGGTGCACAGCATCCTGCCGGCATTTGCCACCGCCAGCTGCTAACCCAATAGGACTCTTTTCCATCAAAGCCAGATAGCCGACGCCCGGTACCAGCTCCTCCATCATAGGCGCCGTTATTTCAGTTTCGTCGATAGCCTGTACCACGTCGGTTTCAAGCAGGTAAGGGTTGACAACCCTCAACAGGCGTTGGAATACCGGCTTGCTGATTTTGGATACACCAACGTTCAGGCATATCTCCCCGTTATGGGTTTTTGAAGGTTCCAAGATTAAAACCGTGGGGGCGGCCAGTTTTACTGCGGCGTTTTCCGTTCCTAACAATTCGCCAGCGAAATTTCCCAGATCTTCCGCGGTTTCCCTGTACAACCCGTCGTATCCCGCAGCCGGCACGCCGGCTGTTGTGTTTTCCGCTCCCGGCGGTTTCCTTTTCGCCGCTTTTCTCATTTCATCACTGATCGGCATCACTGCCCACCTTTTATTTCTGAAACATAAACGCGCAGGTCTGCGCCCTCGGTGTAATTTTTGAGAGCCTTGATTACAGGGTTATCTTTAATGCCTTGGTGCAATTCCTGTGCATAAAAATCTATGTTAGATTGTAACCGGACGCGCAAAGAGCCGTCGTCATAGAATAGTTGTTTCTCCAGGCCGTCCCGAAATCCCAAGACTGCCGAGGCCAGCGTTCTTTTGGCTGTGTATTGCTGTTCCTCATTAAGTTTATTTGTGAAAAACAGTATTCCTACATCGTAGGCGCGCACTGTGACACTCCCCTGACCAACACCCCCATCATACTTGGTAATGTCAAGGTGCATAGGCACAGGATGCGTTGCCAATACGAAGTTGTTTGTCGCAGCACCGCTGTGCCCGACAGCGGCAAGCCTGTATTTTACGCCTTCGAACTCAAAGCCAAGCGCATCCTCGCCGTTGAATAAGTCGTATAAGCCGCTCCTGCGCGCGGCTTGCCCTGTCGGTGTAGTTTCAGTTGTAGTATCAACCGGCGGCATAACACCCCGCGCTTTTCTCATTTCGTCAGTTATTCCCATCAGCAACACCTAAATTTTTACTTTATCCTCGTCCACAACAACGCGGAAAGTTGGGCCGAAACGGTCGGCGTCGTTCGGAAAGTTATCTATGGTCACGGAAAAACGCGCCCCAGGTTCCGGTTTTCCATCAGTGTACTCGCCCCGGGCCACGACGCGCATCCCTACCGGGATAACGCTGAAAAATCCGGCCTGGAATTTATCATGAGAATCCTTCCCTATTTGCACGGGCAGTTCCTCCTCGTTATCCCATTCGCAGACGTCGCCGCTTTGCCTCGGAAGCCACGGCAATTGTTTTGCGACCCCTCCGGTTATTTTGTACGCAGAGCCTTCGATAGCTGTGTCCGTAACAGCAATCGGCGGCATACGGTTGTGATAATCTTCGCCGAAATCCACCAGGAGGTCCACCCATTCTTTCGGGTTGGTTATCATATCCTTTTCAAGTCCCGGAAAGTAAAGCTGGGCGTATTTTCTGGCGCGCGACCATTCAAAGTTTGTTGGCATTCGCCCGGCCGTGACCCCTCCGGCCATTTCTTCCTGCGCCAGGCGTTTCGCCTGGACCCAACTGGCAGGAAACTGGCGGGCATAATCGGAATGTTTTCTTGTCGCAACGTACAGGCCCTTCGCCCTTCCAAAAGCGGCGCCGGGCACATGCGCATATTCCACATCGTTGATAACTACTGTCTGCGGAAACCTGGGATCCGGTGTTGCGTTCGATACACTCATTGCTACTGACAACCGGTCCCTTTCCCGAATTTTTCTCATCTCGTCTGTTATGCCCATACCAGTACACACACCCGAAAGCTTTTTATTTCCGCTTAACGTAAACCGCCACGCAAAAATCAGGCTCGAGAGCGCTTGCATCGCCTACCGGTTGGGCAAGCGCGACACTTGCGAAACCCCTTTCGATGTAAGTTTCAATTACTGTTTGATACGAACCCAGTATGTGAACACGCCCGTCAGGGGCCTTGCCAACGCGCTGGTTTCCTACGAATTCGTTGTCCAAAAATTCATAACCTGTTGCCAGAAGCGTTCCTATGCTGTCCAACGGCGTATCGCGGATAAACACCGGGGTGTTCGGGTTGTTTACGATTTCATCAACCCTGCCTTCTTCCCAGGCTTTTTCCACGTCGCCGGCCTGGAAGTACGTGATGGGGTCTGGATCCCGTTTCCGAGGGCTTATGACAGGCGCGTATCTTCCCGACTTTCTTGCCTTTTTCATTTCGTCTGTTATGCCCATACCAGTACACACACCTGAATGCTTTTTAGGAGCGCGTCGCGCACGAGCTGTTTTTTATCGGCGGGCATTGTTATCCCCATTTTTCCCTAAACAGCATGCTGACCCGGTTGATTTCCTCGGCAGCAGGCTTTAGCTCGCGGATTCCATATTTCTGCGCAGCCCGTGCCAGGTAATCAAGGTTCGGCGCGTTTCTTAACATGCACCCTATAATTTGATCTCTGTTAACATGGTCAGGGCGTATCATTGCACTGGTACCCATTACAATGGTACCCATTGCAGTCTTTATGCCCGCCGCTATCAGAGGCCTGTAAGCCGGATCGGATGCGAATGCGAAGATCATCGGGTCGAAATACTGCGATGGTACGGGTAGGTCGTTACTTGTTGGTATCCAAAGCTTTTCGCCTCGAAGGCTGGCATAGGCAGCCATTCCAGGCACTATTTTGCCGAAATCTTCGAAAGTCACCTCTTCATCCATTTCTGCTATATCAGTTTCAAGAAGATAGGGGTTTATGCGTTCAAGGGCTTTATGAACTATAGTCCTACTTACTTTGACAGGGAAATCTATTATAAATCCCACACTTAAATTTTCTTTATAAGGCGACAACGTCATGTTGGAAGGAGCCATCGTGGGAATTACAAGTGTATCTTCAACACTAAGTATTTCACAGGCCAGCGTGCCGAGATCGTCAGCCGTTTCTGCGTACAATTTCCCGTAGTCGGGCGCGCCCTGCCTGTCTGGCACGCCAGCGTTCGGATTAGCGGGATCTTTTTCTCTTGCCTTTTTCATTTCGTCTGTAATTCCCATTTACATCTGCCTCAAACCTATGATGTTGTACGCAACCTTCTCGGCCCTGCGCGCGTCGTATTCCGCTTTTACAGCGCCGACCACTATGCCGTCCAGATCCTGGATGTTATTAACTTTGTAAACTATAGCACCGTTTCCCTGCATGCCTTTTGCGAAATTTTCGCCGGCAGGCTCGCCCGGCAGCTTGAATATCACGACCTTGTCGTGTTTTGTTACGCCTTCCAGCAGGGCCGCGCGCGCATCGCCCGGGTTTGACAAATCGCAGTCGCTCATTAGTGCTGTGATTAACGGGTTGTTCGTGCTTTTTATCATCCCGACTGTTTCCCGAGCCGGTATAAACGTCCCGCCGCTGTAACAATACATCAGCGCGCGCTCGACATCATCAAGGTTTCTGGTGTATTCCTGTAATCTCATTTGCTGTGTTTTCGTGTCTTCGTCAATACCGGAGTAATTTATAACAGCGACGCGGGCGCCGTTCGCCAACGCGTAAAGCGTTGCGCCTTCTGCGGCCAGGATCGCTTTATCGAACTTGCCCCTTTGTTCCGGGTCGGCGGCCCACGGGTTCCAGCTCATGCTTGACGAAGAATCGATTTCCAAAAATAAATCAGGCGTCCTTTTTATTGTTTCATAACCTTCCTGCATTTGATACGTCCGTTTCACAGTGTTCAGTCCGGGCACCAGCCTGGGGAATGACATTAACGACTGTTGTATGTCAAGCGCGCCTTTGCCGGTCAAAGGCTCGCCGATATTCCAGGCTGTCCTGTAGGACGGCGTCCGCTCGCCGACTTCGTCGTCCTCTTGTATCATCCTCATCAAAAGCTCGCGCGCCCTTGCGCGGTACATTAATCGAAGCGCATCGTCCGGCTTTGTTCCGTCGAGCGCTCCAAACACGCCGGCGAAACCGCCCGGGTCGTTTTTGTGATTCTCGTAAAGCATTTGCGTAACCTGCGGGTTCTCGCCGCCGCTTTTCTGGTCCTCGCGCAGCAAGCTTTGGGTCGGGTCTTCGCCCATCAGCGTCTTGAGA
>JACOVS010000009.1 GCA_016177205.1 Candidatus Aenigmatarchaeota archaeon
AAGGAAAATCCAGAATGAAGAAAATCATAATCTTCGACCTCGGCGGCGTCCTTGTAGCCGACGGCGTCTATCCGATGATAAAGCACCTGACAGAAGAATTTTCTCTCGACCGCAGGGAAGTAAGAAAATTCGTAATAAAGGAATTCAACCACATGTTTGAAGGGCGCCACACCGAACTGGATTTCTGGAAAAGGTTCGACGAAAAATTCGGCGTCAAAACCGACCCAAAACTCCTGGAAAAGAGGCTAAACAATTATTACAGCATCAAGAAAGATACGAAAAAACTGGTAACCAAACTCCGCAACAACGGCTACAATGTCGGCTTCCTGTCAAACAGTGTAAAAGAGATCGTCGCATACCTGGAAAAAAAATACCGCATTTCCAAAATATTCGGGTTCGGGATTTACTCGCACACTGTAAAAACGCGCAAACCGGGGAAAAAAATATTCCGCCTTTTGCTCAAAAGGATAAGCGCAAAACCGGATGAAATAATTTTCATAGACGACAACCCCCTTTACGTGAAAGGCTCGCGCTCGGTCGGGATTAAAACAATACGCTTCATTTCTGTCCGCCAGACCGTGAAGGCCCTTGGAAAACTCGGTGTAGCCGTATGAACGCCGGCTCAAAATTTGCAATATACTCGGCTTTGCTTATAGGCGTATCAATAGTTTTTCAGAGCCAGGCCGCGAAAGCTGCTGAACCCATGCTGGTTGCAACATACGCGCTGTTAATATCCTCCTTGATACTTTTTGCCGTCATAGCGCTGCGCAATAAAAAATTGTCCTACGCCGGCAAATTAAAAAACGATGCAAACTTTTGGAAGATAGTTGTCTCGCGAAACGTTGTAGGCACCCTCTTCCTTCTGTACGGCATGGGCATGACAACAGCGGTAAACTCGTTGTTCATACTGAGGTTAGAGCCGGTCTTTGTCATACTGTTCGGTTATACTCTGCTGAACGAAAAAGTGAAATCAAGGGAAATTTTATACGTTTTATTGACGATCGCAGGCGCTGTTTTAGTGTCCACCGCGGGCAGCTTTTCCTTCGGGCCGACACAAACAGGCGATTTGTTAGTGTTTGCGTCTTTGATAGCGCTTGGCTACTCTTACATACCTTCAAGAAGGATAATGCAAAAAACAGACCCTTTGGTCTTAACAGCGTACAGCAACCTCGCCGGCGGCCTCATCCTGCTTTTATTATCCGCTGCCGTGCTGGACAGCCTAAAGATGCCCGTCAATGCGCTGGTCTTGACACTTGGCAGCGTAATCACGTTTTATGTGGTTGGCTTGTCTTTATGGTTCAAAGCTTTGAAAAAGACGCAGGCCTGGAGAGTGGCAGCCCTGCTGTCAATAACGCCTGTAGCCGGGGGCGCGCTTTCGTTTGTCTGGCTTGGAGAATCTTTGAGTCTGATCCAATTAATCGGGGCTGGGATAATCCTGATAATGTCCTATTTGTTGTCTTCAGAAAGAAAAAATTGATTTTCGTTTCGGGTTGCTTCGGGGCTGCCGCAAATCTGAACAGTCAGAGCCGTCCAGTCCTACCGGCAACCCCGCTTGCTTAAAAACGATTTATCCTCCCGCTCTCACATACTCGCCACCCTCTTAGTGCCGATTGAAACAGAAGCATTCACAATAGCTTCTGTTTCTAGTTCTAACGCGCTGGCTCTATGCTGGCTGGCAATAGAAGTAGACCAAAGCAGACTGTGTCTGCTTTTAGTTTCGACACCAGACGCGATTGTTTTCCCGCTGGCTTGCGAGTAGGAGGGCGGAAACGGATTCTGACTCGCGCAATCCTCGTTGCCTGGGTTAACAGCCGAGCGTTCTTCAGCCGCTTCCGCCAATTGCAATGCAGCATAATATGACATTATACCACTATATCCTACTATATCGTACCTAGTATATAAAGATGCCGACCGGGGGAGTTTTGTAGCAGAAGTCGTAAATTCAACTAAGATTATCGTGTTTAATCGGTTAATAAAACTTTTAAGCGGCAGGCCCCACAAACACGCCTAAACCAGTACGCACTCAAAAAGAAAATCACGGCCCCGTTTTTTAGGTCCGATTTTTAAGAATCTGCTAGAAATCCCGAAAGACTCACAACAAATCCCTATAGACCGAATTTCCTTCAGGGCCGTAATTATTTTTTGTCTCGGCGGGCTTAAATAGCTCTGCGAGGGGCGTTGTTTCTAAACTTCATAAAAACGGTTCCCTATTTGATGTGATTGATTTAATATGAATAATGTACCTAAAGTCATCGTTCTGTAGCTAAAGTCGCGTGTCTGTACCTTTACAACCGACTTAAATCCGTTTTTGTTCAATTAATTCCATGGATTTCGACGAAGTTTACCGGAACGTATGGGATGTCAGGGTAGAACACATCAATGGAACTTACATATCATCCGAAATTCCGCAAGGAAACTGCATCGGGGAGGCGCTCACCGGATTGTTTGAACAGCATGGCTACCGGCCACTTCGCACTGGTTCATGCACCGTATACTCTAAGCCTGGGGTAACCCTGATAAACACCGGCCACCACTCGTTTCTGGTGGGCGGCGAGCAGGTAAAAATGGAGGCTGGACAGGTCGCTGAGGCGATAAAGGCCTGGAACAAGGCAAGGTTTGAGTCAGGCCAGCGGACAGATTCCCGCACGACCACCCAGGCAAAATAATCAGCCGGTACCAAAAACGCGTGCGCCCGCGCTGATGCCATTCCGCCTTGCAAATCCCGCATTCGCTTCTACTACATACTGTGAAGCTGCGTTCACGGAATAGGCCTCGCATGGGTCTTTTTCGCACGGTGTTGCGTTCTCAACAACGCCAACTACCGTTCCGTTGGCAGCGACAAAAATCATATCCAGCGGTATCAGGGTGTTTTTCATCCAGAACGCATGTTGCTTCTCGTCTTCGAAGATAAACAGCATTCCCTTGTCTTCGGCCATCTGGTTAACGAACATCAATCCCGTTGTCCTTAATTCACCGGTATCGGCAACCTTTACTTCCAGCGACGCGTTTTTGCCTGCGGATAAAAAATAAACAATCCTTTCTTCGTACGTTTGGTTCTGGTTTAGTATTACGACCAATAGAACAACAGCGAAGAAGGCCGAAACAATCTGGATTGGCTTCAACAAATCAGCCCACGTGTAATTCTATGATATCCTTATCGCGCACAACGTGGTCCAACCCGACTTGGGCGCCCGGGAATTTCGCCGAGCCCCAGACGCGGGCGAATTTGAAGTTCTTTAGGAAGTCCTTGTGCACATCTCTGGCCACGTCGCGGACCGTCGACCCTTTTGGCAATGTTAACGGCCTGGTTTCCGCTTTCTTTCCGGCTATTTTCGTATAAACTCTTACCAGCCTCAAGCGCTGCCACACCATTCTTTTCAGTTCGTCTACATTGTCGCCGGACGCCGCATTTACCGCAAAGCCCACCGCCTTTTTTTCCGAAATTACGTTGGCGGCCCAGAGTATGTTTTCCAGGTTCTCGTCCTCCGCTATTTTCATCAACCGCTCCACATCTTCTGTTTTCGCCGCATCGTAAAGGAAAATAACAAGCTCCGCATTATGCGCAATGGACAGGAATTCCGACGACATGCCGGATGGAATTTCGACAACCTGGATTTGGACATCTTCGTACAACATCATCCCGACCCGCGGCGTCTTTGTCGCGTAGGGGGTTGGTGAAGGCTCGCCGACACCCGTTAACGTGCGAAGCAGCTCTGATTTGCCCGCGTTCGCAAAACCGACAATGCAAACCTGCGCGGCGCCGGTCTTCGGCACTGTCGTAACGCGGCCGCCCGATTTCTTCCTCGCCGCCGTTTTCTGCGCCTTTAACCTGGCAAGCTTGGTCTTTAACTGGGCCAGTACGTTTTCGGCTCCCTTGTGCCCGGGCGCCGCCTTGATAAGCTCTTCCAACGCGCGTATTTTCTCGTCTAATGTTCTGGCTTCCTGGTATTTTCTTTGCGCGGCGAAGTACTCGTAACCCGCATTAACCGGCATAACAATAAAAACGATCGCGGACAAGTAATAAATAAGGTGTGACTATGGCCAAGCACAAACATAAGGGAAAGGTATTCAAGAGCAAGAACGCTTGCGAATTCTGCTGAAGGATGCCGCAAATGAGGTTGATGGCGCCCGTAGCTGCGGTATTTGCAGGGATATTTCTATCAGCCGCAGCGTCGGCGCACGGCGTTGAGGAAGCGGCAAAGCAAAGCACCATAGAAAGCGTCTTGGGCGTGCCGGACCCTCTGAATGTAGTCCTGGCGACCTCGGTTGTGGTCGGTTTTTTGGTCTTTTTTTCGCTTTTATTCAGGAAAAAATTCAGGGAAAGGCACAAAAAAATAATTTTCACGCTCATTGCAGTCCCCATAGCCTTTTCAACGCTTTACCTGGTCGGCGTCACGCTCGCGCTCAATTCCGTTTCAGCGACAGGCGGCCCTGTGCACTGGCACGCTGACATTGAAGTTTGGGCCTGCGGACAGCTTTATCACTTCGCCCATTCCCAGGGCTGGGACAATAAAGTGGGCGAACCGTTAATGCACCTGCACGACGACGACCGCATACACGTAGAAGGCGTCGTTGTCAAGATGCAGGATGTGGAATTGGGGGAATTCTTCAATTCGGTTGGCGGGTCTTTCACGCCTGAATCAATAACAATGCCAACCACTGCCGGCGTCAAAAAATGGTCCAACAACGATCTGTGCAACGGAAAGATGGGATTCCTTTACATGTTCGTTAACGGAAGATTGGAGGCAAAAATGGACGAGCATATTATAAGCCCGTACGGCAATGTCCCGCCCGGCGACAGGATAAAAATAGTATTTTCGGAAAAACCTGTGGATAAAATAAATCCGAATCTCGCGGAGGCGCCATAATGGCTGTCGAAGCTTCGCTGCCGGCAATAGGAACCGTCCTCGGAGCGGCCATAATAGACTCCATCAACCCGTGCGCTATAGGCG
>JACOVS010000012.1 GCA_016177205.1 Candidatus Aenigmatarchaeota archaeon
ACCGATGGATGTGATATATCCATATGTAGCATTAAACCAGAATACGAACAGTCCGATGACTTTAAAGACAAGGATTCAAATATCGGACGACGGAGTGAAAAAATTCGGCGTCGATAGTGTGGGAAATTTTTTCAGGGACAAGACACGCGTGGACATTTACGGCGCACCTGCGTTTGACATAACCTTCCTGAGTTACAGGTCTGTAAAAAACCGGCGGGCGCGGAAATCCAAAATGACGATAACCAGGAAGGTGGGCGCCTATCCCGTGCAATGAAAAGCGCCGCAGAAAGCTTATAAAGGCTACCCCATATTATAATTTGGTACAATTACATTCGACATTAGATCGAATTTAGCAAAGGGCGATAAGACCTTGCGGTTTTGGTTCCCGCTCGGTTGTAATGCCCTCAAACCAAAAACCACAGTGCTGGCGTGGTTCTGTACAAACCTTTCCAAAAAGTTTGATCAAAAGAGAATGGAAAAGTTTGATCAAGAAGGTGCTTCTTGGCTACAGTTTTTGATTAGACAGAGGTAGGTTAAATGCCAAAAGTAAAATCCCCACGAAAAGGAAGCCTGGCGTTCAGGCCGCGCAAACGTGCTAACCGCATTTATCCAGTGATACGAACATGGCCTGTCCTAAAGGACGTCAAGCCGCTGGGGTTTGCGGGCTACAAGGCCGGCATGACGCATGTCATGGCCATCGACAAGCGCGCCAACTCTCCCACCGCAGGCCAACTGATGCAAATCCCGGTTACAATAATTGACTGCCCACCTGTTTTCGTTCTTGGCGTGCGCGCGTATTCGCGTGATTACAACGGATTAAAACCTGCGAAAGACCTGTTCTTCAAAACCCTGCAAAAAAACCTTTCAAGGAAAATAAAGGTTCCCAAAAACTACGACTTCGAGAACAAGCTCAAAGAGTTCGAAACTGCGGACATGGTTGATGTCAAATTGATCGTCCACACGCTGCCCGAAAGATCCGGTTTGGGCAAGAAGAAGCCGGAGATTTTCGAGCTTGCTATGGGCGGCCCGGACATCCGGGCAAAGGTTGAGTATGCCAAGCAGATACTCGGAAAGGAAATTTCCGTAAAAGATATACTGAAGAATGGAGACTGGGTTGACGCCGTATCGGTAACGACCGGAAAAGGCTTTGCGGGAACGATTAAAAGACAGGGCGTTAAAATGCTGGATCATAAGGAGGGCAAAAACAGGCGTGGCATAGGCTCAATGGGTCAAAAGAGGCCCGGAAAACTGCGCTGGACCGTGCCGTTGCCGGGCCAACTTGGTTTCCACACAAGGACCGAACTAAACAAAAGGATAATTTTCGTAGGCGACAAAAACAACGCCGTAACACCGGCGGGCGGGTTCGTGAAATACGGCGTTGTTCCGGATGAATATGTTATTTTACAGGGCTCTGTTGCCGGCCCGAGAAAGAGGCTCATACGGTTGAGGTTTTCCATAAGGCCTCCCCTGCTTAACACTCCCCTGCCCGAGTTGAGGGCAGTCGCGCTGGAGAGCAAACAGGGATGACATTCAATAATTATTCCGGTAATAGTACAATATCATGCTTGTTTAAGCAGGGTGTATGACATGGCAAAGATCAATGTTTACGACATGCAAGGGAAGGTAAAAGGGCAGATGGATTTGCCTGGGGTGTTTTCCAGAGAGGTAAGAACGGATCTGATACAAAGGGCGTTCCTGTCTTTGATGTCCAATTCCAGGCGCAAGCACTCCAAAGACCCGATGTCCGGCAAGAGGACGTCGGCGCATTACCACGGCCGCAGAAACGTTTTCCAGTCCATGGCAAACAGGGAGATGGCGCGCGGGCCAAGGATAACCGGACAAGGCTACCTGAATTTGCGCCTAAGATTTGCGCCGCACGCCGTGAAGGGCCGGTTAGCCCACCCGCCCACAGAAGACAAAATATTCGCGGAAAAGATAAACGACAAGGAAAGGCGGATTGCGATATTATCGGCGATCGCTGCAACAGCGGACAAGGGTCTGGTCTCCGGGCGCGGGCACAGGACGCCGAAAATCGATTTACCCATTGTGATAGACGACAGCCTGCAAAAAGCCGGCAGGACCAATGAAGTGGAAAAACTGCTGCTTGCGCTGGGACTAAGCGAAGAGCTTGAAAGGGCAGCGGAAAAAACCATCCGGGCTGGCCGCGGAAAATCAAGAGGAAGAAAATACAAGGGCAAAACCGGCCCCCTGATAATCGTGAGCAGGAACGAAGGTGTGGCAGGGGCCGCACGGAACATAGAAGGCGTAGACGTCATCGAACTGTCCAATATCAACGCAAAACTGTTGGCGCCGGGCGGAAAGCCCGGACGCCTCGCGGTGTGGACGGAATCGGCTGTAAAGAAACTGTCGGAGTATGATTAAATGGCAGAAGAAAAAAAGGACAAGACAAAGAAAACGAATAAGGCCGTAAAGGCTGCCGAAACGTCAAAGGCCGAACCGAAAGAAAAGAAAACTCTGCGAAGAACGCCGACAAAAAACGAGTGGGAAATACTGGCGCATCCGCTTATGACCGAAAAATCGATCGGGCTGATAGAAAAAGAAAACAAGCTCGTGTTTGTTGTGGACCTTAGGTCAAACAAGGTGGACATAAAAAACGCCATGGAAAAGGCGTTTGACGTCAAAGTGGACGACGTAACGACTGCGATAACCAGAAAAGGCCAAAAAAAGGCTTTCATAAAATTATCAAAGGACAGTTCGGCGTCGGAAGTTGCTACGCGACTGGGCATGCTATAAGGGTTGGTGTAAATGGGAAAACGGCAGATTGTGAGGGCAAGAGGAAAAGGTTCGATGAGTTACACCGCTCCTTCGCATAATTGGGCAGGCGTTGTCGAATATCCGCAGATTACAGAAACACAAAACCTGACGCAGGCCATCGTAACCGAACTGGTACACGACCCGGGCCGCAACGCGCCGCTGGCCAGGATAAAACTGGCGGACGGGGAGGAAATGCTGGTCATAGCGCCGGAAGGGATCCAGGTGGGAAGCACGATATCATGCGGAATAACAGCCCCGATAACCCCGGGCAATGTTTTAACGCTTTCGGAAATACCAGAACGCACCCTGATATACGGAATTGAATCGAAACCCGGTTCCGGGCCGAAGTTCTGCAGATCCTCGGGCTCGTTTGGCATAATCGTTTCACACGATATCGGGAAAGCGTTTGTGCAAATGCCGTCCGGCGAAATCAAGGAATTTAAACCGCTGTGCCGCGCGGCAATAGGCGTGCCTGCCGGCGGCGGGCGCAAGGACAAACCGTTTGTCAAGGGCGGGTCAAAACTTCATCTGATGCGTGCGCGCGGAAAACTATTCCCCAGGTCGAAAGGCGTTGTTATGAACGCGGCAGACCATCCTTTCGGCGGGAAGACGAGGCCGGGCCACCCGAAAACGGTTTCGAGAAACGCGCCGCCCGGACAAAAGATCGGTTATATAGCTGCAAGAAGAACAGGAAGGAAGAAGTGAGCATATGGCAAAAAAATTCCTATTCCAGGGCAAATCATTGGAAGAACTGCAGGCCATGTCGCTGGAAGATTTTTCCAAGCTGCTAAAATCAAGGGCGAGAAGGGCCCTGAAACGGGGATTGACCGGGCAGGAAAAAATATTATTGGAGACCGTTCGAAGGGAGCCGGACAAATTCCACAAAACACACTGCAGGGAAATGGTAATCCTGCCGGAAATGGTCGGCAAGAAGTTCGGGGTGCACAACGGCAAGGAATTCTTCGCACTGGCGGTTACGGAAGAAATGATCGGCCACAGGTTGGGGGAGTTCTCGCACACCACAAAAGAAGTAAAACACTCCGCGCCCGGAATAGGCGCTACCAAGTCGAGCAAGTATATACCTTTGAAGTGATTGTCATGGCTGATGCAAAATACTCTATGGAAATGGATCCGAAAATATCAGCAAAGGCGTACGGAAGGGCCCTGCGAATTTCGACAAAACACGCTATTGAGATATGCAGGTGCATAAGCGGAAGGAATTTGCAAAAATCCAAGGCTATGCTGCAGAACATAGCCGCGCGCAAAGCCTCTTTGGACGGCAGGTTTTACACAAACGCCACCGCCGAAATGATAAGCCTGCTGGAGAGCGCGGAAGCGAACGCAAAAGCGAAGGGGCTTGATGTGAACAAACTTATAGTCAAGGCGTCGGCGACAAAGGGATTCACGTTCACAAGACCGAGATCAAGAAGGAAATTGGCAGGGCAAACAGGCAGGATGACAAACGTACAGGTAATGTTGAGGCTGGCGTAAATGGCAAAGGAAATCAAATTCGTCAAAGAAGGGATAAGATCGGTTTTCATAGAGGAATATCTAAAGAGCCAGTTCCAGAGGGCCGACTACTCGCACATAGAAGTAAGTAGAACCCCGCTGGGAACCAGGATCATAATTTATGCAAACAGGCCGGGAATCGTGATAGGGCGCGGCGGAGAAAAAATAAAAGCGATAACCGCGCATTTGCGCGACCACTTCAAGCTGGACAACCCGCAGCTGGACGTGAAAGAGGTGCGGGATCCGGACCTGGACGCGCAGATCATAGCAAGGCAGATCGCATCCTCGCTGGAGCGCGGATTAAACCACAAGCGCGTCGCGAATATGACAATAAAACGGGTCATGGATTCGGGAGCTGTCGGCATACAAATAAGGATATCCGGAAAACTGGGCGGCGAAAAATCAAGGACCGAAAAATTCATGCAGGGGTATCTGCAACACTCGGGCGAAACAGCGGACAGGCTGGTTTCAAAGGGCAAGGCCGAAGCGCTGCTAAAACCCGGGAAGGCCGGCGTACAGGTAAAAATAATGGCCATCAACATAGAGCAGGAGATGAAGCAGCAAAAACAGGAAATTGCGGTTGAACAAGCGGAGAAAAAGGAGTGATGATTTGGCTGTAATCAAACCAAAGGACGTGAGGGGCATGAAGCCCGAGGAAAGGATGAAAAGACTGGGCGAATTCCGTCTGGAGTTATCCAAGCTCAAAGGCAGCTCTGCGGTCGGTGCAAGCATAAAAGAACCGGGAAAGGTCAAAGAACTTAGAAAAGCGGTTGCAAGGATACTTACCATCAACAAAGAAGAGACAAGCGTTCCCAACATGACTAAAAAGAAGATAAAAAAATTTGAAGGGGGTAAAGAAGGGTAGATGGCAGACACTTGCCCCAATTGCGGGTTGCCCAGAGAACTTTGCGTGTGCGTCGCGATGGGTATAAAGGACCAGCAAATACTGGTATACCTTGACAAGAGAAGTTACGGAAAAAACGTGACTATCATCGAAGGCGTCGACGAAAAAAACGCAAAGGACCTGACAAAGACCTTGAAATCAAGGCTTGCCTGCGGCGGAACGTACAAAGACGGCAGAATAGAACTGCAGGGCGACCATAAAAACAAGCTGAAAGTCATGCTTGTAAAATACGGCTTCAAGGAAGCGCAAATACGGGTGAAATGAAAATGATAACGCCTTCCAACTTAACGAAGCACGAGCTTATCGGGCTGAAATGCGAGGCGCTTTCAAAGGCGGAAAACAAAAAAATCGACGGGTGTGTGGTTGACGAAACAAGGAACACGCTCGTAATGATGACGGAAAGGGGAAAAAGAACGCTAATAAAGGAAAAGTACAAGTTTGTGTTCAAGCTGCCCGAGAAGAAAGTTATTGTCGACGGGGAAAACCTTGTCGGCAAGCCCAAAGACAGGATAAAGAAAAAAATTGACAAATGGTGATCGGATGAAAAGCAAACAGAATATCGGCGTGGACGCGAAGCCCCCGGCAAAGGCGTGCGGCGACAAAAAATGCTGCTGGCACGGCTCACTGCCTGTGCGGGGGCGGGTGTTCCAGGGAGAGGTCATCTCGGACAGGGCCTCAAAGACGGTTGTTGTCAAGTGGGGGTATAACAAATTCATACCGAAATACCAGCGTTATGAACGGAGGAACACGACAGTTAGGGCCTACAACCCGGAGTGCATAGCGGCAAAGGCGGGCGATGACGTGAAAATAGCGGAATGCAGGCCGCTGAGCAAGACAAAGTCGTTCACAGTGGTTGAAAAGAACGGCGGGGCGAAATAAAATGAAGGCCATATCGTCATCCGCATCGCGCGGAATCAATGTCGACTCGATAATAAACTGCGCGGACAACTCGGGGTCGAAAACGCTTAATGTAATAGCTGTAAAGGTGTACAAGAGCACCAAGCGTAAAAAGCCTGCCGCGGCCATAGGCGACCTGATAGTGTGCTCGACTGTGAAAGGCGACGTGAAAAAGAGGCATGAGATTGCTCTTGCCGTCATCATCAGGCAGAAAAAGGAGTACAGGCGGGCCAACGGCATGAGAATAACGTTTGAGGATAACGCAGCCGTTGTTGTGAACGACCGCGGGGAACCGGTTGGGACCGAAATAAAAGGGCCGGTTGCGAAAGAGGCTGTGGAGAGGTTTTCCGCTATCGGGAAAATAGCCTCGCAAATCGTATGAATAAAAGGGGATGAAAATGAAAACCAAAAATGTGCCTTTGCACAAAAAGAAAAAGCTGGTGAACGTTGCGCTCAACAGGGACCTGAGGGCGCAACTGAAAAGGCGATCGCTGGGCCTGCGCAAGGGGGACGAGGTGCAGATCATCAAGGGCAGATTCAAAAACACGAAAGGGACGGTCACAAAAGTGGACCTTAAAAGAATGAAGATTTATATTGACACCGCTGTGATTAAAAAGAAAAGCGGCGGGCAGGTGCAGGTTCCCATTGCAACGGCAAAGCTCAGGATAACCAAACTAACCGCTACGGACAAGAACAGGCAGAAACTTTTGGGATCTGCAGGAAAAGAAAGGGTGCAATTATGAGGATTAAACGGGGGATGGCCCCGAAATTCTGGAAAATAGAAACGAAAACGAGGGCGTTAACAACCAGCCCGAGCGCCGGACCCCATCCCGCATTTTCGTCAATCCCTTTGCGGATAATCATACGCGACATACTCGGTATATCCGAAAGCGCTTCTGAGGCTAAAGCCATACTGAACGCTGGCAAGGTCCAGATTGACGGGATAACCAGAAAGGACCCCGGCTTTCCTGTCGGATTAATGGACGTTGTCCACATACCAGACACGCAAAAATATTATCGCGTAATGCCTTCGGCGAAGGGGCTCATGCTAAAAGAAATGACAAAGGACTATGATAAAAAAATGCTGAAGATAAAAAACAAGAGAACTTTAGGCGCCGACAAGGTGCAGCTTAATTTTCACGACGGCACGAACACAACCCTGGCTAACGCGAATTACAACCCGAATGACGCGGTCGTTGTGAAACTGCCTTCAAAGGAAATAGTCTCCCACGTCCCCCTGGAAACAGGCGTTTCCCTGCTTATAACCGGGGGCAAGAACATCGGCAAGATTGCAAAGCTTAAAAAAATAGAAAGGATCAGCGGCTCGCGGGCCGACGAGCTGATAGTTGAAACAGAGAACGGCGACCACAAAACACAGGTCAAGTTCGTGTTTGCCATAGGCAAAGGAAAGCCGTTGATAGACTTAGGTGAATAAGATGAACCCCATGCTCGGTATTTCAATTGACAAGGTGACGCTTAATATGGGCGCAGGCGGGCCCGGAGAGAAGCTGGAAAAATCAAAAAAACTGCTTGAAAAGGTAAGCGGAGAAAAAAGCGTGATAACCACGGCCCACAAGAGATCCACGTTCGGCGTCGCGAAAGGCAGGCAGATCGGCGTCAAGGTAATAGCGCGGGGATCCAAAGCCGAAGAGTTGCTCAAAAGGGTGCTGGAGGCGTCCGGAAACAAGGTAAAGGCGTCCCAGTTCGACGCCCGGGGCAACTTCTCAATAGGCGTCCAGGAGTACATCGACGTGCCGGGAATGAAATATGACCCGTCCATAGGAATAATGGGCTTCGACGTCGCCGTTACATTAAAACGCGCCGGTTACCGTGTCTCGAAAAGAAGGGTCAGGCCTGCAAGGATAGGCAAGAACCATGTGATAACGCGCGAACAGGCCGTCGAATGGGTAAAGGAAAAAATGGGGGCCGAGGTCGTATGAAGGCCGTTAAGCGCGAAAGGAAATTCGGGCCCGGTTCACGCACGTGCAGGAGATGCGGCAGATACGGGGCGATAATAAGAAAATACGGATTAAACTACTGCCGGCAATGCTTCAGGGAAGTTGCAAAAAACGTGGGGTTCAGGAAATATAATTAGAAGCATGTCTTATGCAGAATAGACATGTTTCAGTCGGAGAAGAAAAAGGTGAAAACATGGGACAGGATTTGCTCAACGAGGCTTTGACCGTTATCAGGAACGCGGAAAATTCGGGAAAGGCGGAATGCGTTACGCCGGCGTCGGAATTGATAAAGGACGTCCTGCTGGTCATGCAAAAGAACGGCTACATAGGAAATTTTGAATTAATCGACGACAAGAAATCGGGCCGGTTCCGCATTGAGCTGATAATGAAGTTAAACAACTGCGGCGCAATATCGCCGAGGTTTTCGATAGGCCTGAAAGAGTTGGAAAAACACGAGATCGTATACCTACCTGCAAAGGATTTCGGCGTATTGATACTTTCAACCAGCAAAGGCGTTATAGACAACAGGGAGGCGAAGTCGAAAAAGGTGGGGGGCAAACTGATTTCGTTTGTTTACTGAGGCTACGATATGACTACATTGGAAATACCAAAGGACGTGAACATAGAGATAACCGGCAACGAGATAGTCGTTAAAGGAAAGCTGGGCTCGGTAAAAAAGAGTGTTGCCATGAACAATGTGGAGATAAAAAAAGAAGGGGATACCATAACGATAAACCCGAAAACCAAGAGAAGAAAATCCAAGTCCATGGCCGGCACGATTTCCTCGCACATAGACAACATGTTCACCGGGGTAACGAAAGGCTGGACTTACGTGCTGAAGATACTTTACCTGCACTTCCCGATGACCGTCAAGGCCGAAAAGGGCAGGGTTGTGATAAGCAACTTCCTAGGAGAAAGGACGCCGAGGACCGCAGACATCGCAGGAGAAACCAAAGTTGAGGTAAAAGGCGACCAGATAATCGTTACCGGTTCAAACATAGAAGACGTGAGCCGGACAGCCTCAAACATCGAGCGGGCGACGCGCATAAAGTTTTACGACAGAAGGGTCTTTCAGGACGGAATTTTTATAACTTCAAAGGGCGATTGATGGCAAATGAGCAAAAAATTCAGAAGGCAGGAAAAGTACGCGGAGAAGAGGGTGAAGAATAAGGCCTGGCGAAAGCCAAGGGGCATTAACTCAAAGATGCGCATGCGCGAGGGCGGCAAATCGCACTCGGTACGCATCGGGTACGGGTCGTCATCCAAGCAAAAGGGCTTCCACCCGTCCGGTTTAAAGGAGATACTGGTTAACAATGAAAAACAGCTTGCATTGATAAGCAAGGTTGCCGGCGGGAGCATTGCGATAAGGATCGCATCAACAGTGGGCGGCAAGAAGCGTGCTGCCATGATGAAGCTGGCCGACGAAGCCAAACTGAAAATATTGAACCGGTGATTCGATGAACACGACAATACAAAGAAGGATTGCAGCGAAAATATTGAAATGCGGCGCGAACCGCGTCTGGATAGACCCGCAAAAACTGAAGGACGTTTCAGAGGCGATAACAAGGGAGGACGTCAGAAAACTGATCGGCAGCGGCGCGATAGTCAAATCCGCGGAGGAGGCCCCGTCGAGACGGATAATCAGAATGCGCGCCATTAAAAGAAGGAAAGGAAGGCGCTCCGGGCATGGCAGCCGCAAAGGCTCTTTCGAAGCGCGCACGGGCAACACGCAAAAAATGATATGGATCAGGACAATAAGGCCGCAAAGGCAGATGATAAGCGAACTCAAGAAATCGGGCGCAATAGGCAATGAAACTTACAAACGCCTCTACAAGTTATCCAAGGGCGGTGTTTTCCGCAGCCGCAAACACTTAGAGCTGTACATGAAAGAGCACGGGATGGCCTTTCCGGAAAAGACCAATCAAAAGGGAACGGAAAAGACTGGCCAAAAAATAGCGGGAAAGAGAATGTAAAAAGGGATTTTAAATGATGAGAATGCAATTCCGCCGAAGAAGGGAAAAACGGACCGATTACAACAGGCGCCTCAGTCTTCTAAGATCCGGAAAAACGAGGCTGGTTGTCAGAAAGACTTTGCGCCACTATTTTGCGCAGCTGGTTGACTATACGCCGCAGGGCGACAGGGTTTTGGCAGCATCGAACAGTTCGGAGTTAAAGAAATACGGCTGGTCGGCTCCTACAGGCAATCTGCCGTCGGCGTACTTGACAGGTTTTCTTTGCGGCTTGAAGGCCAAGGGCAGGGTGAAACAGGCTGTCCTTGACCTGGGACGTCACGACTCGACAAAGGGCGGGGCGGTGTACGCGGTTTTGAAAGGCGCTATTGATGCAGGCATAGAAATACCGCACAACGCTGAAATTCTGCCGTCAATGGAAAGGATAGCAGGCAAGCACATAGCCGATTACGCTGAGGCGCTGAAAAAATCCGACCAGGCCGAATTCAGGAAACGCTTTGCTTCCTACCTGAAAGGCGATCTTAAGCCTGAAGAGGTGCCGAAAAAATTCGAAGAGACAAAGAAGGCTATCGAATTAAAATTCTAGGCCAGCCTTCCGCGCCTATATCTTCCTATACCAATGGTAAGCGATCGAGGGCAACAGGCATCGGTAAATAACGCCGCCCGGCATTTCCAAAACGTGCCACTCAACGTTGATTCTGCTTCTTATGTTCAGACTTCCAACATCAATTCCGGCCGATTCCAAAACAGTTACCATGGCCTTGTAATTGGATGTACCGGTGCGCACATAGACGGCCTGTTGTATTGTTTCCTTTGTGCCGTCCGGGAATATGCCTAACAGCCTGACATTCCCGGTTTTTTCTCCGGGCGCGCCCAGATAAACCGGCGCGCCTGCCTTCAGGAGTTGTCTTAGCCTGTCCACGCCACGGTCCATAAAAATCGCTACCTATTGATGGCGGCGGCAAAATTTAAAACTATTTTACCCCTGCGAAACAGATTATTATCATGGTCAACACCTATATCTGGAATTTTCTCATATTTTCCGGGTTTTCGCTGACTATAGTTTACATTTTCGCGTCTTACTTCATACTGAAATTCGTTTACGGCAGTTACAAAAAGCGCGAAAGGCCCTTGTCGTGGCTTGGCCTTGTTGCGTCAATATTGGTTATCGGCGTAGCCAACCTGACCGAGGCGTCGTACCACTCGTACAACGCCCTGACAGGCAGCATCTTCGGTGAAAATTACGTCCTGTTCGACAGCGAGGTTTCTAGGTCGCTGATTTTCTTTGCGCTGTTCTTCAAGTACTACGCCGCGCTGCTCCTGATACTCTTTGCCCTGCTGCTTGCCCGCGAGAGCGGGAAGTCTGCCAGATGATTTTAGCCCGGAAATCAGTGTAAAATACGTTAATTGACGTTAAAATACGACATCCAACGAATGAATGCTTAAATCAGTACACATCCAATAGCATTGTAGGTGAAAACGACATGGCTGTTGGCTTGGAACTATTAGGTAGTCCAGTCATAAGTGTGTTCGTTGTACTCGCATTGGCTGAGTACACAGGTATTCGAAAGATGGCCGAGAAGGCTTTCAACTGGGTCGCCGCGGGCGGAGTGTTGCTACTCCTATCCGGCGTTACAGCTGAGAGTTTGGGATCCGGAACACTGGGTATGGTGGGTCTGGGTTCGTTGTCTTTCGGAAGCCAGCTAGCAGGGCTTTTCAGCGTCCTGGGCGGAATTGCCGTCCTGGTCGGGGCTTTGCTGGCAGCTTTGACACTCCTGCAGGAAGCTTAAACCAAACTTCTCAGAACAACGGTTTGCAATGCAAACCGTGCACAGGAAACCCGAAGTTTCCTGTGAGAAGCTTGGCCAGGAAAGGTCAAACCGAAACGAACAAAACTGTGAACGGAAACTCTATTTCTTTTGTTTTATTTTTTGCTTAGATTCTGCTGTGCACGCAATAACGCTTAAATCTTTTGCTGCCATTGACTACTCATGCAACAGCTTGTTACACGACCGACAAGCTCTGCGTATCCGTTGATAGGAACAGCCTACAAAAGCCGTGCCAACACTATAGACTACTCTCCCGGACTTACGAAAGCAGGCAAAAACTACCCGTCAGGCCAAAGAATGTCTACCGCGGCCGAAGAACTGGCTATACAACTTGGCCTGGAACGGGCCGGGAAAGATTCGAGACGGGCGGATGTGTTTGACGATTTGTTTGGCAGGAACCATTCCAACTGGCGCGCCTCGCAGTGGACAGACACGGATTTACGGGTTCCGAAAGGACGCGATCCTGATAAATACGAAACAGACGGACAGGGAAGGAAATACTGGGTAAGAACAGCCGTGGTAGGTGATGAAGAATTCGGGGAAGTGCTTGTTCCCGAGGGTTATATGCGTGTTGTCGTGGAATGGGACGAAGTTTTCGGAATACCAAGGGTTACGGAAGACATCGACTTCCCTCATAAACCATACACAACCCATTTCTGGTTCAACCCGACTCCCTTCAAAGACGGCAGATCGGTTCATCAGGATATTGCTGTCGGGCGCAGGGGCGGCTGGAATCGCGTTGCGGGCGAGAAGTGCCTAGGCGTTGATGCGGACGGCGGGCGCTGGAACACAAGCCTGCACGCGGGTTTCCGCCCGGTTCGCGGCCTGTTGCCTGAGATTAATCAGACAAACTAAGATAATCCGATTCGCGTTTATTTTACCAAAAACCCAATCCAAAGCAATGAAACCCGGTGTTATCGCGTTGGTTTTTGTACCCCTTATTATTATATTAGGCGGCTGGCAGGCCTTTGAAAGGTCGCACCCTTTGGATGTCAGGATTGTTACTATACTGTCTGTCGGAGGCACCGAGCCGGGTTACAATGCGTCGGATTTCATTCTCGAGTCGGTTAACGGTTCGGACATAACGCTGGGCCGCATCACGGACGGCAAGGCCGTTATACTCCATTTCTGGTCTGGCGACATCAAGGAATTAACAGCATTGCAGACTGTAAGGAATTTTTACGGGGATAAGGTTGAGATACTGGCCGTGACGACTGGCGCCGAACCTGTTGAGGGGATAACCTTTCCTATCCTGTCGGATCCGGAATCAGAGGTTGGAAAAGCGTACGGTGTTTCAGCGCTGCCGGCAACATATTTCATAGGCAACGACATGAAAATTTTTGACAAAAAGGAAGGCGCTATGACAGAGCAGGAGCTAAACGAAAAAGTAAAGGCCCTGATTGCTGTGAAATGACCTATCTCCGGTAATTCCATTCTTCTGTTTTGTACCGCGTTTCCGCCAGCTCAATCGCCTTTTTCATTTCGTCTTCAGACAACGAGCCGATTTCGCACTCCTTGCCGTTTGTAAAGCCTTTGAGCATTGCATCATAGACATCCTGTATGGAAAAGTTACCAAAATTCAAAATTTTCGTGACGCGCTCCTCGACGGATTGTATCATCTTGTCGGATATCTTTTCCTTCGGAACCTTGAGCAGCGTGAACATTGTCCTCACATCGAGGTCGTAGAGCAGGGTTCCATGCTGCAACAACACCCCGTTGCGCCGTGTCTGGGCGTTGCCTGAGATTTTTTTGCCGCCCGCGATTATGTCATTTATCGGCTTAAATTCGGCTTCGATGCCCAGATTTTTCAAGGATTCGATTATCCATCCGCAGACCAATTGGTACGATTCGCGGATGCCTTTTGGCATTTCATTCTCCGGCACAACAACGCTGTACGTTATCTCGCCTTTTCCGTCGTGGTATACAGCTCCGCCGCCCGTACGGCGGCGGACAACATCAACGCCAAACTCTTTGGCAGCGTTAGTGTCGACTTCGTCGTTAAGGCCCTGGAAATATCCTATTGAAACGGCTGACGGCGCCCATGTGTAAAACCGCATTGTCGGTGCGCCGCCCGAAGCGACGGACTCGCATACGGCCTCATCAATGGCCATGTTCATGAACGCGTTGCCCGCTTTCAAAGGAATGACCCGCCATTTCATTAAATCGCCCCGATCGCCTTGATCACGTTCCTTGCAATCGCGGCCGCGTCAATGCCGACCACGTCAGCGCCTGTTTTTGCTATCACATTTTCGATTTTTTCCCGTATCTGTTCTTCGCTCGAGTCCAGGCCAAGGTTGCCCAGTGAGGCCTCTATCTTCTCTATGATGTCCTCGGGATGCGCAAAGAAATCGCCTGTTATCTGCACGTTTTTTATCCTTTCTTCAAAATCCACCTTTACCCTCAAAAGCTTGCCTCCGGCAACCTTTTCCGTTGAAACGCCGTGCATACAAGCTGATAATCCCGCAGGATTAAATAGCCTTCGCGGACAATATCATTTGACGGCCATGACGGACAACCCGAAGAAGCTGGTTGAAGCGGCGTTGTTTTTATCGCAAAACCCCATTTCATCGAAAAGCCTTGCGCAGATCGCGGGCGTCGGCGAGAAGGAGATTGAAAAGCTGGTCAATGAGTTAAAAACAGAATACGCCGACCGCGGCGTTGAGATAGCGCAAACTCCCCTGGGCTGGCAAATTCATGTAAAAACGGAATTGATCGGCAAAGTGTCGCACCTGTCGCCTTATTCCGACCTGTCAGAAGGCGTCTTGAAAACTTTAGCATTGGTCGTCTACAAGCATCCCGCAACGCAGGCGTACCTTGTAAAGATGCAGGGCAACAAGGTCTACAATTACATAAAAAAACTGGAAACGCGCGGCATGATAAAAACCGTGAAAAAGGGCCGCACTAAAGAAGTTTTCGTAACGCAGGAGTTTGAGAATTATTTCGGCAGCACGCTGGACGAGATAAAAAAGCGCGTCGAAGAGCAGATAACGGAGATAAAATCCAAGCAGGCCAAAAAAACCGCGCAGACGCAGCAAAAACAATGATTAAAGGCTTCTGATTATTTCCATGCTTAACTTTTCAAGAGATCCCAGCACCAAATCGGCTTTTGAGTGATCCTGTACAGGCGTGTTCGGGCTCTGGAAAGCTATGCATTTGCAGCCTGCCGATTTGGCAGATTGCACGCCGACTGTTGAATCTTCAAGCACCAGACATTCCCCGGGCTTTAACCCAAGTTTTTCGCATGCGACAAAATAAGTTTCCGGGTCCGGCTTTCCTAATTTAACGTCATCGCCGGAAACAATTACATCAAAATATCCGGCTATAGAAAATTTCTCCAGCACAAAATTTATGTACTCTCTCGTACCGGACGACGCTATGGCCACCCTAAGGCCATTTTCCCTGAAAAGCCTCAGGGAATATAAAAGGCCTGGCATAGACTGCAGTTTATTTTTTACTATATCCAAAAATACCTTATTTCTTTCCCTGAAAAAAGCCTCAAGGTTTACGTCAAATTTAAAATAGTCGCACATTTTTCTGGAAATGTCCACTATCCTCATCCCAACGAACCTGGACCTGATTTCTGCGGGCATTTCATCGATATCGTGGCCCAGTTTTTTCAGGATTGTTTCGAAGGCTTCCACGTGCAACGGGTTCGAATCCACCATGGTGTCGTCCAGGTCATAAATAACGGCCTTAATCATAGGGATATTTCCTATTCCATGCTTAAATTTTAAGTAACATTATCATTCTATATGGACTTCACGCCAAAGAAATTGCCAAAAAACTGGCACTTAAAATTCCGGAATTTCATTACCAGCGACGGCTACACGGTTGTAATTGCGAAAAAACCTGCGGACAAGGAAAAATTGGTAACGAGGCTTGTGGAAGAAAATGACTTGATTTTGCGCAGTGAAAATCCGGATTCACCGTTCGTCCTGTTAAAGACGAGCAACCAACTGGGCGAAACGGCGTTGAAAGAAGCGGTTGAATATGCAGCCGCGCACTGTGTGCAATGGAATGATAAGCTGGAAAATACGGACGTTTACTGCATAAAACCCGGCCAGCTATCGAAAGCAATCCCATCAGGCGAACAGCTCGCCAAAGGTTATTTCTTCGTAAACGGCGATAAGAAGATCTTCGACAAAACCGGTGTCAAACTTTCCATAGGAGTTAAAATTGACGGGCAAGGAAACGCCGTGTTAATATCAGGCCCTGTGATGGCTGTGCGGAAGAGCTCGGATTACTTTTTGACATTGCTGCCCGGGTCGAATGCGTCGGAAACTTTTGCAGAAGAAATAAAAAGGCGGTTGCTGCTAAAGGCGCTGCCGGAGCATAAAGCCGGCATAGAAAAGATTCAAAACGAAGAGGTTTTTAACCACCTTCCCAAAGGGACCGTGAACGTGGCGGAGTAAAATTATAGGAAACCCCCAAACCAGTTAACTTTTAATATCCGGCTCCGAAGTAAGCGTATGCCAGGCGAACAAGAATTTTTGAAACTGTCCGGTTTAACATCCTTTAACCCTGTCCAAAGGGAAAGCATCAAGGCGGGCGTTTTGAACGGCGAAAGCCTTGTTGTTTCTGCGCCGACGGCTTCCGGAAAGACCCTGGTTGCTGAACTGGCAATGCTACGCTGCGTAATGGAAAAAAAGAAAAAAGCAGTTTACATTGTGCCACTGCGTGCGCTGGCTTCGGAAAAATACGAGGCGTTCAAGGAAAAATATGAAAAGCTCGGGATAAAAATCGCGATTTCCATGGGCGATTATGACTCGTCGGATTCGTGGCTGGAGAAGTATGACGTGATAATCTTAACGTCGGAGAAGTTTGACTCCTTGTTGCGACGGGATGTGCCGTGGACAAGCTCAATCGGCCTGGTTATTGCGGACGAGGTGCATATCATCGGCGACCAGGGACGAGGCCCTACGATGGAAATCTTGTTGACCAAATTAAAACGGCTGACAAAAGCCCAGTTCATTGCATTGTCGGCGACAATAAAAAACGCGCGCGAGATCGCCGATTGGCTGGGCGCAAAAGTCGTTGAATCTGATTACAGGCCCGTAAAATTATTTGAAGGCGTTTATGCAGAAGGCAAAATCGGATTTTTCGGAAAAGAAGGCTTCAATCTTGAAGGAGACGAACTGCCGGAGATAAAAATAGTGCACGATACTGCCAAGAAAAATAAGCAGGCCCTTGTTTTTGTCGCTACACGAAAATCCGCCGAGGCAACGACCGAGCGGATTGCAAATTACATGGCAGATAAAATTTCAAACTCTGATGCGGTGGAACTAAAAAAAATATCGGAAGAAATTTTGAATGTACTGGAATATCCTACACGGCAATGCGAAAGGCTGGCCAAATGCGTTGCCGGGGGCATTGCTTTCCATCACGCAGGTTTGTTGGGAAAGCAACGAAAACTAATTGAAAATGCTTTCAGGAGTAATTTGATAAAGGCGATTGTCGCCACGCCCACTTTATCGATGGGTATCAACATGCCAGCGTATCGCGTTATAATCCGGGACGCGAAAAGGTATTACGCGCTTACGGGGTGGTCTTACATACCTGTTTTGGATTACCAGCAGATGACCGGGCGGGCCGGGCGGCCACAATATGACACGGAAGGCGAAACCATACTGATCGCGAAAACTACGGAGGAAGCGGAAGATCTTGCGGAACGGTACATCATGGGAGAAACGGAGGAAATTTATTCAAAGCTCGCTTCGGAGCCTGTTTTGCGCGTACATATCCTTGCACTGGTAGCAAGCGAAACATGTAACTCTTTGCAAAGCGTGTACGATTTTTTCTCGCGCACTTTTTACGGGCTGCAATACGGTTCTTCATCCGAACTGGCCGAAAAAATTGACATGATAATTGATTTTTTGAAAGGGCACGGGTTTGTCGAGCAACACAAAGACAAGCTTCGCGCCACGATTATCGGAAAGCGCGTTTCCGAGTTGTACATAGACCCGGACACGGCTGTTAAAATCATAGACGGGCTAAAAAACTCCAAAAATGCGAAAGTGGACAGCAGTGCGCTGGTTGAATTATTGACTACGTCGCTGGAGATGAGACCTTACCTTGGCATAAGACAGGGCGAGTTCAAGGAGCTTTATGCGAAGATCAGTTCCGCGGAATTGCTGCATGAAATGCCTGACGAGTGGGATTACGATTACGAAGAATCGTTGAAATCGTTTAAGACCGCATTGATGGTTTGCGACTGGGCCGGCGAGGCGACGGAGGAAGACATACTTGAAATGTACCATTTGACACCCGGCGAGTTGCACAATAAAATTTCGATACTGGACTGGCTCTTTTATTCAGCGCAGGAGATTGCCATTCTGATGGGAAATAAAGAGATTATCAAGGATTTACGCAAAACGCGCGTCAGGGTTGTTTACGGCATCAAGGAAGAGTTGTTGCCGCTCGTAAAATTGCGCGACATCGGGCGTTTCCGCGCAAGGAAATTGTTCAACGCCGGATTTACGTCGGTTGAAAAATTGCGGGAGGCGCCGGAACAGACAATCGCTGCGCTGATAGGGCCGAACGTAGCCAAATCCGTTAAAAAACAACTGTCAGGCAAAGAGGACGAGAAAAAATTCGAGCCGAAGGGTTTGATGGAGTTTGCGGAATGAGACTCACCTGTCTTTAATCACAAAAGAGTCTTCGCCGCCGAACCGGAAGTCTATTCTGACAGGATTCCCCTCGCCTTTCAACGCAGTCGGAACCATGTCTGAAAACTCCGCCAGCTGGGCTTCTGCTATCTCCTTTTCAACCGTTGTTGCCGTGTTGTTTTTCAAAAATTCCCAATGTTTCGAGTAATTCCTCAACTCGCCTAAAAAGTATCTTGCTGTAACCGGCAATTTCCCGGTTGCTTTGTATCCCTGATATACCAGTGCGGACACCCTGTGCGTGGCTCTTAGCTCTGCCAAGTTCCTGACGAATTCATCCGCGATACCGGGCTGGATGCCCCTGATGTGAAATTTTCCCACCCGCACGCCATTGTAAATGTCCTCTGCATGGACCAGTTCGTGCAAGGCTGTCAGCCGGAATTCTTCGTCCGTTTCCAGCTCATCAACAAACCCGGGCCTGAATATCATGTATACCGGTACGTTCTTGCCAAACAACTGCCGCATGCCGGGCGCCACGGTAGCAATGCCACGATCGCTGCTTGCGGCCTCCCTGTAGACGTCCATCTGAGCCTCCAAAAGGCCTGCATCAACGTTGTTTGTGCTGAATAACCCCGTAAGCAGCTGCCGGAGATCCTGCTCAAAGGGGTCGTACAAGACATCCTTCAGAACGCCGCTTTTTTTCATGCTTTGAATCTCGGGTATGGAAGACGAAACCTCTTTCACATAAGCTTTAGGCGACACGATACCGGCTTTAACGTCCGCGAGCGTGTAATCAGGCTTTTCACCAATGCAGGCATCTAAAACCTGGCCAATTGAACCGCTTAGCGCAAGAACCCCAGCGCCCCTGAGCAAGCCTCCTAAAAAGTTTCTCCTGGTTACCGGCCTCTCTAAAAACGACTCATGGACACACTCTTGCCCGGAATATACCCTGTTTACAGCCATACCAATACGCTAGCATAGTTAGCTTATATACTATGTCACTACTGTACAATAGAAATCCTTATATACCACTGTATCATAATATCACTAACCCGTGGTAACGGGGTTGAGGGATGCTACTATGGTTGTAATTAACAAGGAAGACGCGGAAGATCTGATCAGGGTGTACAGGGAGCAGCTTTTAGACGCCAAGATCAGGCTTAACGCAGCTCGCACGCTTAAGGAGGTCAAGTTCTTTCAGAGCAAGATCAACTTTTTGACGTCCCAGATTAGCGAGATCAAGGACAGCAAAATAACCCGCAAGAGGAAAAGGTAG
This sequence comes from Candidatus Aenigmatarchaeota archaeon, assembly GCA_016177205.1. Taxonomy (GTDB): domain Archaea; phylum Aenigmatarchaeota; class Aenigmatarchaeia; order JACPZZ01; family JACPZZ01; genus JACPZZ01. The sequence continues at coordinate 19,721 of JACOVS010000012.1, forward strand.
CTTTGTGATTTTTATGAAACAAACTCTAACAGACTTGGGACTGCCAAATGTGTGGGGCGTGCTGTTTACGCAGAGCCTTGACATTGTGGAAGTGTTTCCGCGAAATTTTGATGCTGTCGATATCAGGGCGCTGGCCGAGATAAACGAAGTGCTGAACGAATGGATAACCGCGCGCGGGGTGAGCGAAATTGTGGACGCGGAAAACAACCTGTATGTGGGCAAAATAGGCGAAAACGTGCTTTACGTAAGCGGTGATGCGGGCGCAGACTTTTCCCAATTGTGGGAAATAGTCAGCAATGTCAAAATGGCGAAATGCCAGCAAACCGGAAATAAGAATAAGGGGGCGTTTTAATGGCCAGACGTTTTTTTAGCATCATGGGCTACAGCGTCGCACTGACAAGCATGTTAATGAGCCTTGCTGCTTTACTTTCCATTTATTTTGGCTACGTGCCATATTTCTTTGAGGCCAGCTGGGAAGTGCTTGCGATAGAAATTTCTTTGCTGGTTTTCGGGCTGGTTTGGATCCTGAATGAAGCCAGATCCGCGATAATGCAGGATTCTCGTGGGATGCTGCCTTTACAAACCCTGCAAATTATTCATAGAAAGGCACAGAAAATGGAGGCGTGAAAAGATGGCATACAAACAGAAGACAGGCACATGGACAGATTCCGACCGCCTGCAAGGCATATTCCATGCTATCTATGACATAGACAGCATGGGTGTCAGGCCGCAAATGGCGCTGATGAAGCGTTTGACATCAGGAAAGCACATAAGATACGAGAAGGGCAGCGCCCGTTTCACACTTTCAGGGGCCCTTCGCAGTGACACGTTTTCAAACATGTTTGACACCCCGTCGATGGTAAGAACTTTCGATCCTTCAGCCTATGGCAACGCCGAACACCTGTTTCCTGCCAACTATTTTGCGGAAGATGCGGGCAGGCTGCGTACGCTGAAAGCTGAAATGGAAAGGCTGTCGGCAACAGGCCGGTATGCAACGCTGGTCGCGGTTTCCGGTTGCGACTCTGGCGACCTTGAGGAAATAGCTGAGGCGCTAACCGCCAAAGGCGCTTCAAGAGGGGCAAGGATTATGGCGGATCAGTGCAGGCAATTCCTGAGCGATCACGGTGATTTGCCGGGCTTTGAAAATGAATTATACGATTACTGGAACACCGACGGCCGCGGTGAACGTACTTTATTCCACGCTGCCAAACTGGACCTGATGAACGGGATAACAGACACTGCGATAAGGAAAGCGCAATCCGTAGGTTTGGATCCTGACGCGTTTACACGCAATGACCCATACCATGCGGAGTACTGGGAAAAAACCTTTGGCGAAGGCGTCCCGACGCCCGGCGTTTTGTTAGAGCGTTCGCGCGATGTTGTGGCAGCGGCAAGGAAAAAATACGAGGGATGAGTGCAATGGGCTATACTGATTTCTCCACACCCAACGCTGATTACACCCTGCACCATGCCTTGCACGTAAGAAAAATCCTTCCAACAGGCTTCCGGGGTTTGGATTGCACCATACTGGAAACACCAAGTGACAAGGGGCCTGATAAAGCCGATTTCACCAAAACCATTTTGGATAACAGGCGTGGCATAGGCAAACAATATTCGGATATCTTAAACTGGCACATGAAAACACGGAGGCCCGCCTTTTTCACAGACTCGCCTGCAAAAGACGGGGTGCTTGGTTTTACATCTGGAGTTTTGGGTGACTATTTAACCACCATACTCCTCCCTGTAACGTTTTCCCTTATTTTAAACTCCTCAGGGCACCCCCTGGCCGCCTCCGTCTCAAGGTATATTGCATTGTACAACACGGCGGCCTGCTGGCTTTCCGGCTTTGCGTTTCTTCCAAATTCCGATTTTTCCGACAGCAGGGTTAAAAAAGCTTTATCTTACACTACCGAATTGTCCCAATTTTACACCCATCTCGCACTGCGCGACGCATTAACGGCCAGAAAAGCCGAAGAAATCGTAGCCCCGGAAATGGAAAAAAGGCTGGGAAGAAAGCCGAGGATAGGAATAGTTTTCGGCGCCGGGCATTATGGGATGAGGGTTTCCATACAGCACAAAAGAATCAGGGACGCCATAATCAAGGCGCACTCGCTTGTCGGATATTCCTGCCTGGACGTGGATTTAAACGCTGTGCACGAGTTTGAATTTCCCAAGCTGGGCAAACCGGTTTTGAGAAGGCTGGAAACTGACCTGTTCGGATAGATTTATCAAAATATCCCGAATTTCTTTTCAATCGGCTCTATGCCGGCGTCGGTCATTAAGAAATTAACGGATTTTCCTTCCGGCATTGAGCGGTGCTTTACTATTGTTGCGCTGCGTTCTCCCATGTTGCCGGTTTTTTCTATCAGTATTATGGATTTACACCAGTATTTCATGGCGTCCCCGCCGATCACGTCCAGAAGTTCGGAATCGTTCTTTTTGAAAACGTGGGTCGTGATTATCACCGGAACTTTGAAATCACGCGCGATCGCGGACAGCATTGACAGGTGTATTCCCAATTGCTTGTTCGCCTTCATTACGTCGTCGGTTTCCGCGTATTCAATGCGGTACAATGCAACCGAAGAATCCAGAACCACAAGTCCGAACTCCCCCTTTGCCACGAACGATTTGCACTTCCGGATAACTTCTTCCTGCTCTTTGAAACTTCTCGGCTCCAAAAACATTATCCCGTCCAGAATTTTATCAGTGTTTTCGCCGGCCAGCTGGCTGAAACGCTCGAAAGAAAACCCGCCTTCGGTGTCAATGTAAATCACTTTTTTTCCCGCGGCGGCTGCGTTAATAGCTGCGAGCATGCAGATATTCGTCTTTCCAGAACCAGGAGGGCCGCAAAAGTTTGTAAGCGCGCCGGCTTCGATGCCGCCGGATAAAAGGCTGTCCAAAGGCTTGGACAGGCGCAATTTTATGGAAAACCCCTTCTGTACGCCCTGCCCGATGTTTTCGTTTTCCATGGTCAGATTTTCCCGTGCCGGGCGTGGAAATCGTTAATCTCCCACGCCAGATAAACCGGCCTTTTTCCGCAGTGCGGGCAGAAATTTGCGTTGCCCGGGATTTCATTGCCGCAACCGGCGCAGCCCGAGCCTGTGAAAAATTTCCTGAAACCGGCCAGCATGTAAAGCGTTGCCGACGAAAGGCCGATGAATACGCCGAACAAAACCGCTATAACCGTTATTGGCACCATGCCCAAAATCCCCGGAGAAATTGCTTTGGAGGCGTAGTAGGCCAGGCCCATGGCCGACAAAAAGCCTGTTACAGCGCCCACCAACAACGGGCTGGGCGAAACGTTTGCCATATTAATCAGATTGGAAACGTAATATTTATACGCACGCCGCTGCGATGACTTTTAAGGCCGTTTAGCGAGCGCTGGATGCGATCACATGCCATTTTGATTTCCTGAAAAGGTGCGCGGCAAATTTTCTTTTGAGTCCGGCAGGTTTTTTGAACAACCGGTAAACAAAAAGGCCCGCGGCTATGATCGCGGCTTCGGCCGCAAACAAGCCTGACGGAAAACGGGATATCATGAAAACACTGCTCAGCAAACCCAGGAACGCAAGCACGGGAAATTTGCCCACGTTGACAGGAGATCTGAACGTGCCCCTGATTGCGGGCTTCCTGTACCTGAGAATTATCAGCGACGAATTTACAAAAATATACACAACGAAAATGCCCAAGTCGGTGAGCAGTGCTACGGTCTTTATGCCTCCGATGAATATCGACGCCAGTGACGCCAGCATAACCATGCCTATTGCGGCATAAGGCGTGCCCCTGGAATCCAACCGGCCCAGGAACTGCGGGATGGAGCCGGAATTTGCAAGCCCGTACAGCATTCTTGATGCGACCAGCATTATCACAAGCACTGTATTGGACGTTGCAAACAGCGCTATCAGGGACATAATTACGCCGCCTTTCGGGGCAACCACAGAAACGACTTCAGCCAGCGGGGCTGTTGACCGGCTGAGCCTGTCAACCCCCAAAATACTCACCGCAGACATGGAAACAAGTATGTAGAAAATAGTTGATACGCCCAGCGCGATCACAAGGGCTTTGGGTATGTTTTTCCTGGCATTCCTTGTGTCTTCGGACAGGTTAACCATTTCCTCAAAGCCTATGTAGGCAAAAAATATCAGCGATGCGGCAGAAATTATCCCCTGCACACCTGAAGGCGAGTGGAAAAAATCCTGGCCGGGCCTGCCTATGAAAAAAACGCCAATCAGCACTATGATCAGCAGGCCGGATACTTCGATCAGCGTTGAGGCTGTGTTGTATTTCGTCGAAGCCTTTATGCCGATGTAGTTGATCGCGGACAGGATTATAACGAGCAGCGCGGCAGCGGTCGAAGATTCGAGCCCGGCAAGATGCTGGAAATACCCGCCGAAGCCCAGCGCCACAGTCGCGGCGCTGATCACCAGGGTGAAAAGCATTATCCACTGGGCAATGAACCCAAGCCCGTCGCTGCGGAACGCGTTTTTCGTGTAAACATATTCCGCCGCATTGCGCGGAAACATGCCGGCAAGCTCTGCGTAACTAAAACCTGTAAACCCGGCGATAAACGCCGCGATTACAAACGAGAGCCACAATGCGTTTCCGGCTATCGCGGCGCCCTGGCCTATCAAAACGTATATGCCCGCGCCAAGGATCACGCCGACGCCGTACAAAATAACGTTGAAAAGCGTTAACTCCTTCTTTAAACCTTTTTTCAGCACGATTTAATTGATTGCATTCTTTTGTTTAAATCATAGATCGTACAAATTCATCTGAAACGGGATACGAATGCTTTTCGAACAATTGAGCGGAATCTTTACCGGGCTGATAGGTTCCACCGGTTATCTTGGCATATTTGTGCTGATGACACTGGAAAGCATGGTAGCGCCTGTGCCCAGTGAGCTCGTCATGCCTTTTGCCGGGTTTTTGGTGGCGGACGGCAAAATGGACCTTCTTGCCGTGATAATTGTAAGCAGCGCGGCTTCGCTGACAGGCTCGCTGATATCCTATTTCATTGCATACTACGGGAAGAGAGGGATGATACACAGGTTCGGCAAACTGTTCCTGCTGGACAAAACTGAATTGAGCTGGACAGAAAAATGGTTCAGGAAGCACGGCGATTCCACGATTTTTATCAGCCGCTTCATACCGGTTGTGCGGCACCTGATTTCCCTGCCGGCAGGGCTTGCAAAGATGAGGTTAAGCCGTTTCATAACCTCGACCCTTGTCGGCGCGACCGCGTGGAACACGCTCCTTCTTTGGGCAGGCGTATTACTCAGGGAAAACTGGAATCTTGTAACGAAGTACAGCGAAGGCCTGGATATTGCCATTGTCCTGGCTGTTTTGCTGGGCGCGGCCTTTGTGGCCTGGAAACACCTCAACAGGCACGGGAGAGTTTAGATCAACTATACCATAAATTTAAATAGTTTAACTGCCATAATTTAGATCAAGTATACTAAACGGGGATTAACTTGGAAGTTTCACAGAACAGCAGGAAGGCCGTTACAATCCAGTCTGTGGGCAACACGCCGGTCTTTGCCATATTTGATTCGAAGGCGGAGGCGTTCATGGCCCTGCTAAACCTGAGCAAGGACAAGATAACGCTGCAGGACAATTAGGTGGTCTGATGAGAATAGAGGTTCGCAAGGACGGCAACAATACAGCCATACTGATATCCTTTGACATGGACTGCTCCAAATTCGACTCGAACTATGAAAGGAACAGGTTTTTCCGCGGGCTGTACGGCTGGGACCAGGTGATAAAGAGAAACAATTCAGTTTACCATTACCACAGGGAGGGCGTGATGAACGACGTCCCGCACATCAAGGTTGACAATTCCGTGTTCATTGTAGCGATGGAAGAGATGCAGAGAATACTGGATTATTTCGGGGAATGGGAAAACAAAATACACTGGAAAACGTTTCACGTGCTGTTGGGGCCAGAAGAACTGCGTTTACTGGAAAAACAGACCCAGGACGAGGAAGCTTTAAGCGAGGATTGAAATATTATAAAGAAAGGTGTTTGGAAAAACCAAAATCATTTTTGGGAATCCAAACACTTTTTGTTAAAAAGGGTTTGGTATGAAAGAAGAGAAAGTTGAAATCAAACTGAAGGTCGGCGAATTAACGAACAGGTCCGAAGTTGGCCGAGGTATAGTAAGGATGGACATGACCGCGATGAAATCCCTCAACATACGGGAGGGCGATATTGTTGAACTGGAAAACCAGAAGAAGACCGCCGCAATCGCTGTCCGGGCTTACCCGGCCGACGTCGGTTTAAACATCATAAGAATGGACGGCCTGCTCAGAATGAACGCATCTGTCGGCCTTGGTGAAATGGTCAAGATCCGCAAAGCTGACGCCAAGGAGGCAAAGAAGGTCGTTCTCGCGCCTGCGCAAAAAGGCATCCTGTTAACCATAAGTTCGAACCTCCTGAGGCAGAACCTGATAATGCGCCCGCTCTCCAAAGGCGACATAATATCGCCCATGCCGGTTTACAGAAAGCGCACGAACACCATGTTTGACGACATATTCGGCACAGATGTTGAGAACTTGTTTTTCGGCCTGCCGATAGGCTTTCCCGGTGACATAAAACTGATGGTCGTTAAAACGCAGCCCGAAGGCGTTGTAAAGGTTACGGATATAACGGAAATGGAGTTGTTAACAGAGGCCGTTGAAGTCGAAGAAAGAAAAATCCCTTCCGTCACTTACGAGGACATAGGCGGGTTGGGAGACGCGATACAAAAAATCAGGGAAATGGTAGAATTACCGTTACGCCACCCGGAATTGTTTGAACGTCTTGGAATAGAACCACCGAAAGGAATTTTGTTATACGGGCCTCCTGGCACCGGAAAGACTTTGTTAGCGCGGGCTGTTGCGAATGAATCCGGCGCGAATTTTTTGACGATAAGCGGGCCTGAGATAATGTCGAAATGGTACGGACAATCAGAAGAAAACCTTCGCAAAATATTCGAGGACGCGGAAAAAAACGCGCCGAGCATAATTTTCATAGACGAGGTTGATGCCATTGCGCCGAAGCGCGAAGAAGTTACAGGAGAAGTCGAGCGGCGCGTTGTTGCACAGCTTCTTTCGTTAATGGACGGAATGAGGAAACGCGGGCGGGTTGTTGTCATCGCTGCTACGAACCGCGAAAATGCCATCGATCCAGCATTGCGAAGGCCCGGGCGCTTCGACCGCGAGGTTGAGATCGGCGTTCCGGACCGCAAAGGACGGCGCGAAGTTCTGCAAATTCATACAAGGAATATGCCGCTGGATAAAAGCGTCAGCATTGACGACCTCGCCGCAAGAACGCACGGGTTCGTGGGCGCGGTCGTAGAAGCGCTTGCTAAGGAGGCGGCCATATCAGTACTTCGAAGGGTTTTGCCGGAAATAAGATGGAGGGAAGAGGGCGAAATACCAGTGGAGATAATGGAAAAACTGATTGTTACGTCAATTGATTTTGAAAACGCATTGAAGATTGTTGAACCGTCAGCTATGAGAGAAGTTTTAGTCGAGATTCCGAATGTAAAATGGTCTGATATCGGCGGGTTGGAAGATCTGAAAGAGCGTTTACAGGAAGTCATCGAATGGCCTTTGCAGCATCCGGACGCGTTCAAGAAGATGGGAATAAAACCTCCGCATGGCGTGTTGTTATACGGCCCGCCGGGATGCGGAAAAACGATGATCGTAAAGGCCGTAGCGAACGAGGCCGGATTAAATTTCATATCTGTCAAGGGGCCGGAGCTGTTATCGAAATGGGTCGGCGAAAGCGAAAAGGCTGTGCGCGAGATATTCAGGCGCGCGCGCCAGGTCTCTCCTGCTATTGTGTTCTTTGACGAGATCGACGCTTTGGCGCCCAGGCGCGGATTGGAAATGGGATCACGCGTAACGGAACAGGTTGTTTCGCAACTGCTTACGGAAATGTCCGGGCTGGAAGATTTGCACGACGTCATTATTATCGCCGCGACAAACAGGCCGGACATACTCGACCCGGCTTTGCTAAGGCCGGGAAGGTTTGACAGGCATATAC
>JACOVS010000013.1 GCA_016177205.1 Candidatus Aenigmatarchaeota archaeon
AGGTATCGGCTGCGAGACTTAGAGTTATTTATGCCCGGCCAGCATCTGTATAGTATGAATAAATCAAAAATCATGCATAAAGCGTTTACAGAAGTTTTCAGCAGTAGGAATTACATGGCGCTTGGCATCGCCTCAATGTTGATATGGATCGTTTTAGGCGTCGCTTTTACCAATGTCAGATCAATATCTAATTCGTTAACACTCCAGGCGCCCCTGGCACTCAGGCTGGAAATATTGTACCATTCGCTTTTGACTTCGCTCTCCGTGTACGATAAAACAACAGCCTTTTTCCTTTTGGCAACGGCAATCCTAGTCGCGATTAACGTCCCGCTGATGGTTTATAGTTTAAGAAAAACACAGGTAAATCCGTCGAGTCCTTTCGGCTTTGCAGGCCTGGTAACAGGCACAATATCCTCGACATGCGCCGCATGCGCGACCAGCCTTGTTTCGCTTTTGGGATTGTCGGGCGCTATACTGGCTTTGCCTTTCAGGGGCGCTGAGATAGGGGTATTAACACTGGCACTTCTATCGTTCTCATTGTACAGGACATCTGTAAGTGTAATAAACGCGAAAGTGTGCCGGCCGACCGGAAAAGTTAGCCGCAGAAAATAAATTATCTCGCTAAAGCCAGCGCCGTCAGTTTAGGGTTGCAGGCGTTGTGCGTTTTGCAGAAATTCTCGCACTCTTTCGCGGTTTCGGCATCGGCGTATTTGAACCCGCACTCGTCGCATGCGAAAACCGTTTTATCCCCCCACACTTTTGAGGACACCATACATTCCTATCGGCGGCTTTATTTAAAACCGCCTTAAATAATAGCAAAAACGAATGAAATCTCATGCTTGACGTTTTTGCCTACGGCCTTGCAAGCGTTTTTGTTGTAAGCGCCATATCCTTAATAGGCATTCTCGCGATACCGGCGAAATCTAAGAACCTGATATATCTGGTTAGTTTCTCCGCAGGCGCGTTGTTCGGGGACTCGTTTATCCACCTTTTGCCTGAAACCATAGAAATGGGCTTCACCGGCGCGACACCGATCTATATACTATCCGGGATCGTCACCATGTTCGTGGTCGAAAAGATAATCCACTGGCACCACTCCCACGGCCGGCCCAACCCGAACGCGCACGTAAAGCCTTTCGTTTTCATGAACCTGATCGGCGACGGCGTCCACAACTTCATCGATGGCCTTGTGATAGGCAGCAGTTATTTAGTTAACATCCAGCTGGGCATAGCCACATCCCTTGCTGTCGTCTTCCATGAAATACCCCAGGAAATAGGCGACTTCGGCGTTCTTCTGAAGGGCGGCGTAAACAGAAAAAAGGCGGTAGTGCTTAACTTGTTTTCGGCATTGGCGGCTGTGGCAGGACTTTTGGTTTCTATGGCGGTCAGCGGCTATATCGAAGGCTTTGTGTCAATGATGGTGCCGTTCACCATAGGAAATTTCGTCTACATAGCCGGCTCCGACCTGATACCGGAGCTGCACAAGGAAAAGAAAACCGCGAAGTCCGCGGCGCAGCTTGTCTCGTTTGTGCTAGGGATAGTTGTGATGTACCTGCTTCTATTGGCCGAATAAAATTTAAGTGTAAAACGGTATTTAGTATTATGAACCTGTCCAAGTTCGGAAGAGCGATAAAGCGTGTAGACGGCGCGATAAAAGATGCCGAAGGTTATCTGGGCATATCCGGCAAAGACGGCCCGTCGGCCCTTGCCGCGCACCTGGCGTACCAGTCGGCCGCGGACAGGATGGCAGGAATCATGCCAAAAGACCAGAAAGAAAAAACGGCTTATGAGCAGCGCGTACGGCGTTTGAACCAGCTGGCGGCGATGATCGTTGCGACAGGAACAGCAACGGCAAGGGTTTGGACGTTAGACGCGCAGGGATACATGGACAGCGCGGCTGATAGCGCGCGACTGGCTGCCGGGGAGATAAAAAACCCTGCCGTAGACAAGAAATGGTGGAAAGATTATTTCAGCCGAAGGACGCGTTCAGATTACGAACTGGCAGACAGGTTTCTGGACAGGGCCGAGGATGAGCTTGAAGCCATGGGAGATCTGGCCCGGCAAGCCAAAAGCGTTGAGCTGGGCTTGGAGGTGGGAAGACAGCAGGACAGGGTCGCCAGCCTGAGAAAAGAATTGGAAAATAAAAGGGTCAGTACGTCAAAACCCACAAAAGTATCGTAGCCACAACAACTTTCAGCAAAGCGACCTTTTGCACCCATTTGTCCGGCTTCTTCAAAATAATTTTGACCGCATCCCTGTGCATGCCGTTGTACACCAGGAAACTTCCTGCCAGGAGTGCGCCGCCGAAAACTGAAACCAGCACAGCCTCAAGGCTGGTTAACCTCGCAACCAGCAAAAGCATTATCAGGCCTGTCGCAAGTAAAACGAAGCTGAAAGCGTAGGACCAGTTTTTGCTTGTTTTTGCAAAATCCTTCGCCCAGCTTTTCACCTTTTTGGGCCAGAAAACCGCGAGCAACCGCGTGGCAATGATCAGCAAAAGGAACAGGGACGCGATAGCTTTTAACGCCATAATTAGAAATCGTCCCGGTAATATATATCTCTTTTTTAAGATCTTTTATGATCGGTTTATGATAATCAAAGACCCCATTTACGGCACTTTCGATGTCAATGAGCCTGTTTTGGCAGAGCTTATCAGCTCCGGGCCTGTGCAGCGTTTGAAAAGGATCGCACAATACGGAGTTCCCAACAGATATTATGTTTTCAAAAATTTCAGCCGTTACGAGCATTCGGTCGGCGTCATGCTGCTTGTCCGCAGGCTCGGTGCCAGCATCGAGGAGCAGGCTGCAGGTTTGCTTCATGACGTCTCGCACACCGCGTTTTCGCATGTCGTGGACTGGCTGTTGGGAAGCGGCGAAAAAGAAGACCACCAGGACAAGATCCATTCTGAAATATTCATGAACTCGGAACTTCCGGTCATACTGGAAAAACACGACTTGGGCGTCAGGAAGGTATCCGACTACAAGAACTTCCCCCTTGTTGAGCAGCCCACGCCAAGGTTATGTGCGGACAGGATAGATTACGCATTGCGCGAGTTCCGGTTGTGGGCAGCGCCTTCCATTGTCGGTGAATGCTTTAGCTCGTTAACAACGAAGGACGGCAGGATGGTGTTTTCTTCGAAAATAACGGCCAAAAAGTTTGCGGAAGCGTTTCTCAATTGCCAGATGGTGCACTGGGGCGGCCCGCAGGCGACAATCAGGTACACGCTGCTTGCAGCGGCGTTGCGCATAGCCACGGAAAATAAAATCATATCGGAAAACGATTTATTGAACGACGACGAATTTGTGCTGGAAAAACTGGAGAACTGCGCCAACGCAGGGGTTAAAAGGTATCTGCGGATGCTGGCCGATAAGAATCTATTGGTGGTAGAAGATCCGCACAATCCGCAATACATTATGAAGAAAAAGTTCCGCTACGTGGATCCCGAGTACACCGAAAACGGCGAAGTTTTTACTTTAACCGATACCGACAACGGGTTTAAAGCCCTTCTTGAGGAGAACAGAAGGATAAACAGTCAGGGCCTGAAGTTAAGCATTAAGTAGGGTGATTTAATGGGTAAAAACAGGTTTTTGGCAAAGTCATCCGGTTTCCGTTACAGGATAAGGCGCATCATCGAGAGCGCCGATTTGGTTGTCGAAATTCTGGACGCGCGCGATGCCTGGGGAACCAGAAACAGCGAATTGGAAAAACTGGTAAAGGGGCGTGGCAAAAGGCTTTTGACAGTGGTTAACAAAGCGGATCTCGTTAAAAGCGTCGATTATCCGGAGTCTTCAAAGATCTGTGTAATATCCTCTAAAAACCGCGGAAGCGCTGCGATTCTGAAGGAGTTCATAAGGTCCAACCTTCCTAAAAAACCGGCGCGCGTAGCAATTGTAGGCTATCCAAACGTGGGAAAGTCGACGATAATAAATCTTCTTAAGGGCCGCAGATCCGCTTCCGTCGCGCCGATACCAGGCCACACAAAAGGCGTTCAATGGGTTCGTATCGACGAGGACATACTCCTTCTTGATTCGCCCGGCGTCGTACCTAGCTACGAAAGGGATGAGATTTCAATCGCGTTGAAAGGCGCGATCGAAGCCGACCAGATTAAAAACCCCGAGTATGTTGCGCATAAAATCCTGGAAAAAGTTATGCGTGAAAACCCGGCCGCGATAGAAAAAACTTACGACATTAAACTGGCGTCAAACGACCCCCAGGAAGTTCTTAGTTTGATCGCAACCAGGCGCGGCCGCCTGCTGAAACGCAACGAACCGGACACGCTTAACGCAGCGAAAACCGTTATACGGGATCGTTACAAAGGAAAAATCTGATTATTAAACCTTGCCGGATAATTAACCGGTATGGAATGGGCCGGTGTTTTTCTTTCTCTGGGCTTTGCAGGCTTTTTCACACTGTGGGCCTTTCTGGCAGGCGCCATCGGCGTATTCGGTGTATTCAAAGGGTCGTTTGCCCGCAACGTGCTGCTTTCGTGGGTATTCGGGATATTTTTGGTTTCTGTGTCGCCGATAGGCTCGATTATTCTGGCTGCGTTCGTCAGAATGTTCGCCTTCGGCCTGTCAAGGCTTACCAAGGCTGAGATAGGGCACATATTCGTTTTCGAGGACATGAAGAAGACGAAAACAAGCAGGCTTTCCTGGGTTTTCATCCCGTTTGTGATTTTATTTTTCCTATACGCCGTCGCGGCCTTGTACGCTCCTCCGATGGAAGTCGGGTGGTACAATATGAAAGACGCACCTGTTGTCGAACTAACAAGCGAGCCCTCGTCGGCCGTGTCGGAAATAGCATGGGACGACATAAAGGGGATGCGCCTAGTATCGCAGGAGTACGCCTTGCAGATACCGAAGACCCTGATAAGCGAGACGGGCTGGAAATTGTCAGACAGCTGGGACGGGGTTTATCCTATCAACGGCACATTGTACTGGGTTTCCAGCTACGAGCCTTCGACACTGATAAACAGCGGCAATCCTTCTCCGGCGTACGTTTTGATCAGCGGGCAGGACCCGTCGGACAGGAAAAAAATATACGAGAATATAGAATATTCCGAAGAGCGCGGAAAACTGCCTGAAATCATTTACCAGTTGTGGAAAGGCAAGATCCGTGATATAAACCTGATCCTGTGGCTGAAGTATCCCTTCTTCGAATTCGGGGATCCCATTTTAACGCACAACGATAAAGGGCCGGTCTGGATAAAGCCCGCTAAAATAAGCCTGCCCACCGCATTTCTGGTCAGGTTTTACGCGTCCCAGGCCGGGGTAGTTGCGCTGGAAAACGACGGAAACGTTTTGTTTTATTCAACGGAACAGATCAGGTCCGGCTCTGCGCCTTCATGGCTCGAGAACCAGATACTGATAGACGAGGATTACAGCGAGCTGCGGGTTTACAAATGGGCAAAGTACAGGTACTGGAACGATTTCCTGAATTATTATTTCCAGCATGAGAATGTTTTTGAAATCGCGCAGGACCTCTATTTCCAGTACGACAAGGCGAGTAACAGGAACTACGCGTTAATACAATTGGAACCGGAAGGCCGCGAACGCAAATCCATAACGCATTTCATCGAGATAGAATCATCGGGCCGTAATTTCGGTGCCGTCACAATATACGATTCGCGAAGACTTGAGTTAATAGGGCCCGAACGCGCGCTGGACGACGTCCGCGGCGAGGTTAGCATCTACAAGAACTGGTACCCGTTGCAGCCGTTATTCAAAAAAATACGCGACGGTTACTTCTATGTCGTGCCCGTTTACTCCGGGGATTTCGAGTCAATGGTTTTGCGCGGCGTCGCTGTCGTAGACGCGAAACGCGAACAGGTTAAATTATTCAAGTGGGCGGAGGTGCCGGAAGAAATCGGCGTGACACAGGCAGAGACAGAACAACCCGCCGATTCTTTGAAAGGCTGCACGATAATATCGACGCAGAAGATTGACAATAAATTGAGGGTCACGATGGAGTGCAGTTAATCCTGATTAACTATACTGTCTCCACGAATGCTTGCACTTCGGATTTGTGCAACGGAAAAACAATGTGGGCGCCTCGTCGCCGCTGCGTGTCTGTTGTAACCACCAGAACGCTTCGGTGTGCGCGCATTTCGGGCACGTAACAACGGTTTTCGGAAGGCTCGGGAATTCTTTTTCTACTACGACAACCTCCGGCTCTTCGTGGTTTATGTGTTCGGAAATCTTGAAAGAACGCTTCTGGAAATGTTTCTTCGTGCCGCACGTACGGCAAACCAGCAGGGCCTTTCCGCCTTTCTTCTGCGGCATCATCATGCTGGAGCATTTTTGGCAAAATTCCATTTTATCTCTCCTTTAAACAAGGTTGATATTCGATTGTTTTGCTTATATACAACATAATCCTTGTTTCCTTTTCTATTATCATCTATTTATGTAGGTGCGCGCGTTAGCCGGCTTTGTAGACAGTGGGCGCAAGGACGTTGCATATCGCCGGAACAGAGTCGCAGATAATTATTTTTATCCAGCCCAAGTACGGTATTACGAACACGGCCCTCCCGACAATGTCCTTGCTTTCAATTTGTTTTTCCCAGTCGTGTTGCACGCCGCCGTTGTTGTCCCCGAGGGTTTGAAATGTGCCGTCGTCGTTTATTTTGTACAACCTGTGTATGACCGGCAACGGCTGGGACAATGTGTCAAAAACAATGACGTCCCCCACTTTAATATCCTGCGGTTCCGCGTGCTTTACGATGACCAAATCCCCCCTGTTTATGCTGGGTGACATCGATTCCGAAACTACGTCAATAACAGGCCTGCTCGTGCCAAGCAGAAGTATCAGGCCGTGGTAAATTAGGATCGCCATGAAAACGCCCAGCACGGCATAGGCGGCTGTTTCTGCAACATCGCGCAAAATATTATCGCTTTTTTTCTTACGCTCTGCCATAAGACTCGCCTTTAACCGCGCCTGAAGCAATCAGGTGTGCAACCCTCAGCGGCTCTGGTATAAGCGCCCTTGTTGCGGACAGTTTTATCACATCTTCGGCGTCTTTCCTATTAATACCGCACGCCTGGTAATAAATACGCCTGTCGCCTATTTGCGTCCGTAAAGGCATCCCCGCCTTTTCTATCAGCGCCCATTTCTTTTCGCCGTCCTTAAGGTTGCCGAGCGCTTCTCTTATTTTTTCAAACTCCGGCATTTTCCTGCTTATCGCGATAACGCCCATCCCGGTTTCTTCGTGCAGTTTTTCAATATCAACGACATTGAACCCTCCCAGGGTAATGCCGTCGAGCATTATTATTCTCAGCTGCCCTTTGTGGCGCGCCTTGTTGATGCTGGCCGCAATCCTCTTCGTCGAATCGTCGCCGTCTATCCGTATTTTCGTGGACAGCAACCCGTCCATCCAAAGGCCGCCGCGGAATATTGCTCCGAAGATGGCGACGGTTTTATCCTTTTTTTCAAAGGGTGCGTCGTCCCAGCCTATAATCCTTATCTCACGCTTCAGGGAACGTATGTCTAACATTTTATTAAGAATAAAAGTTTGTGAAATATTATTTGCCCAATGCGCGCTTGAACTCTGTCTGAAACTCTTTCGCTTGGTCGATTATCTTCTGCGCGGCGTTGTCAAGTAGCTTTACGGGGTTCTTGCCGTAAACTATCACCTTGGGCATGGCAAGGTAGGGGTGTTCGCGAATGAATGCGGCCTGGTCGGCGCCGGCCTCCCACAGTTTTTTTCCCAACAGGTTGGCGATGGTTTCGCTTTCGCCGGCAAGCTCTATGCTCGCCTTCTTGTCGGAATTTTCCAGAACATTAAGCCTCAATTCCCAAAACACCTTCTCAAGAGAGTTTATTCAACTATCAGGTTTATAAAGCTTTCAGTGAAATGGATAGTAAGATACCTATGGAACGCACTTACAGCACCGCTACCGTCAGCAAGATGGAAAAGGAGGCGTTGAAGCTGATAGACCGCCGGGGAGTTGCTTATTGCCGCGACATCGTGCGTGTGGTGGGCGCACGTGAAAGGGACGTGATAAGTAGCATGGACCAACTGGCCGGAAGGCTTGGACTGGTGCGCGGCAGGGATTCGAGGGGCGTGTACTTCGAGCCGGCCGGTGCCGTTGATGGGAACATCCTTGATCTGGGCGCGCCGATTCCTGAGCAGTCTGATAGACGATCGGCGCAAAAAGACGAGATAACAACCATGGCGGATCGTGCGCTGCGCCTCAGCGGAAAGGTGTCGGTTGCGTATGTTACAAACGACAGCATTAAGCCATCCCACGCAATGCCTGTGCTCAGGCAGCTTGCGACGAAAAAAGGCTTGATAAGGCGTTATGACGAGAGTAGCGGTCTTTACTGGGTTTCGCCCGAAGAAATTATCACAAGAACCGCCGAGCGCTTCAGGACAGCCGCGCACGAACTGCGGGATATTTGTGCCAGCTACAAGCCAATGAACGGCAGGGTCGCCGTTGATTTAAGGAAAAACCGGACACCGTGGCTGAAAAGATACCGCGACGATTTTATGGAGTGCGTGATTTCGCCGCAAAGCGTCACGGTCTGGGGAATAGGGGAAAGGCACATTTCAAAACTTTATCAAGAGCCCGTACAATCATCCGACGAAATAATATCGGTCGTTGTGGCGGATTTGAGAAGGAGGCAGGAAATAAAAAGAAAACAGGAAATCGAAGCCAGGAGGGCGCAGAAAAGCGGAATTGAGGCGAAACCGAAAAGCGGTGAAGCCGAAGAAAGGGGCCCGTACAGCGACATGGATTTTCTAAGAACCTCGGACAGAATTCCTGCCGAGAAATTCGCAATAATGGGGGCTGCCAAGGCCGGGGAACTGATCATTGCTGAACCTGACGGCATGTATGAAAATAAAATCATAGTACCCGAGGATTATTCGAAGCCCAGAAACCTGGATGTCCAAGCCCCCAGGTTCATATTCGCGTTCATGTCGCCTATAATCCCCGCGGATGGCAACGGCACGAAACGCATGCAGCGCGAACTGCCCTCCGTCGCCGCTTGATTTACGAGCCAAGTTTTACCAGGTAACCCGTTTTTCTTGCGCGCCTGAACGCGTAAAAGTAAACCGGGAAGGAAACGGCAAGGTACGCCGCAGAAATTGCCATGCCAAGCCAAAGGGCGTTCATGTCAACAGTGCCGGACAGCACAAGGGATCTTGCACCCTGGAACGTGGCGGTATAAGGCATCACCGCCGCAACAGGCTGCAGCCAGCCCGGGAACAGTGATACGGGGTAGAAAGGCGCGGACAAAAGTATGAAAATCTGCAGCAAACTCCAGGACAAAAACCCATACTCCTTGCCCGCCGTTATTATGAAGGCCGCTATCAGAACCGACATAGCCACGGACGCTGTCAGCGTGGAAAAAAGCAGCAGAGATGTCACGCCGAATTCCTCGAAAATTATCCTTACGTCGAACATGTAGAAAGAAATGGCGAGCAGTACGAAAAGCAAAGCTATGGAAATGAATGTTGTGGAGATTATCCTTGCGACGATGTACTCCGACTCTTTTATGCCCGATATCAGCAGCTGCTTGATGCTTCCGGACCACGAGTCGTCCATCAACTGCATGTTCGTGTTGCTTTGAGCGACAACCGCGAAGTTCCAGAATATGTTTAACACAAGCACTATCAGGCCAGCTTCGAAGGCGAAGGATTTCATATACGCCGAGAACAGGCCCCACATTACCACTGTGGTTATGGGAAAATAGAATATCTCCATGACCCGCCACTTCGCCCTTGAGAAAACGAGTATGTCGTAATATATCAGCGCCAGCACGCGGTTAATCTTCATCGGATCCTCTCCGCACCATTTTTACAAAATACTTTTCAAGGTCCTGCCCTCTTACTTTCCTCGTGTCCATTATCCTGCCCTGCAGGATGAACGAGACCCTGTTTGCCAGCTGCTGGACCTCGCTCATGTAATGGCTCGTCAAAAGCATTGGCGTGCCGAACTCCCTGTTGATGTGCTTTATCTCCCTCCTCAACTTTATGGAAATGTGGGGGTCCAGCCCCAGCGTAGGTTCGTCAAGAAGCAGTATGCGCGGCCTGTTTAGCAGCGCTTTAGCGAAGGAGAGCCGCATTCTTTCCCCTGTTGATAAACCGTCGACGCGCCTGTTTACCAGCTTCTCAAGCCCGAAAAAGTTCACGAGTTCGCTTGTCCTTTTTTCCCTCCCCCGCTTTTTTAACCCGTAGACCATTCCGTAAAACGTGAAAACATCCTTTACGCTCAGCGCCCAGTGGAAGCGCGCATCCGTTGATACCAAACCGACCTTTTCCGTCATTTCAGGAAACTTTGAAGTGTCCCTGCCAAGAAGTTTCACGTTTCCCCCGTCCGGCGTCAGCAGCCCTATGATTATGTTCATCAATGTTGTTTTCCCGGAACCGTTCGGCCCCAGCAGGCCAAGAACCTCGTTGTCTTTGACGTGCAGCGAAACGTCCTTTAACGCGTAAAACTCCTTTCCGTCGGTGCGAAATTTTTTGGAAACATTGTTTACTTCGATGGCGTTCATTTATACCAGCACATAATTGAAAAACAGCGCAAATAAACCTGAGTACGCGGAAAAAGTTTATTACGCTGGTGTTCTCTTATCCATGGAAGGCATTTAAGCTTTATACTGTTACACTATAATCGTGTCTGATAGGTCCGATGAACTGAAGCGAATAACACGCGAATACCTCGGATCCGGCGATCCTGTTAATAGGGCAAGGCTGGAAGGGGATTTCGCCGGTCATGTGTACCCTCTGGTAAGGTCTTTCGTAAGGCGCAACATGTACGGACACAACCAACCGAACGGCGTTGTCTATGACAATACAGCCGACTTAACGCAGGACTGCATGGAGATCGTCATCAGACAGCTTAGGGAAGGAAAGCTTAGAAACCCGGATTCTGTTGCCAGCTGGATTTACGTCATTTCAAACCGGAGGGTGGCGTCTGAATTCAGGAAATTCGCCATACGCCGGGAGATGCTGCAATCGTTGCCGGCAGGCCACTGGGCACGCCCGGATATGCACGCGGATCCGGAGTATGAAGCGATCCGTAACATGGCAATCGAGGAGGGCATGGGAAGGCTGAACCCCGGCCAAAGGAGAATTTTGGATTTATTGTATTTCCAGGACCTGGACCCGGCCGAAATAGCGAAATTGATGGGGATAACCGAGAACAACGCATACGTCCGCGCGCACCGGGCCAGGGCGGCATTGCGTGCGGCCATTACAGCATAGGAAGTTCGTGCTACGAAAGTTTTTCTGAATCCAGCGCCTCGATGTCCGCAGCGGTTATTACCGGCTTCCCGAACCTCTGCGAATCGTCGCTCATGCGCGGGCATGAACAGTTAACGTAACAATCCACGTCTATCCCCATCAACTTTTCCGGCGTGAACTCGTCGGCAATCAGTATGTACGCCTTCTTGCCATTTTTTTGCAGTATGTCGCGCGCCCTGCGTGCCATGTTCAGGTAGAACTGGCCTTCTTTCGTTGATAGGAGCAAACCGAATTTGTCGGACGTTTTGGCAATCGCTATGCGTGCATAACGCTGCCGTTCAAGCCTTTCATGGTCGATGTCATGGCGTTCCAGGGAATTTTTTTCTAGGTCAAGTATGAAAAACGGTTTCTTCGTCTTCATCCCTGTCGGATGGAACTTGCCGGTCCCGATGTACAAAAAACAGTCAACTTTGCTTTCAATCACCTGCGCCGCTGTAACGTCACAACCCAAAATCTGGCCTGCCGCGCTGGCGCCCCATTTTCCGCCGGCCGGTTCGCCTACAACGCCCTGTTTGCCATTTTCCGATAAAAATTCTTTAACCTTCGGTATCAGCGACAGGAAATTAACCGTGGATACGATGCCGATTCTTTTGTAGTTTTCCAGCGCGCTTAAATTATCCTTCAACACTGGTGTAGGGTCTATCGTTGCCGGCAGGATCACGTACTCAACCGGGATAGAAGGCCGAACGCCGAAATCATTGTGACCGTAGTGAACGAGCTTGTCGCAGCCAAGCTGTTTAGCATCGCGGTCGCGCAGGTCGCACGCGCCGTAACACGGTTCCACGGATATGAAAACTTCTTTCCCGTTTTGAGAGTCCGCGAACTCCATCAGTTTCTTCTTGTACCCTTCAGGCGCCTGTATCATCACTTTTTCCATCTAAAAACCCCTTTTTTCTTTCATTCTCAAAAGTTCCCGCACAGCACAAATAGTTAATTGGACTGCTTTATAAATTCGGCTTTTCGGGCCCGGCCCAGGCTTATAAAAGCCCTTCGCGCCTGGAGCGCCAGCAACTTATAATATTGTGAAACAATTCATCTTTATGAAATCGTACAGGCTGTCCCCAAACGAGTTTATGCTGGTCCTGAGGGACGAGGACATACTGGCTTCCCTTAAAAAATTCGCGGTTGAAAAAAAGGTGGCAAGCGGCCGTTTCACGGGCATAGGAGCCGTTTCGTCCGCCAAGATAGCGTTCTATAACTTCTTCACAAAGGAGTACCAGTCAAAAAACTTGGGCGAGCCCATGGAGATAATATCGCTCATCGGCAATTTCGCCATGATGGGCAGTGAACACGTAGTTCACTGCCATATCGGTCTGGGCAGGGAAAACATGTCGATGACGGGCGGGCACGTGATGGAAGGCTGCATAGCAAGGGTTTGCGAAATTCACGTCGTAAAAACCGTGCCGAAAATCACGCGGAATAGAGACGGGAAAACCGGGCTGAACCTGATAAAATGAAGCCTAAGGAACCCTGGCGTTTTCGATTTCTTCTACCAATTTCCCCGTGCCTATCGGAGAAAACGATTTGAATGCGATTTTCCCGCTCCTGTCCAGTATTACAGTGGTGTGCTGGTACGGGATTTGGAATAATTTTGTGACGTAGACGTCATCGTCCGTAACTTCGTTATCGTTGTAGTGGACCTCATAACCCACAACGTCTTCGTAATTTAGTTTTCCATACGCTTCGAAAATCTTCGGCCTTTCCGCAGCGCATATCGGGCACCAGTTGGCGTAGAAGTAGAGGTGGACAACCTTATTTTCAGAAAGCGACTGTTCGTAATGTGCTTTGTCGAAACGCAGGTAATGGCTTCCGGAAGAAGTGCCTGCTATTAGCCCGGGCCCGGAGGGGGCTTTATCCGCCGCATCAGGGCCGGACGTGCACCCGCTTACTAAAATGGCGGCTAAAACCAGCAACACGGCCTTCATAAAACAATTTAATGGCCAGAATTTATAAGGTTCGTTGTGACAGGCTCGATAAAAGGCGACCTTGCAAAAGCGGCGAGCGCAGAAAAGGCAAAAACGCTTCGCGGATTTTTTAAAACAGGAAAAGGCGAATACGGCGAAGGCGATGTTTTTCTCGGGGTAACCGTCCCGCAGCAGCGTAACATAGCTAGAAAACACGTCGGAACAAACCTGAATGAACTGGAAAAATTAATTTCGTCCGGAATACACGAACACAGGCTTACAGCTTTGTTAGTATTGGTGGAGAAATACCAGAAAGCTGGTAAAAACGACCGCAAAAAAATCGTAGATTTTTATCTACGCAACCGCGCGCACGTAAACAATTGGGATCTTGTGGATTTGTCTGCGGACAAAATCCTGGGGGATTACATTTTCGGCAGGGACAGAAAAATTTTATGCCGCATGGCCAGGTCAAAAAACGTATGGGAGCGCAGAATATCGATAATCTCGACATTCAATTTCATAAAAAGGAACGATTTCGAGGACGCGTTGAAAATATCCGAAATGCTTTTGCAGGATAAACATGACTTGATCCAAAAAGCGGTCGGTTGGATGCTTAGGGAAATAGGAAAGCGCGACCAAACGGCTGAAGAAAAGTTTTTGTTGAAACACCATAAAAACATGCCGCGTACAACGCTAAGATATGCGGTAGAAAGATTTGGAAAAAGCAAAAAGCGTTTTTACATGCGACCGCAACACGCTTAGAACCTCGGTGTGCCCATCCTTTTTATCTACGCGCGTCGTGCGCCTTGGTTGCTAAGTTTTGCGTGAATGAAATGCGGCGTGTAACCCAGCCCGGCGTACGCCCTTTCAAAAACCCGTTTCGCAGCGTCCATTCTTTCCATGCCGGGGCCGACCACAGCAAGCGTATAAGGGCCTGCGCCGCTCATCCAGGCGGGCATGCCTAGAGTCATTAAACTCTTGTACAAGTTACCAAGAAACCTTGGGGTTATGCCGGCGCCATAAAAGTCCGCTTCCGATCTTTTTCTTTCGACAGGGTCTTCAAAACAGGCCAACGTAGAGGCCAATCCTCTCAAATCGCCCCGTACAAATTGGCGCACAACCGCGTCCTTTACACCGGTAATACGCCTGTCATTTTCATACGCGGCCTTGTCGTCTTCGCTAAGAATGTTCCTGCCCTGGACCGTGGAGCCCTTCATTACGTTCGCAGGCTTGGCAAGCAAAGCAGGCCATTCCGGTACCCTATGTTTGATTATGGCGTCTCCTTTTTTCTCAACAAGCCCGCCCAAAACCGCAGGGCCGACATTGTCGTAGTGGTGTGCTGTTTCCCCTTTGACAGCGGCTTCTATCTGCTGTCTTAGCGGAAGCTCAAAATCGCTTACGTAATTTCTCACCAAATAAATTGCCGCTTTCATACCTGCAGCCGCGCTCGCGCCGCTGGATCCCATGCCCGCAGGATTTGGTATGTTTGTCTCCGTAACTATCTGAACCCCGTAATCGCCCACAGCGTCAAAAGTTGTTTTGACGCGGTCCAAAACACCGGTTATTGCCGCACGTGCAGCGTAATTGTCATTCCATGCAGTCGGTACTTTAGGGTCTCTAAGTTCTTTCACCGATACATCTCCCGCAATACCGGAAAGCCTTATCATCACTTGGTTGTGCAGCGGAATTTCCAGGCCCTCTAACGTAACGCCCAAACGGTCGAAACCTGCCTTAATGTTTGCGCTCGTTGCGTTTGCAACGGCTGTGCTAAAAAGTTCTTCTTGCAGAATGGCTACGCGGGCAGGCATGAAATAAGATAAACAGAAAAGGATTTAAGGTGGTCAGAATCTCGGAACGCCCACTCCTTTTATCAGGCCTGTTAATTTTCCGATGACATCCTCTTTCTCAAGGTTTATGGGGTCTTCGCCGGTTATTTCCCTGCCCAGTTTTAAAAACTGCTTCGACGCCTTGCAATAAGGGTTGTAAGTAACCACAGGCTGTTTGGCAGCCAGGCTTTTGAGTATGTTCCTGTCATAGGGAATCTGCGCCAGCACGGGCATCTCTGTCAGATTTTCAATTTCCTTTACGGTAAGTTCGTGCCGCATGTTTTCAATCATGTTCAAGACCGTGCCAAGCTTTGTTTTAGAAGGCTCGACCATCTCTTTTGTCCTTATAGTATCCATTACCGACGGTACGTAGGGCGTCGTGACGAACAGCAGCTCTTCGCTGACGTCCAGCGTCATCTTCGCCTCCCTTCCCAGGCACGGCGCGGAATCGAGGAGTATCAGGTCGACTTTCCCTAACAGGTGTTTCACGGCTTTTTTTAGCTCGGAAGCCTCAATGCCTTCAACGTCTTTCACAGCCAACGACGCGGGAATTATTTTCAACCCGGTCTGGTGGGTATACACCGCGTTTTCGATGGGAATGTTGCCTCTCAGGACCTGGTTTAGCGTAATTGGCAGGAAATGCATTCCCATCACCATGCTTAAGTGCGACGTCGTAATGTTGCAATCGATAATGACGACGTCTTTCTTGAATTTGGTTACAAGTTCGACGCCGAGGTTGGTAACAACAGTTGTTTTTCCAACCCCACCCTTTCCCGAAACGATTCCTATGATCCTGGTCATCTTTTGCCCTTCCTTCTTTCAATTTTCCGGTTTTTGCCGGGCTTCCTGTTCACGATGCTCAACCCCTTGCTTCCAACGCTTACGACCACGTCGTCAATCTTAGCCAGCTCTTCAGAGAGCTGCCTTTTGATGCGCGCAAAAAGCTCTTTCGATATCTGGCTGCTTTCCACAAGGTCGTTGATCGCTTCCAGCTTTCTCAGCATCTTCCTTCTCCTTCTCATCAAATCTTCCCTTACAGCCTCTTCGTTGTGCCAGGCAGTCTCTATTTTATGCGCGATCTGGGTTTTCACCTTTGCAGGAACATGCCCTGACACAAGGCTTTTTAACTCCATTAACTCGGCCATCCTGTCGCCCACGTCGGTCGCGCTGAGCGGGCTTTTTATCGACACCATGGCCTCCTTGATCCTCGAACCCTGTTTTTTGACCTCGAAATTAAGCGGTTCGCGCTCTGACCCCCTGCTCTTTATGAAGTCCTCGAGCTTTTTTTTGTAACTGCCCTGTTTTTTCTTTGTATCCTCCATCTCCTCTTCCATTTCGATTTTTTCAAACTCGTCAAGCATCCTTTTTTCCTCTTCGCTCAGCTCCTTGGATTGCGATTTGGCAGTCTTCGGAACGGTTATGTAGAGGTCCGGTTCAATTGTGAAAACGAGCCTGTCGCTGGTCTCAACGACCCTTTGCAATTTCAACAGCATGCGTTTCAGCATTAACGCGTCTATTCTGCGGAGCCTTTTGGTGCTTATCAGGACTATCTGGTTTGGCTCGCGGACAGCGTTGTAAACCGTTTCCATGTCACTTGATATTCTCGGCGCAATGTATCTGATAAAAAGCCTTTTTTTGCCGCTTGTAGTCAGTTTTTCAGCCATTAAACCAGCTTCCGCCGCGTATTTATTAATTATTGCGCTTTCCTTTATATCCGGACAGGCAACTTGCAAAACTTGCGGCCCCTATTCGCCTATTAATATAAGTGCTGCGGTCATAATATATCTGATCAAAAACGGGCAAGGCGGCAAGTATAATATTCTTATATTTCGTGCCCTGCATGTTTCAAAGGCTGGCAAATATGAAGAGCAGCATAACCACTGTAAAAATTGTCCGGGAATTGAAGAGGCTGGACGCGCCGGCGTGGGAGCGTGTCGTAGAGGAATTAACAGGCCCCTCCAGAAGGGGCGGCGAGGTTAACCTCTCGTCAATTGGACGTTATTCCTCGGGCACTGTCCTCGTGCCAGGTACCGTACTGGGGACCGGCGAGTTGAGCAAACCCGTCACAGTGGCCGCTTTGAGATTCTCAAAATCCGCCAAAGAAAAAATAACCAAAGCGGGCGGCAAGACTATGACCATAGTCGAGCTTGCAAAAGAAAACCCGAAATGCTCCAATGTCAAGATAATGGTGTAATTATGAAGGTTGTTGATGCGGCTGGAAAGGTCTGCGGTCGGCTGGCGTCGGCTGTTGCGAAAATGCTCCTGGCAGGCGAAGACGTCTCGATAATCAACGCCGAAAAGGCTGTCGTATCAGGCTCGCCGGATTCGATAGCGAACCTCTACAAAGTCCGCCTCGACCGCGGCGACAAATACAAAGGCCCTTTCATGTCCAGATTGCCCGACCGCATGCTGAAAAGGATGGTTCGTGGAATGTTGCCTTACAAGAAACCAACCGGCCGCAACGCCCTGCGAAAGCTCCGCGTTTTTGTCGGGGCGCCAAAAGACCTGGCCAGCGCTGCGGTTGAGATTGGCGCAAAGGACGTTTCGGAATTAACGAGCGAACACGTGACATTGCAGGATTTGTCGCACAAGCTCGGAAGAAAACCTGTTTAGGCGATTGGATGGCAGACGAAAATTTGGTTAAGGAAAAGCCGAAGAAAAAAGCCAGGCTGATACACTGCTTCGGGAAAAGAAAGGACGCCGTAGCCCGCGCCACGATGGCCCCGGGAAAAGGCAGGGTAATGATTAATTCAATGCCGCTCGGCTCGTGGGGAACGGAATTTTCAAGGATGAGGATACAGGAGCCTGTCATGCTCGCCTCGGAGTTGTCAAAGGATTTTGATTTCCGCGTTACAGTAAGGGGCGGCGGCTATTCCGGACAAACGGAAGCGGTCCGCCAGTCAATAGCCCGTTGCCTCGTGGAGGCAGGCAACAAGGAAACGAAACACAGGTTTGTGGATTACGACAGGAATTTATTGGTCGTTGATCCGAGACGCAATGAAACGCACCACGCCGGCAGTGCGTCACGAAGAGGGTCACGCCGTCATGAGCAGCGCAGTAAACGTTAGTTTTGAGCCAATCAGAGCGTGTTTAGAGCACTTTTTTTGAATAGGTTTTTATAAGAATTTATATAGGCAAAAGATATTTGTCCGCTTAGATAATAAT
>JACOVS010000010.1 GCA_016177205.1 Candidatus Aenigmatarchaeota archaeon
GGATTTTTCAGCACAGCGGGCAGGCCTTCGGAAACGCAGCGCTGCGTATCGTCGCTCTCAGGCACAATGCCCGCGATGTCCATTCCGGATATTGACCTTATCTCTTCGGCTGTAAGCTCGTAATTTTTGTTCCTCACCCTGTTCACGACCAGACCCAGCACTTCAAGCCCGTTCCTTTCCGCGTGCATCGCCATTTTCGAGGCGTCCGTAACAGCCGGCGCGTCCGGCGTCGTGACTATAAGCGCCTGGTCAACTGCATTTAAGCATTCCAATGTTTGCGCGCTCAGGCTTGGCGGCGAGTCCATGATAATGTGGTCGTAACCCTCGAGCCTTTCCAGATGGCGGCGTAAGTTTTTCACAGACGCGTTTACCTTGTCAGCCGCTATCGGGCTCGGCAATATGCGGACGCCGCTCGGGTGGATATAGATCGCCGTGTTGACAGGCGTGCGGCTGTTCAACACGTCGTAAAGCGTGACAGGCGAATAGTATAAACCGAAATGAAGCCCAAGGTTCGCGGCGGAAACGTTGCCGTCCACAAGGCAGACGGTTTTACCGAACTCGCTTGTCATGGATGCGCCCAAGTTCGCTGTTAACGTAGTCTTTCCGACGCCGCCTTTCGCAGAAAAAAGCCCCAAAATTGCCAATCGAAATCCCTATTTAGTTTTTGTCCCAGCCTTGTAATAAAGGTTAACGCCGGCCGAACAAAGATTCCCGCAACACGGAATAGCTCATCCTCCTGCGTTGCGCCCTGGAGTGCAACAATAACGCCGCAGCCGCAAGCGCTGCTATCACAACAAAGACAATCACAAAAACATTAAGCTGGATCTTCGGGCTTTTCGGGAATTCCACGCCCTGCAGCGCAATCGCCGCGTTTTCTATCAAGGCCTTTGATTCGCCCAGAAGCGTGTTGGCCGCGGTGTAGTTGTTTTCCTGGTAGAAAATCTGCGCCTGGCTTAATTTCGTATTTACGTCCCTCAAAATAACGGAAGCCGTCTCCGTATCAAGCCCCCTGGACCTGTCGTCAACCATTCGCAACCAGAGCTTGTCCGCGAAAGCCTGGGTGTAATCCAGCGACTCCTTCAAAAAAACGCTTGTCAATATCCTTATCACAGTGTGCTTCTCCGCTGTAACCTCACTGCTTTGCGCCCTCAACGTTGAAACGATGTCAATGGATTTGTTTACAACGGGCCCGCTTGGGACCGTTATCGTGCCGACAAAAACCGCGCCTGATCCGGGATCCATGTAATCCAGCGACGCCGGCGAGAACCTGTACCATCCGTCCGGTATGTCCGTTAACGACGGTTTTATTTTCGTAAGCGTTTTGTTTCCCTTGTTAGTTATACCGACAAAAAACTGCTTCGTGTCTCCTTGGACTGTTTCAATGATGTCCGGATAGTCGCTGATTTCCATCTTAAAATTGTTGACCTTTTCCCCGAAAATCGCGTACGTTGAAAACCCGGGGGTTTCGGCCTCGTAATAAATGAACCTGGAATCCTCGCCCGTTTTCGTTGATGCAAGGCTGACCCAGCTGTTGTCGACGAGCTTTGCAAGCCTTACCGTATCAACGTCTATCTCTTCCGACGCGACCCACGCCCTTTCCACCTTGAACCTTATTTTCGCGTGTTCGATCCGGCTGTTGTCAACGTTCTGCGCCTTTATTTCCAGATAGCTGTAAACGCTGCCTGCGGATGGCGACACAACAAAAGGCCCGGAAGCAGGCGCAGTCCTTGTTGAAACCCTTATCTCCGCGTTGGGCGCAGCGCTGCTCAGTTTTATCTCAACCTCGCTTACCGGCAGCGTCTCTTTGAATATTATGCTCTGTGGCGTTGTTGTTGCGGCCGGCGGTATGGGTTTCGCGTCTTCTGTTGCCGGCGCCGTCGACGAACCGCCGCCTCCGGACGATCCGCCCCCGGGCGATGCGGCAGGCCCGGGCGTTGATAACGTGAACGAATCCGAGCTTGTTGTCGAAACGTCCTTGAAAACGCTCGCTTCAAATGTGTACAACCCGTCCGGCGAGCCTGTCGGAACTGTAAAAATCGGCGCGCGCTGGACTGTTGTTTCGATTGCAACCTGCTCTGTCCGCTGGTCTATAGTTGTCGAAGACGGGTTTTTTATTTTGTACGTTATGTTGACGTCAATTGAACCGGCAGGGCCTGCCAATTTTGTAATTGTCACTGTAGCGGTTACAGAACTGCCCGCTGTTAACGTCTTGTGCGTTGACGGCACCACAACCGTTACGTCGAATGTGTACGAAGAGGATACCGTAATGTTGACCGGTATTGTAACCGAATAATTGTCGGATTTGTTTGCAAAGATATTGGTTGAATAATTGCCAGCGCCCGTGCCGGACGGCGCCAGTATGCTGACCTGTGTGTAGTTTGTGGAGTACGTTGGTACGATTACCGTACCCGGGCTAAAGGATATCCAGGTATCGGGCAGCGTTCCGGGCTTGCTCATCGTCACTGTCCGCGTTCCGTTGCAGGCGTCCATGGAAAGCGTTATGTTCTGGTAGACTGTAATGCCCGGAAAAATGGATTTCGTTATAGAAGTGGGCGACGAGTTCAGGTACGTCGTAATCGCGCATCCGACATACCACGGGAAATAATGCGACGCTGTCACTATTCCGTTGCTTAGGTTGTAAGCCGACGCTGAGATGTTATACAGGCC
>JACOVS010000015.1 GCA_016177205.1 Candidatus Aenigmatarchaeota archaeon
CTCGCTTCTATTATGTCCCACAGATGTTTTTTCCCGACGCCCGGTATCAGTTCTAACTGATGCAAGCGGTTTGTTACCGGCCCGGCCTTGCTGAAAAAATCAACGAACCTTTTCTGGTCCGCATCCACCAGCTTTTCTGTGACATTTTGCAACTCCTGCTTCGCCGCGACCGTAAGGTCGGAGTAACCGATGCGGCCGTGTATGTACCTGACCTTGTCCCGCTTGCCCTCGCCGATATATACGCGCTCGCCGACCTTCAGTTCGATGTCCTCGCGGGGTATGATTTCCAATAAAGAGAAATATTTCTCGCCTATTGTCTGGGCAACAGGCTCGGAGCGCTGCATGCCCACCCTTCCGCGGGATAGATAATCTATTACTATAACCCATTCGTCTCTCATGGTATCACTCGGGCGGCCGCGGTATATAAGTACGGCTGCTTTATCACAAGTTTTCCAAAGGGAAAACTGTGCAAGGAAACTACAGTTTCCTATGTCATAGTCATTCCCGGGATTTATAAAGTTAAAACTTAAATTAAAACTGTTGGTTTTTATGGACTTTCAGAAAAGGCTTCCGGCCACCGAGAAGGTCATAGCCGAAATAGAGCCGGAAAAAGACATACGGGTGAAAATAGTGGGCAAGGTTGTCGGTTTAACGCCTGATTCATTTGTTCTGGACGACGGCGCGGGAACAGTCCACGTGACAACTGACCCGGAGATAAACATGGAATCCATGAAGGTCAACGACAGCGTGCGTGTGACCGGCCGCGTGTTCGCCTCGGAGAACGGGTTTGAACTGCGCGCCGAGTCTGTTCAAAACGCCAACGGCATTGACATGGGGCTGCTGAAAAGGGTAAGAGAGCTGGAGAAACAGGCCGTGCATCTTATATAAGTCCTTTATAATTCATACATAACTTGTTTTGAAGGGTCTGTAATGTTCGAAATAACTATCGCGGACGTTGACATGCTTAAAAATTCCGTAGGCGTAGCAGCCGAGATAATAGACGAGGGAATTTTCAGGATAAGCAAAAACGGCCTGCGTTTCGTAGCGGCGGACCGGGCGCTGGTCGCTGTCGTAGACCTTAACATAGGGGCCGCGGCCTTTGAAAAACTTGATGTTACCGAGGACGCGTCTGTCGGCGTTAACATGAACAATTTCGTGTCCGTGCTGCGCCGGGCGTCCGCGGGCGACAAAATCACGCTGAAGAAGGAGGACGGGCGAAACAAATTAAAGATACTGATCGACGGCCCTTCCAAGCGCAGGTTTGAAGTGCCGATACTTGATATCGCGGAGTCCGAATTACCGCCGACGGACAAGCTTGAGTTCTCCTCCTCAATCGAACTGAAGTCCGACATATTGGAGCAGGGAATCGCGGACGCGGAGATTGTGTCCGATGTGGTCGTATTCGAGGCCTCCCCTGAAGGCTTCAAGATAAAGTCCGAAGGCGACTCTTCGATAACCGAACTGGAACTCGAAAAAGGCAACACTATGCTGGCGAAACTCGAATCAACGGACAAAGTCAAATCCGGCTACCCCCTTGATTACCTGAAAAAAATGGTCAAGGCCGCGAGGCTGGCGGAAACGGCAAGCATAAGATTCTCTTCAGAGTTTCCGATGAAAATGGAATTCAACGACGGCGACAAATTCAGCATATCGTTCGTTCTGGCGCCGCACATGATAGAGTAGCTGAGCTCCGGATAAACCTTTTAATCCGCAAAACCACTTCTTCAATTGGTTGAAATGGGCTACAAGCAGGTTTTTGACTATTACTCGCGCGAAGACGTGCAAAACGCGTTGCTGGAGGCCTCGAAAGACAGGGAGGTAGCGGGAATATTCAAAAACGGCTCCTTCGGGCAAAGGCCCAACGTCCTGATTTACCCTACCGACATCGTTAATATGGCCCGCTCGGGAACGGTATCGTTCCACGGCTCTGTTGAAAGATGGGACAACCCGATGTCGCTGAGGCCGGGCATGAGCGCTGAAGAGCTTAACGAGTTAAGAAAAGGGTTTGAGCTGATAATAGACCCGGACGTAAAAGTTTTTGAATTCGCAAAAATAGCCACAAAGGTTTTCTTCGACGAGATTAAATCATACGGCATCAGGAACCTGGGGGTGAAATACACGGGCGGGAAATCGTTCCATATTGCGGTCCCGTTTGAATCGTTCCCGGAAAATGTCGACTACAAGCCTGTCAAAATTCAATACCCGTCGATACCGCAGATAATCACTTCTTACCTGAAATACAGGGCAAGACAAAAAATCGCGGACGCGATACTGAAGTTTGAGCCGGACATTGGCGAGATTTCGAAGAAGGTCAACGTCGAGCCGCAGCATCTCATCTCTGAAGAAGGGTTAAACGTTTACAAAATCGTCACCGAAGTCGGCTTGTTCACAAGCCGCCACATGTTCCGCCTTCCTTATTCATTGCACGAGTCAAGCCTGCTGGTAAGCTTGCCGATTAAAATTTCCGATATAGACAAATTTGAAAAAACAGACGCCTCGCCGGAAAACGCAAAGGTCAGGGAAAAATTCCTCGACGTAAGCGGCAAAAACAACGATGAAATGGAAACACTGGTCACAGAGGCTATGGACTGGTTTTCTTCGAAAACAAGGGAGGAAGAGGTAAAGAAAAAATTCGTCATTGTGAACTCCGACAGAATAACGCAGGAATTTTTCCCGCCTTCCGTACAAAGCATATCCAAGGGGATGGCCGACGGCCGCAAAAGGTCCGTACTGATACTATTCAACTTCCTGCGAAACATGAACTGGTCCGACGATGAAATCGAAAATTTCATTACGGAATGGAACCAAAAGAACACGCCGCCCCTTCCTTCAAATTATATACGGTCGCAGATAAGATGGCTGCGCGCATCAAAAAAGATGCTTCCGCCCAACTTCGACAAAGAGAATTTCTATAAATCGATGGGTATAAACTGCGACGCGGAGACAAGGGCGGGCGCAAGAAACCCGGTCACTTACGCGGTGCGAAGCTTCCGCGCGTCGGCGCGGAAAACGGTTAAAAAGCCTGCTAAAAGGCGGTTAAACAAGGACGAAGACGAGTATGTAGACGAGTAGACCGATGCGTAGCTTTTATCCTTACCGGCCATTTAATAGTAGGTCGAAATGCCGGACATAATGACTTACGAAACTATAAGGAGGATACACAAAGACGAGGAGCTGTCCGTTAAACTGTCGAGGATACCGGACGATTTTTTCGAAAAGGCCAGGGAATACATCAGGGCGAAGGAAGACTCTGTCAAATCGGACGCCGCGGCCGCGCAGGAATTCCAGAATGTGAAGCACAGGCTAAGGTTCATCATGGAGGCGCGCGAACGCAAGATATTGAACATGGCCCTGTATTCCGTGCGCACGGGATTGCCGCCGGAAAACCTGACAGCCGCAGAAAAACTTTTTTTCGAAAGCATATTGGACTCGTTGAAAAGCTTCAAGCAGTTCCGCGAGGATGTTTTGGAGCCGAAGGAAAACGCCGTGTTGAAGGTCGTTGCCTTTACCGAAGACACCGACGCCTTTGTGGGCGAGGACATGATTTCATACGGGCCTTTCAAGAAGGGCGACATCGCGTCCATACCAGAGAAAAACGCGGAAATACTCGTGAATGACAGGAAGGCCGAAGGTATGAAAATACAGTGACCTTTTTATTTCTCGCATTCGTCATATGCAGCAGAGATCATGGGCGAGACCATAGCCGTTATCGGCCTGGGAAAAATGGGCAAGAATGTTGCGTTGAACATGCTGTCCAGGGGCTACACTGTTATTGCCAGCAACCGGTCGCCGGAACCGGTTGACGAATTAAAGCAGAGCGGCGCGATACCGGCTTACACCTTTGAGGATTCTGTGAAACTCCTTCCCGTTCCAAGGAAAGTCTGGATAATGGTTCCCCCGGGCGCCGTGGACGAGGTGGTAAGCAGGATTAAACCGCACTTACAGGCCGGCGACATAATCATAGAGGCCGGCAATTCAAACTACAAGGAAAGCGCGCGGAGGCACAGGGAACTATCCGAAAGCGGGATACACTTTTTGGATGCCGGGTGTTCGGGAGGGCCTTCCGGGGCGAGAGACGGCATGTGCATGATGGTTGGCGGGGATGAAAATGTTTTCAGGCTTGTCGAACCTATACTCAGGAACTTAAGCGTACCCGACGGCGTTGCGTACGTGGGCCCGGCGGGTTCGGGCCATTTCGTAAAGATGGTTCACAACGCCATTGAGTACGGCATGATGCAATCGATTGGAGAGGGGTTCGAGCTTCTGGAAAAGGGGCCTTACGAACTGGACATGAGAGAGATAGCTTACCTGTGGAACCGCGGGTCTGTTGTGCGCTCGTACCTGGTTGAACTCGTTGAGAGGGCGCTGTCCAAAGACCCGAAACTTGAAGCCATCGAAGGTTATGTTGAAGACACGGGCGAAGGCCGGTGGGCAATACAGGCCGCGATCGAGCGTGACGTGCCTTTTACGGGCTTGTCCCACGCGCTGTTCGCAAGGTTCCGCTCCAGAAAGAATTCTTTCAGCGATAAAATCCTTGCCGCCCTGCGGAACGAGTTTGGCGGGCACGCTGTCAAAGAGAAAAAATCCGGCTAAAAGGTTTTTGGATGGGTTACAGGATCGGCGCGGTCGGCATGGGCCACTGGTTTGAAAGGCTGCAAGAGGCGGTTCGCAGGGGCGACAGGATATCGGTTGTCAAGGCGGCGGGTATACGGTCCTACGACGAAAAGATGGAAATCTTTGCAAAGGCCGGCGTGCCGCGGGAGAACTATTTCCGGATAAAACCTTTTGAGCCCCTGCCAGATGAATTTTTTGAAGGCATAGAAATAGTTTACATCGCGAGCCCCAACCAATTCCACGCCGAACAGGTGATACAGGCCCTGTCAAAGGGCAAATTCGTTGTGGTAGAAAAAACAATAGCCGTCAACGAAGAGGAGTTCAACCGCGTCATGGACTATATTAAAAACAACGGCCTTACAAACAAAATCCATTTGCATCTCCATTATCTCAGGAAAGCGCTGACAATGGAACTGCCAAGCCTGCTGTTAACAGCGGCCAGGGAGTACGGGAAAATAAGTTCGGTTTCGGCGACATTTTTTGAGCAGAAAAGCGCCGAGGATTTGAGAAGGGCGTGGCTCCTGCGGCCGGAGAACGGGGGAATATTCATGGACTGGGTCCATCCCATGGAAATCCTTTACAGGCAGTGCGGCGCGAGGTTTCTTGAGTGCCTGGGCGTAAAGCCCTTCATTATAAATTCCGGTTACGATACCGTCAACCCGACGGCGGTTGAAGCGCGCTTTGCGCTGGAGGGGCTTAATTTTACCGAAGATGCGGTCGCGACAATCCGGGTCGGCAAGGGATTTGAGGAGACCCGCTGCAAAACGGTCAGGTTTTATTTTGAATCTGGAAGCTTTCTGGACATCAACTACGCAGACTCTGCCGAGGAGTACAATTCGGTATTCAGGGGCACCTGGCAGCTGGTCGAAAACTCCGAAGGAAAACAGAACGTGGTTGCGGAAGGCGCGCCTACCGGGATGACGCCTTACGAATTCCTTGTTTACGACACGGCGAACCTTGTTGAAAGCGGCAAACCCCTGCTTTCCATCGAAGACATATCCGCGCTGTTCGGGGCGCAATGGAAATTCCAGAAGGCGATCAAAGGCGTGGCACCGTCCTCTGACAAGGTTGAGATAAGAGATTTCATAAAAGCCGGGCTGGAAAAATTTTATTGAGTGCTGGTATGATTATGATACAAGACGACCTGAAAGCTGCGGCAGCAAGGGACGCGGTAAAACTGGTCAGGGACAGGCAAATTGTCGGGCTGGGATCCGGAAGCACGTGCAAGATTTTCATAATAGAACTGGGCAGGCTGGTAAGAAACGGCCTTGATATAACAGGCGTGCCCACCTCAAAGGAAATTGAGGCCCTTGCAGGGGACAACGGAATAAAGACCCTGGCCATTGATGAAGTTGAGCGGATTGACATTGCCGTAGACGGCGCCGACGAAATCGACATGCGATTAAACCTCATAAAAGGCTATGGCGGCGCATTGCTGCGCGAAAAAATTGTCGCGTCCAAGGCCGATAACTTTGTGATAATCGCGGACGAATCAAAGCTTGTTGAGAAGCTGGGAGACAGGGGCATAATCCCGGTTGAGATAAAAAAGAACGGGTGCGAGCAGACTTTGAAAGAACTGGGCAGGATCGGAAAGGCGGAAATCAGGGAGAAAGACGGAAATTTTTTCGTAACAGACAACGGAAACCTGATAGCCGACCTTAAAACAAGGATAACAGACCCGTCCGCGATGGACAAGGAAATTAAATCGATAGAAGGGGTGTTGGAAACCGGGCTGTTCATCTCGATGGCGGATTTTGCGATCATAGGAACCGAAAAAGGCGTCTTGCACATGGGCGGACACCGCAAAAAAACGGGCGTGAAAGCGTGATTGTAATACCCGGAGTTGGTTATTCAAAGCTCGCGTCAAAGATAGCCGGAGAGCTGGGCGTGAAAACCGCGGGCGTATCGGTCAAGAAGTTTGCGGACGGAGAAACATACGTAAGGATAGACGCCGACCTCGACAAGGAGGAGGCTGTCATAGTAAAAAGCGCATACCCGGGCCAGAACGATTCCATAATCGAGGCCGCTTTCCTGGCGGGCGCGGCCCGCAATGCGGGCGCAAGCACTGTCACAGTTGTGATGCCTTATGTCGCTTATTCCAGGCAAAACAAGATTTTCCAGAAGGGCGAGACGGCAAGCCTGGACACGGTCATAAAGTTTTTTAAAGCCTCAGGCGTATCGCGGCTAATCACGGTGGACGCGCATTTTTACAGGCGCGTCGGAAGTTTTGACATGGGAGGCCTTGAAATTGCCAATTTGTCGGCCGCCAAGCTGCTGCTGGATTACGCGAAAGGCAAAATGGGCGGGGAAGTGTTCGTTATAGGGCCGGATTTCGGGTCATCGGAAATGATACAATACGCAACGGGCAAATTGAATGTGATGAGCAAGGAGAAGATATGCCCGAACTGCGGCGCGCCGGCCGCGGAATGCAGGTGCGGCGGAACCCTGAAAGAATATTCGGTCAGCGGGATCAGCTCAAACGCGGATTTTGCGGGGAAGAACGTGGTGATAATGGACGACATGATCGTGTCCGGCTCAACTATGATCCGGGCCGCGGAAAAGGTAAAGTCGGAGGGGGCGAAGGGCGTTTCAGCCGTTGCGACGCACGGGCTGTTTCTTGGCGATTCCCTGAACGAGCTGAAAAGCAGGACAGATTTATTGGCAGTCAGCGATTCTATAATGACGGATGCCAGCAGCGTTTCCATTTCATCTTTAGTAGCGGAAGCCCTGGCACGGGCATAAGCCGCTTTCGGATTAAACCTTAGGTCGATGGCATTGAGAAAAATAAGAATAGCGGGCGCCGGGCCTTCCGGCCTGTCGGCGGCCATCAATCTCGCGAAGGCCGGGTTTGAAGTCGAGGTCTTTGAGGCCGCCCGGGATTGCGGGCACAGGTTCGGCGGGGATTTGCAGGCCCTGGAAAACTGGTCCAGGAGGGAAAACGTCCTGGAAGACCTGAAGGGCATGAACATCGACGTAAATTTTGATTGCGACCCGTTTTCAAAAATTACACTGGCGACTGAAAAGGAGCTCTCTGACGTTCGGTTCAACGAAGACTTATTTTACCTGGTCAAGCGGGGCGCGGTTAAAGGCAGCCTGGACCAGGGCCTTAAAGAGCAGGCCGTGGACAGCGGGGTCAAAATAAATTTCAATTCTTCGGTTCCGAGGGACGGGGCGGATATCATTGCAACAGGACCTGTTTCCCGGGAGGTGATGGGAATTGACAGGGGCGTTGTTTTTGAAACCGGCATGGACGACATTGCCGTGGGCCTGCTGGACAACGATGCCGCTTACAAAGGATATTCCTACCTTCTGGTTACGAACGGTTATGGTTGCATGTGCACCGTTCTGCTTGATAAATTTGAAAACGTGAACAAATGCTTCCAGACGACTGAAACGATTTTCAAGAAGCATTTCGATTTTAATATAAGGAATCCCAAACCGGTCGGCGGCGTCGGTTCATTTTCCGTGAAAGGCGATTTCAAATTAAACGGGAAGTTTTTTGCCGGCGAAGCCGCCGGCGTGCAGGATTTTTTGTGGGGGTTCGGGATAAGGAACGCGATAGCATCGGGTCACCTGGCTGCCAGGAGTTTTATCGAAAATACCGATTACCAAGCCGTTGCGAAGAGCTATTTCGAAAACAGGCTGAAAGCGTCCGCGGTTAACCGGTTCCTCTGGGAAATCCTGCTCGGCAGCAAATTTTTAAACAACTGGGCCATTAATAAAATCGGAAAGGTTAAAACGGAAAAAATCCTGGATATGCTGTACAAAACCCACAACTCCTATTCAAAATTAATTTTTCCGGTTGCGATTCGTCATCTGGGCAAAAGGTACAAAACCCTAAGATGACTAAATTAAGCCGTTCGAAATTTCTTCGATAACCCTTTCCGGATTTGCCGATTTTGCAATTGCCGAGGCGGCGGCCACGCCGACAGCGCCCAGTTTTTTTGCGATAGCCGCGTCCTCGCTCGTCGAGACGCCGGCCCCGCATATTAAGCCGACATTCGGGTTGGCCGATCTGACAAGGCCGACAGCGCTACTTATGACTTCAGGCTTTGTTTTCGAGACGGAGTTTTTACCTCCTATCAATTCGGGCGGCTCTATCAAAACATAATCTGGATCCAGTTTCGCGAACAGGGCGGCGTTTTCCGGGGAGTCTGCGCAACATATCGTAATGAGCTTGTTTTGCTTGGCGCGAAGGACGCATTTTTCCACATCGCCGATGTCCATGGGTTTTTCAGAATGATTTATCAAAGTCCCGATTGCGCCGGCCGCTTTCACGGATTCGGCGGTGATATGGCCTGTTTGTGCGCCGGATTCCACAGGATCGATGTGCTGGGCAACCACAGGCATGATACCGGATAAAAGCCTTATGTCTGCAGCCGGAGGAGCGATCACGATGTTAACGCCGGACCTGGAGGCTATGCGCTTTGCAGCCTCGGCGATTTTTCTGCCTTTCTCCCCCAGGATTTCTTCGTACAACTTGAAATTTATCACAAAAATTGGCATAACAGATCAACGCTTAAATCGTGTATGATTTTGTTTTATCTTTTCATTATTATTAGTGAAAATCATCCCCGATTTTTGAAGAGATTCTCTATGCGGTTCATGATCTCCTGGTACCCTTCGTTATACTCCAGCTCTTCGGGGATGAGCGTTGCCGGATGCACGAATCCCTGCGCGCGCATGTCCTCGGATTTTTCCGCCGCCCGCCTTCTTACAACGTCCCAGTTCGGGCCTTCAAAGCCGTCGATGGGGCCTGTTAATTTTCCGTTGTGCATGCTGAACAATAATGCAGAAACCAAAGGGTTGCAGAAGTACGTTGTCGCGGTGGTGTTTATTTTCACAGGCATCAGCGTCATGTGGTGCGATCCGCGCGTGTTACCGGCGACGAAATGCGCATCCTTGAATGCGTAACAGGCTTCTTCTGTTGCGGGAAAAGTCTTTTGCAGGCGGATTATCATTGCCGGGTCATCCTTGCCGACATACGTCCCTTTGATGTTGTGTAACCGATCTGTCGTAGCGGAAACAATGGGCTCGCCGGTTTTTGTCTTGACAGACTCCACGACGTAACGGCCCGGGTACATCAGGATCGCAGCAATTTCCGGGACCTGAGACCATGTTTCCAGTTCTACGACGCGGTTTTTCATCACGTCCATTACCGTAAACTTCACGCCCTTTGCGAGCGACGGGTTGATTAACAGGCCTGTGTTTGATTTTATGTCGCAGAACATTGAGAACAGGGGATAGTTAAACGCGCCCGGTTCCGTTTTGTCCGCGGCAAAAACCACGAAAGCCTCGTTAGGCCTTTCATCAAATTCCATCTCCGCAACGCCCGGCCCCATGCCGCGGACATTGCCGGAAAATGAGTCGACTAAAAGGTCCTGGCCGGCGCCGTACAAACCCTGCTCCTTCGCAACAGGCACGCTTTTGCTGAATGCGTCCCACGCCATTTTGTGTATCTCGTTGTTATTCACGCCTTTCGTGTGCGACATAACTATGTGTATATCGTCGCCCGCATAGCCAACGTAACTGTCTATGATCAAGCCCGAGTCCTGCGCTTCCCTGACAAATTTTTTCACGCTTGCGATAAGCTCGTCGGAAGGCCGCGTGTGCCCGCCTATAGAGCCTATGTCCGCTTTTATCACCGTTACTGTAACCTTCATCAAATCCCCCCGTCAGCTAAATGCAGATTCCATTCTGGCCTTTATATTACCGAGCCCGAGTATTTTGTTTGTCATACCCATCGACGTTTCCTGGTCCATCAAGCCGGCCATGCTTATCACAGCATCGACGTTTTCCGGCACGACTATTGATTCTTGCGGGACCGTTATCGACATTGACAATTCGCCGCCGTCCGATATTACCGTGTTTGCGTGGAGGTTGACCAGGAATATGTCGTTGCGGGCGAGGCCCAGATCGCGGGCCTTTTCGATCACATCGGCTGTCGAGGTTGCGGTCATTAGCAACGCGACCCTGGATTCCCTGGAATAAATGGCTTCAACATCCTCTTTCGAGGGCGCAGGGCCGCGGAATTTCATGGATATGGAATGCACATGCATCAGCGTTTGCGGCGATTTGAAGGCCGTGGTCTTGATCGGAATCGGGCCTAAAACCGTCTGGACGTCGTGGGCGTGATGCGAGTTGGCCTCCCACTCCACGGAATTCAGCGCCGAGCCCTTGGAGTCGTTCGGGTCTGCGCCGCGCCTTATCAAGGAGACGGATATCTTTTCAAGGTCGTCCCGGTTGTCTAGCATCGGTTTTATTATTCTACACAATCCTGTTGTGTTGCAGCTAACGACGCGCACGTAGTTTTTGTTTTTCGCCGAGTTGAAATTGCTGCGCGCATTGAAACTTACTTCGGCGACGTTTTCCTTTTCGCCGCCTTGGAAAATTGCCTTTTTGTTTTTGGGCATATAGATTTCCTCCTTGTTTTTGACCCCTTTTTTATCCGGCGCAGCGTCAACGACAATATCCGATGAGTCAATCATTTCTTCCACCGTGCCGGCGGGTACGATGCCCATTTTAACAAAAGCGTCATGGTTCTCGTTCGGGACAAACATT
The DNA here is from genome assembly GCA_016177205.1 of Candidatus Aenigmatarchaeota archaeon. Classification (GTDB taxonomy): domain Archaea; phylum Aenigmatarchaeota; class Aenigmatarchaeia; order JACPZZ01; family JACPZZ01; genus JACPZZ01. The sequence continues at coordinate 11,176 of JACOVS010000015.1, forward strand.
CTGATGCCTTTTGCCGCAGCGATGCGTGCGTCTGCGTCCGGGGTGAATTTTGAAACGCCCACCAGCTTCACGTCAGGATGCCTGCCCAGGGCGTCGGCGACGCGTTTCCCTATTGTGCCGTAACCGTTAACACAAACCGATATCATTTTTTAACCTCCCTTATCCAGCCACTCCAGTCCGTAATACGGGCCGTAAATCACGCGCTTGAAGAACGCTTTCCCGGAGGAACTGCTTATGTGCGGTTTAAAGCCCAGGCGGTTAAACACGGCCATCGAATCGCCGCCGAATCCCATAACAATGTGGCCGTGCTTTTCGTCGAAAGCCTCGGAGTATACATGGGCAGCGCCGCGCATCCCGGGCTCGCTTACAGACGCGGCAGCTTCGTAAAATCCTGTTGCGCCATTTATCAGGATGCTGGCATTTTTTGCGCGGCCTATAGTTTCCACGTATTTCAATATCGTATCAGGCCCGATGTCTATGACCCTGCCCCTGTGCAGTTCGTCTGCAGGCGCGAAAACATGTCCGGAGCCGTTGTTCATGCAATAATCGGTGGGCATCATAATTCTGCTGCCAAACTCGCTGATAATCGCTTTAGCGGGCTCCAGCAGCTTTTCCCCTTCCTTCCACAAACTTTCGTTGTCGCCGATGTTTTTCCCCTGCGCGCGTTCCATATAAACCGAGAGCAGGCCGCCCAGCATAACTTTCATACGCGGGAATTTCTTCAGCATCTGCGGCAAGATTTCTAGCTGGTCGGGCAGTTTTTTGCCCCCGAGAATCGCGAAAGAGTCAGTTTCTTCGAGTATCTTGGCGACCTTTGACGCCAGTTCGATGTCCTCCTGCAAAACAGGGCCTGTCGCAACATCATAACCTTCCCCGTGAAGGGCGTTGGGAATGTGGTACGTTGTTAACTCTTTGCGGTGCGATGCGGGATCGTCTTTCAGGAATACCAGGTTCGGAATTTGTTTCAGCATCTTGTACATCCTGGTGTCTTTCACATCGTTAAAAGACCACTCCTCCCCGTCGCTGCGCGTGTTTTCAAGGACGATAACAACATTCTCGCCCAGCATGCCGATTATTCCAGGGTCTGCGCGGAAACCCGCGAATTTTATTTCCCTGCTTGGCAGGTGAAGTTTTATGACTTCAACATGGTTTTTTAATGTCTCATTCTTGCCCTGGTCGCCCTGGTGCGACGCGACGATGACGGAGCGCGCACCCCCTTCGAAGGCGAACTTTATTGTCCTAACCGCCTGCAGTATCTTCCCGGTGTCGCGGAAATGACCTGTCTTCTCGTCAAAGGAGGAGTTCATGTCGACTTTTGCAAACACAACCTTTCCCCTGAAGTCCATGCTGGTATTCAACCCCTTAACAATATCGGCCGGCAACTTTTATGAACCGAATATGGTAGTATGTTATCCTACATTATCCTATACTCGCATAGATAAATACCTTATTTCTGCGGCGAGATAAGGCTGACCCGCAAATATAACTATGACAGAAATGGGCGACCTTCCTCCCGGCGGGCCAAGCTGGATTTACGACACCGGTTCGGATTATTGGACAAATTATGAAAATGGGCCCAGACGGCTGACGGAAAAAGAACGGAGAGATTCGGAAAACCTGAAGTCGGACATAGACGAATTAAAAAAGTCCGGCGCCGACATTTCTGTGGAATTGTTCGGCAAGAGGTCCGACTCGGTTGTAGGGATTCCGGCAGGGGTTGCGGCAAATTCCAAATGGATAAACTTCTATTCGCAGGCCGGTTACGACATTCTTACGCTTAAGACCGTGAGGGATTCTTACTGGGAGGGCTGGCCGCTGCCAAACGTTATTAACGTCAGCGGCGATTTTGCGGGCGGGTTTTCGTTCTCAAAGGATTTTACCGGGACCATAACCAACACATTCGGCATCGGTTCCCCGGATCCGGAAAAGTGGGTCGAAGACGTAAAAGAAAACATCATCAAAAACCTGCCTAAAGGCAAGGTCTTCAAAATAAGCGTAATACCGCACCCGAAGCACAAAACAAGGGAAGATTTTGTCGGGCAGTTCGCGAACCTTTCAGCCATTGTGAAAGAGACCGGCGCCGACTGCGTCGAATACGATTTATCATGCCCTAACCTGAGCTCTTCGGAAGGCGATGTGTACGCAGACCCGAAACTGACGCGTGAGATAGTGGAAAGCGCCCGAACTGTTGTAGGAAAATACCCGATACTCATCAAAGTCGGGTATCTTGATAATTTCGGGCATTTGACAGAGGCTGTCGGAAATATTGTGGACGGGATCGTAGCGATAAACGCGATGCCGGCAGTTGTAAAAGACGGGGGCGGGCCCATGTTCCCGGAAAGGGGCGGAAAGGCCGGAGTGTGCGGCGAGGCGCTGCGTGAAATGGGCTTAAACGCTGTCGGGCAGCTGCATTCGTTGCGCCAGAAATCAGGATACAAATACTCCTTAACAGGCGTGGGCGGCATATCAGGCCAAAACGACGCGATAAGATACCTTGACGCGGGCGCGGACGCCATTGAAATCGGAACTGCAGCGATGCTGAATCCGCTGCTTGCGCTCAGTATAAAAAAAGCTTTGATGGAAAGATGCGAAAAATGAGAATAGACCCGCACGTGCATTGCAGGGACTGGAAACAATCCTACAAGGCCACCATCTTGGATGTCGTTTCTTTGGCGAAAACAAACGGCGTTGACATTGTTTTTGACATGCCAAACACAGACCCGCCGATAATATCCGCGGAACTTGTCGAGAAAAGGCTCGCAACCGCAGACGAGGAAGGCTGTTCGGATAATTATAGGATGTACATGGGAGTTACCAAAGACCCGAAGCAAATCATGGAAGCGGTTGACGTAATTCGCAATAACAAACGCGTGATAGGAATGAAAATGTACGCTGGCAGATCGGTCGGCGACATTTCCGTGGTAAACGAAGAGGACCAGGCCGTTGTTTACAAAACCCTGGCGGCCGCAGGGTACAAAGGCGTGCTGGCCGTACACTGCGAGAAGGAAAGTTTGTTCAGGATGGATCTCTGGAATCCGGCCAGGCCGGAGACGTGGAATCATGCCAGGCCTAACGCAGCAGAAGCGGAATCCGTGAAGGATCAGATACGTTTAGCTAAGCAGGCCGGGTTTGAGGGAACGGTTTACGTTTGCCACACATCCACGCCGGAGGCTGTGGAAATAATCAACGGCGCGCGGAAAGAAATGAAAATAGTGTGCGGCGTTACACCCCACCACCTTCTTTATTGTGAAGACGATGTTTCAAAGCAGGGATTAATGCTGAAAGTAAACCCGCCGATACGCGACGTGAAAACGAGGGACGGGCTGATGAAAGCGCTAAAGGAAGGAAAGATCGACTGGATAGAAACGGATCACGCACCGCACGCTATGCAGGAGAAATTAAACCCACCGTACATGTCCGGGATAAGAAGCCTGGAGCTTTACCAAGAACTTCTGGATACGTTGAGGCAGGAGGGATTTGACGAGGGACAAATCAACGACATTACCTTCAACAACATAGCAAGGGCTTTCGAAATTGAAGGCTAAATTTGTTTCAGCCCGTCTTCATGGCCCGAAAACAAGGCGAGCACGGCCATCCTCACCTGCAACGAATGGCGGACCTGCTTGAACATTACAACGCGCGGGTCAGGGTCTATCTCGGTGCTCATCTCCGAGGTCCTGGGCAACGGGTGCAGGACAATACAATGGCCAGGCAGTATCCGCATTGTTGAAGCGTCAATCTTGTAAAAATATTTGCCCGGGTCTTCGCCACTCGGCATATACTCCTTTTTCAGCCTTGTCACGTAAACCACGTCGGGTTTTATTTTTTCCAGGGTCTCGTTGAGTTTTGCCATGTCGATAGGCATTTCCGAATAAGAGCTGTTCCTGAATTTGTCCGACAATTCCAGGCCCTTCGGGCAGATTCCTATGATACTATTGCCTTCGAATTTGCCCAGTCCTGTGACAAGGGAGTTCGAAGGCCTGTAATATTTTAATCCTCCGATAATTGCGATTTTTAAGTTTGTCAGGCGGCCAAAACTCTTCCACATGGTGTACATGTCGTACAGTGCCTGGGTCGGATGCTCGTTAACGCCGTCGCCGCCGTTGATAACTGGTATGTTCACCATAGACGCGTACCTTGCCACAGAGCCGGGCTCGCCGTCCCTGATGACAAGGGTGTCGCAATATTGCTCCAGTGTCCTGATGGTATCCTCCTTTGTTTCGCCCTTTTCCATTGAAGAGCCGGACTCGGAAAAATTCTGAACATCGCCTCCGAGCGTGTGCATTGCTGTTTCGAAACTTATCCTCGTTCTCGTACTGGGCTCGAAAAACGCAGTTATCAGAATCTCGCCTTTACAGATACCGAGCTTGGAACCTTTGCCGGATAGGGATTCCAGCCTGCCGGCGTAGTGAAGTATGGCCTCTATCTCCTCCCTGGAAAGCTGGTCCATGCTCAGAAGGTCCTTTTTGCCGTTCCACATTGTTCTTTTGTTCGAATTTTCAAGATTTAAATGGACGCCCAGGGAGTTTAAAAGTCCGGCCGCGCAATTATTTGCAATGGGCGAGCTTGCAATAAACGGCGTGGAAATCGAGCATTTAGGGCACGCCTCGTTCAGGATATCTTACGGGGATTATTGTTTGTACATAGACCCCTACATCAAACCCGGCGACAATAAAAAAGTCGAGCTGATTTTAACAACGCACGAGCATTTTGACCATTGCGCTGAAGAAAACATACGCGACCTGCTGGAGGACGTCGGAACAGTGGTTGCGCCGGGAGGCTGCGTTGAACAGTTAAACGGTCTTGACGTGAAGGCTGTCGAAGCCGGCGACGAGTTTGACATTGACAAAATCGCGGTAAAGGTTGTTGCGGCGTACAACGTGAATAAATTCCGGGAGCCCGGGAAGCCGTTTCACCCGGCAGGCCTGGGCGTTGGTTACGTTATTACCATAAACAAAGTTGCAATCTACCATGCCGGGGATACCGACTTTATCCCTGAAATGAAAACGCTGGGAAATATTGACGTCGCACTGCTGCCGATCGGCGGGTTTTTCACAATGGATTACAAAGAAGCCGCATTAGCAGCGAATGCGATCAAACCGAAAATCGTTGTGCCGATGCATTACGATTCCAGCGGAAAAATAAAGGCCGATCCCGAGGATTTCAAGAAACTGGTTGACAAAAGCGTACGGGTTGAGATAATTTAATACAGGCTTAGCTCCTTCATCTTCCCTGCGATGTAAGCCGGGCCGTCCAATGTGCCGAACTCGGCCACCAATTCTGCGTTGAGCGCCTTTATTGCGGGTACGCATGATTGCGACCTTTCGACAAGCCCGTCAATTTGATCAGGCCTTTCTATTTCCAGGCCGAGATTGAGGTTCGTTATAGTCAGTTTGTTGTGGATAAATTCCTCGTCGTCGCCTTCTTCAAACGCAGGGAATATAACAGGCTTGCCCGCATTCCACGCGCTCCACAGCGTTCCGAAGCCGGGTTGCGCGACAACGGCTCTTATTTGTGGCTTTGCGTAGACATGGACAAACTCTCCGCTCGGCGGCGTAATTTTCACGTATTTGTTGTTTTCGTCAACGGGCGAGAACATTCCCGTAACAACCCTGCGGCTTGTGCACTCCGCTACCTGCCTGAGCGCGTCTATTTTCTTTCCGGTGCCGCTAAAGACCATTGCAATGGAATCTTCGGGAAGTTCGATATCGGACATGACAGGCGCTTCCTTCACGTGCGGGGTGAACAGCTCGCGTTCAAGCGGGCTGTAGCTTCTGTCGTGGCTGAGCGTGTGGATTTTCGGTATAAAATTGACAGCCCTGGCGCGCTCGCTTCTTCTTAGTTCATGCACAAAATTACTGTTTCTAAATTTTGCATTTCTGCCAAGAATTTCGCTCAGCCTGTGCGGGAAAGCGTAAACCACAGGCGCACCAAAACCGTCGTAAATGTCGCCCGCGTTTATCGTAATCTTTGCCGGGCCGATAAAAGTTTTTACCTCGCCTTCAAGATTGGCTGCGCTGAAAACCTGGTAATGCCGGCGCAATTCCCGGCGTACATCATCGTAACTTTTTTCATTGCTGGCGACCCATTGTTCATATTTCATGCCGCCGGCCCAAATTACGCCATATCTGGAGGCAATTCCGGCGGCAACAGAATCCATGTAGACCCTTTTGCTGTCAATACCTTTGCCGGCCGCTATCTCTGCCACAAAGCCTTTTCTTGCCTCCGGAACAGGCAGGATTATGTCGCCTGATAAACAACGGGCTATGCCCAGCGCTATGATTATCGGTTCATTGCCATGCAAAAAGCGGGTTAAGACCCAGTTGTCCTCGGGCATGATTATCACCACTAGTAAGTAACATCTACATATAAATCTTGTCCCGCCTGGATGAGCGGCGCAGGCCCTCTAGGAGCGGCTATTTAAGCTGAAACCGCGAAATCAAAAGTTGATCGTGCATGAAATATCCGAAGAAGGTAAGAACGTACTGCCCTGTCTGCAGGAAGCACACGGAACACGTTGTTGAGCGTGCGAAGAAACGCGGCCGTTCTGCCGGCCACCCGGAATCGCAGTCACAAAGGCGCTTTGAGAGAAAACTGGCCGGTTACGGGTCTTTTCCGAGGCCGAACCCCAAGGGAAGGGCGAAACCAACAACAAAGATAGACTTGCGCTTCAAATGTACGGTGTGCGGCAAGAAGCACACGTCCGGCAAGGGCTTTAGGGTCAAGAAATTCGAGTTCGTAGGCGATTAAGCCTTTCTTTCAAAAGAAAGCCTTAACAGCGAAAATCAACAGATTTTCGCGTGTAGGAAACTTTTAGTTTCCTACAGGGAAAGAAATTAAATTCAAATGAACGGTGATTAACAATGACGAAAGACAAATCAAACTTTTTGCGGGTGAAGTGCGTAAAATGCAATAACGAACAGTCCGTTTTTTCACGGCCGTCAATGGTTGTGAAATGCCTTGTCTGCGGAGAAATTTTGGCCGAGCCAACAGGCGGCAAGGCAAAGACAACCGCGCAAGTGCTTGAGACGCTGAAGTGATAAATTAATTTTTGGAACGAAGATCAGTAAAGTGTTTGGTATGAAAAGACGCGACGCATTTCCGGCAGTCGGTGAATTAATTGTGGGAACAATCACAGCCGTGAATCCCTATTCCGCGGCCGTGCGGCTGGAAGAGTATGACCGCCTTGGAATGATACACATATCCGAAGTTTCTTCGCGCTGGGTGCGCGACATCAGGGAATTTGCGAAAGAAAACCAGCGCTGCGTCTGCAAGGTAATCAAGGTCGATGAAGAGCAGGGTCATATCAACCTTTCGCTGAAGCGGGTGAGCAAGGAAGAATACGACCGCAAGATGTCCGATTACAAGAGCGAGGAAAAGGCGGAAAAAATCCTCGGCGACATAGGAAAGAAATTCGATAAAAACCTGGGCCAGATGTACGAAGAGGTCGGCTATTTTCTGCAGGACAATTTCGGTTCCTTGTTCAAGGCCTTCAAAATTGCGTTAAAGGACAAAAAACTCATGATAAAAAAAGGCCTCAGCGAGCAGTACGCCGACGCAATTTCGCAGGCGGCCGCGGACATTTTCCAGGAGGGCGAGGTGGAAATAAAATGCAGGCTGAGCATAGCGTCGCCAAAACCGGACGGAATTGCAGCGATAAAAAAGGCGTTGACCGACGCCGAGAAAGAGGGCGTTGAGATAAGATACATTTCGGCGCCCGCCTACATGATGAAAATGGCAGGAACAGACCCGAAAAAAACCGAGAAAAAAATCAGGGCAATTGCGGAATCGATTTTAACAAGCATCAGAAAAAGCGGCGGCGAGGCCAGCTACGAACTGGTTTATTAACCGGGGCGTTTTTCATGGATAAAATAAAAAGGTGCTCCTGCCCGGCTGATGGGAAGTTTTTGTATACGTTGAAAGAAACCTGCCCTAAATGCGGGTCGAAAACACGTTCTGTGCACCCGATGAAATTTTCCCCGGAAGACAGGTATGGCAAATACCGCAGGGCAGCGAATTATACCTCTGATTCGCCGCGGTCATTGATGTAAGTTCTTGTGTAATAAGGCTCTCTTTCAGCATTCGTTGAAAAGAGGCGGCGATCATGATTTTCAAGGGCGTATCCGCGTATTTCCACTCTGCTGAGAAAGCCCGCGAGTTGCGGCCTGCGTTCCATCCCTTCGGCGTAAAGGTCAAGGGTAAGGCTGCCCATGGGCAGTTCTGACAAAAGCAATCTTTCCAGCACAGCGACATCCGCAAGTACGGCCGGTCTTCTGGTCTGGATCAAAGCTGTTTTCCTGCCATCATTCAGGGGGTGTGAGAATACACAGGCTTCTCCATAGCAATGCTTTTCCATCAGTTCCACAAGCCTGCGGAAATCCGGCGTCTCCTCCCGAAGTTGGGAGCTGACAGTTGCAAAGTTTCCAAAAGGGTTGTTTTCTCCTGACAGGCTGATGTGATAAGCAGTCCCGTCCTCCGCACGGCCTCTAATCCGCAGGCTCACTATGTTGTAGGCTTGTATGTCCAGATGTGCCGCATCCGGTATAATTCTGCCGCTGTAGTGCAGGGAGAAAAAATCAGGCGTTCTCGTAACGTAAGGCGGCTGCGGCATATCACAATGATAAGTCCTGAAGGATTTAACCGTTGTTAAATGAAATATATATACGGACAACAGAACTCTTATCGTGGTAAAATGGAAACCAAAATAACAACCCTGGAAAGGCCGAAATTGAACAACCCAGTCATGGTGGAAGGACTCCCGGGAATAGGCAATGTCGGGCGCGTCGCGGCCGGTTATCTGATCGACCAAACAAAGGCTGTGAAATTCGCAGAACTTCATTCAAGCCACTTTTTGCCGTTTGTCCTTGTGCACGACAACTCCGAGGTTGCGCTGCTGAAAAACGAATTTTATTATATCAAAGGAAAAAAGAAAGGCGTACGCGACATCATAATACTCATAGGCGACGCCCAATCGCTGGACCAGGTCGGGCATTATGAAATAGCCGAAAAGATACTGGACTTTGTGGAAGGTTTTGGCTGCAAGGAGATATACACGCTGGGCGGTTTGGGTACAGGCCAGCTGGAAACGCAGAAGCCGAAAGTTTTCGGCGCCGTTTCTTCGCAAAAACTGAAAAAAAAGCTTGACGGCTACGGCGTTGATTTCAGCGTTGCGTCCAAGGTCGGGACAATAGTGGGCGCGTCGGGTTTATTGGTAGGGCTCGGAAAATTAAGGGGCATGGACGGAGTCTGCCTGATGGGCGAGACCGCGGGCTTTCCCATTGTCACGGATCCCAAGTCCGCAGAATCTGTATTGAAAGTTCTTATGAAAATTCTCGGGCTGAACATTGATCTGGAAGCCCTGGACGAACGGGTCAAGGAGATGGAGACTTTCATAAACAAGATTGAGAGCCTTCAGAGGAAGGCCGTGGAAGAAATGAGCAAGGGCATCCAGAAAGAGGGAAAGGACGACCTGAGGTATATAGGCTGACGAATTCCAATTTCTAACCTTACGGCTGTGTAACCTGCCTGTAAAGCTGCCGGTAAAGCTTAAAAGCATGGCTGTGCAGATTAAATGATTGCTGATAAGTGTTTTTGCCATGCAACTGCACAGATAGGCGATTTTATGGAGTACACAAGGTTCGAACGGGTTAGGATCATAGGCGCGAGAGCGCTGCAGATCTCGTTGGGCGCGCCTGTTCTGGTCAAGGATTTAGACGGCGAAATGGATCCTGTAAAAATCGCGATAAAGGAAATGGAGCAGGACCTGATACCGATAACAGTGATAAGACCCAAGGCCTAACTTTTATACACCACAAATACGAAACAGAATCAATGATAAAGGACCTGCGTTTTCTGAAAGTGCCCAACTCAAAGGGCGGCGAATCGGTTGCGATTCGCGTTATGACGGACAAATATTACATGGTTTCCATCCCGTCTGGGACGTCGAAAGGCGGCGCAGAGGCCGTTGATTTGCCGCTGGATGTTGTTGAAAATAGATTCTTTCGATTGAAAGACAAGATCATTGGCTTGGACGAAAACAATTTTGAACAGATTGACAACTTATTGGAGCAGGCGGACGGCACGAATAATTTCCGCAAAATAGGGGGAAACCTTGCACTAGGAATATCGCTGGCCGTTTTCAGGGCCGCTGCAAAGGGCGACATTTGGAGGCTCATCAACCAGTTTTCAACCACATTTCCCTACCCGCTGGGAAACGTGATCGGCGGCGGCGCGCACGGCGGCAACACGGCCATACAGGAGTTTTTAATTGTCCCGGCCAGGGCAAAAACGATGGAGGAGGCTATTAATACAAACAAAGAGGTGAGAGAAACCGTTAAACAGCAGCTTGACGCGCGCGGATGGCTGACTGGGGAAAACGCCGAGAATGCCTTAACAACGAGCCTGGACGACATCAAGACGCTGGAGATACTTTCCGCGACCGCGAAAAATTACGGCGCCGCTGTCGGCATTGACGTGGCTGCGTCGCAATTTTATTTTGACGGCAGGTATTCGTACAATTCTTTGGACAAAAGTTTGAACCCGGTGCAGCAACTGGAGTTTGTGGAAAACCTTGTAAAAAATTTCAACCTGATATACGTGGAAGACCCGTTTTTCGAAAAGGATTTCGACCGCGCCGCGCAACTGACGTCAAAGGTGAAAAAATGCGTGATAGCGGGCGACGACCTGTACGCGACAAATAAAGCACTCATAGCGAAAGGGATCGAGAAGCAGGCGACGAACGGCGCGATAATAAAACCGAACCAGTGCGGGACTGTCACCTCTACGATTAACGCAGCGATGCTGGCAAAGAAAGCCGGTTTTTATCTGATCGCATCGCACCGGTCTGTGGAAACTACGGATAACTGGATCTCGGATTTTGCCGTCGGTTTAGGCGCGCATATGATAAAAACAGGGATCATCGGCAAAGAACGCGAGGCGAAGTTAAAAAGGCTGGTCGAGGTATGGAACGCCGTGGACAAACCGAGGATGGCAAAATTATTTTAAATTATTCGCGCATCTCATTTGGTATACTCGGCAATGGCCAAAATTATAATCAGCACCACAGTAAGTGATGCGTAGATGAAAACGGACTTTTTTGCGAGCGCTAAACGCTTAGACGTGCTTATTTTTTGGTGCCTTGCATCTATATGCAGGCTCAATGCGTCTTTAAGATCGAATCTTTTCCCGCAGTCGGCACATTCGAATTTCTTTTCCATTTCAATCCGGTTCTAAACTCCGCAGCTCCCGCCGCCCGTCGTTTTCGGCAGTAAATTCAGCTCCTGCAAAGGTTTGTAAACATTTGCAGCCCATCCGCTGTAACTGGAATATTTTCCGCTGACAATCTCTTGCGCATTGCCCCAATAATCCACACCGTTTGATTTTAGCAGGACCGCTGTCGACAAATAATTCTGCGGGAACCACAGTGTGTTAGCCTGCAGGGCCAATTGGTACAACTCGCTCTTTGTCAGGTTTTGCGATGCGCCCAGTTCCAACAAGGTTAATAAAGCCGCGCCGTGGTTGCAGTCCGGGAATGCTGTTGGATTGTCGCAGCACGGCCTGTACGTTGTTTTTGCCACCTCTTCAAAAATCGCCTGCTGTTCTGCGGTAAGCTTAATGAGCCCAAGTTTATTGAAATAATTCATCGAGTCGTTTTTGGATAATGTCCAGCCGCCAGTAGATGCTAAATTACCAACGCTGTCGTATTTTGCCATTTCGTCCAGAACCGGGTTTTTGTTTGCTATGCCAAGCGCCCAAAAAACATTCAGCAGAAAATTTGCGTTTTCCGGCGTAATCGTCAGCGGTTCTGCGGACGATTGCGTCAGAAGTTTTGTCTGTTCATTTGTCAAACCGCCCCTTGATTCGTATATTTGTTTGAACTTTTCAAAATCTATCGCGCCGCTTTCAACCAGTTTCGGAACAACATCGCCCAAAATTATCTTTGTCTTGAAGCCGGTTTCCGGGAACAGTTCCGAATTAAGCGCTGAATAATCCACCGGATTTTGGACAGCGTTCATATCGGCCTTTATGTTTTTAGAGATTGCCGGCGCAAAAAGCGCCAAAACCATTACCAGAGAAATTACGCCTAATGACGCGACAGGCCCTACAAACCCCTTAAATTTTAACCTCAAAGTCCTGCCTCCAAATCCATGTTTTGATGCGCATGTCCTTCGCCGCCGCAGCCGTCTTCCAAGTCCCACACTTCCGCGATCTGCCCAGAAGTGAAATTGTATTCGGTTATCAGGTACTTCGCCAACCCTTCAAAGGCGTACCAGCGCCAGCATTTGCAGCAGCACGGCCCGCCC
>JACOVS010000014.1 GCA_016177205.1 Candidatus Aenigmatarchaeota archaeon
CCGCCTGGGAGAGAAGCCGTTTTACTACACCATCGCGGGCAATAATTTCGTGTTCGCGTCAGAAATAAAGTCCATTCTGATGTTTCCCGGCATAAAGCGCAGGATAAACACCGGAGCGCTCGACAAGTTCCTTTCACTCAGATACTGCCCGGGAAACGAAACCATGGTTTGCGACGTATTCAAACTAAAACCAGGCCACTGGCTGAAATACTCCAACGGCAGCATAGAGATAAAAAAATACTGGGACTTGAAGCCCGGGGACATAAACCAAAGGGACGAAAGTTATTATTCCGGCCTTTTTGCCAGGCTTCTGGAAGACTCGGTCAGAATGAGGCTAATCAGCGAGGTTCCTTTGGGAATATATCTTTCCGGCGGTCTGGACTCAAGCGCTATTACAGCCGTTGCGAGCAGGGCGCTGGAAAAGCCTGTCAACACCTTTTCCATGGGATTCGGAACAGAAAAAGAAAGCGAGTTCGATTATGCGAGGCTGGTCTCTGAGAAATTCGGCACAAACCACAAGGAAATAATGGTAAACAACAGGAGTTTCGACGCCTTGCCGGAAATAATATGGCACAACGACGAACCACTTGGCGACCCAACTATAATACCCACTTATTTCATATCAAAGGCGACTAAAAAACACGCCACGGTCGTGTTAACCGGCGAAGGCGCGGACGAATTGTTCTCCGGATATTTCCATGAAAAGGCGATGATATTAGCGGACAGGTTTCTTGCAAACAAAAGAATCTCCGGGGATACGTACGCCAAATTAGCCAAGCTCGCGCCGGACTTTATTTTGAACAAGTTTTTCGAATACCCCGCAGACCTCGGTGACGCGGGGAAGGAAAGGATTTACAGATCTCTACGCAACCTGCATAGCAACGCGGCGATGTACGCCACTTTCGTGGAAAATTTTTCCGAAGAGGAAAAGAGGGGAATTTTAAAAACTTACAAAACAACGGCCAGTATGTTCAAAGACTATTTCGGCGGAGGAAATGAGATTTCACAGAACATGCTGCTCATCGACAGGGAAATGTGGCTGCCTGATTACATCCTTTTACGGTTGGACAGGATGACTATGGCCAATTCTGTGGAAGGAAGGGTCCCTTATCTGGACCACAGGCTGATGGAACTTTCGATGTCAATGCCCCAGAAACTTAAACTTAGAGGATTCACGGAGAAGTACATTCTAAGAAGAGCTATGAAAAACATACTGCCCGCCGAGATCCTGAAAAGGAAAAAGCGCCCGTTTATAACACCTGTCAGCGAATGGGGGGAGAAGAGCCTGAAAGAAATGTTCAGCGCAGTGTTCGGCGAAAGGCGCTTTGCTTCGGACAAACTTATAAACCCCAGTAAGGTCTTTGGGCTGCCAAACAAATACGAAAAATCAAAGCTAATAACCGGCAGGCAAATGTTCTCGCTTCTATCCCTGGAGTTGTGGGTCAGGATTTTTATAAACACGGACCCGAGTGAGTGGAAAATAAAGAACCTTTCTAAGGTGTGTGGTCTGTGACGGCGCGGTACACGCTGCCGGTCTGCTCCACGGTCCTGTTCCAGTCGAATTTTTCAGCAAGCTTTAAGGAATTTTCAGAAAATTTCTCCATTTTTCCCGGGTCTGATAGCAGGCTTTCCACGGCAGAGGATATCTGCGAGGCGTCCCTGTAGCCTATTATTGTTCCGTTAAATCCGTCCTTTACAACGCCTATGTCTTCCAGTAATTTCGTGGCGACTATCGGCCTGCCTGTCGCGGCAGCCTCGACGCAGGGAAAGCAATAACCCATGCCGTACAACGTAGGATCGACGTAAATATCACAATCCCTGAACCAGTACGGAAGCTCAGGCTGTTCTATGAAGCCGCTGAACACGACGTTTTTTTCCAGGCCGAGAGACTCCACCTTTTGTTTTAATTTTTCCATGTAACTTTCATCGAGGGCGGGCCCGCCTATCACAAATTTTATGTCCGGAAATTTCTGCCTTAGCGTGGATACCGCTTCGATCGCGTATTCCAGGCCTTTTTTCGGGCCGAACATGCCTATGAACAGCAGCATCGGTCCTTTGCCTATGCCCAACTTTTTCCTTATTTTTCCGTATTCCAGGTTTTCGTTGAAAACCTCCCTGTCTATGCCGTAATCGGTTACGAATATTTTCCCGGGTTTTGTTCCATGGTATTTTATTATGTCGTTTTTCACCTTTTCACTGGGGACAATTATGGCGTCCGAAAAATTGCAGACCACCTGCTGGAGAAAGCCTTTCCACAGCTTGGCCAATTTCGAAACTTCAATTATCCCCTTTTCTATAACCCCTATGTCGTGGAGTGTCGTGACCAGGGGGATTCCGTTAAACAATTTCGGCAATATTCCGCACAGGCCTGCCGGGTACGTGATCGCGTGTATGACGTCCGCGTCCGACCTGCGGATTTTCCGAATGCAGGACACCCAGAATTTTAAGAAGGCCAGGTATTTGTTTTTTCCCGCTTTTACATCGATTATATCATCCCTCGGTTGGCGCTCCGGGTGGCGAATCGTTATAAGCTTGTTTTCGTTAACCGGTTTCAATCTTTCATAAATCTCCCGGGCATAATTTTCCGTGCCTCCCCTGAACGGCGGATAACCGCGACTTATGAAAAGAACCCTCATTTTAACATACCCGGATTAGCTAGAAGCATACCGATACAGTATACGATATGCTTCAATTATAGTAACAACCAGCCAAAATAAAGATTAATAGGCCAACCTTCTATGTATTATTGATCGCGGCATGAGAGTCAAAATAGGCGACCTGATCTTCGGTCCCGAGGAGAGGAAGGCCATCAACGAATTAATGGACAAAAGCACCATATCAGAGGGCGCACGGTGCAAAGAGTTTGAGGAGAAATTTGCCAGATTCATCGGCACGGACAGGGCGATTGTCGCGGCGAACGGAACGGCCACGCTTATGCTGGTCATGTACGCGCTGCGTTACCATTCCAAATACATGCTAAAAGGCGGCGAAAAGGTTGTAACGACACCGCTCACCTATATAGCAACCAGCAACTCCATAGTAACAACCGGTTACGAGCCGGTTTACGTGGATATCAATTTGGAAGATTTCTCCATATCAACCGAACAGATAAAGGCGCACATGGAGGATGCCGATGACGCAGAGCAACACCGAGCGGTTATGCCGGTCCATCTCATGGGATACCCGTGCGACATGGACGAAATAAACAAAATCGCAACCAGATACAACATGGCGGTGGTCGAAGACGCGGCCGAGGCCCATGGAAGCTTATACAAGGGCAGAAGGACAGGCTCGCTGGGCCTTGCAGGCTCCTATTCATTTTACATAGCGCACAATATACAAGCCGGCGAGTTTGGCGCGATAACAACAAACGACCAGGAACTCGCGAACATATGCAAGAGGATGAAAGGGAACGGCAGACTATGTTATTGCACGGTCGCGGAAATAGAACAGGGAAAATGCCCGCATCAAAACCTGGGATTCCATCCGAGATACCTGCACGACGTAATAGGCTTTAACTTCAAAGCCATGGAGTATCAGGCCGCCATAGCCATTTTGCAACTTGCGCAGATCGACTGGATACTTTCCAAGCGCAGGGAAAATGTGAAACACCTTAACGACGCTCTTGCACCGCTCGAAGGTACATTAACGCTGCCCAAGCATTCTGACGACATCAGTTACCTTGGGTACCCCATGATATTGACCGACAAATCATTTTCCAGAAACGGCATATCCAAACAGTTGACGCAGGCGGGTATTGAGAACAGACCTGTGTTTAATTGCATACCAACGCAGCAGCCCGCGTATGCGTTTTTAAAGAAGAAGTATGAGGGCAAACTCCCAAATGCGGAGTTCATAGGAAACAACGGTTTCTATGTGGGCTGCCACCAGTACCTGAAGGACGAAGAATTGGACTACATTGCGGCCACGCTAAAGCGGATATTGTCAAAATGATTGCCTATCATAAGCTTTGTTTCGGGTGGATTCAATGGGAAACGCATCAAAGATAATATCGAACACGTTCTACCTTTTTTTGGACTGGGCCGCCCTTACGGCGGGCGGGTATATTTACTGGATTTTGATGGGAAAACTGCTTTCCCCAGGCGAGGTGGGCCACTTTTCCACAATATATAATATAGCGATGTTTCTTGTTAGTTTCGCCGGCCTTGGGATAAACATAGCCATAACCAAACTGTTTCCATATTACGAAAAAAACAGGCAACACGAAAAAATCACCGGATCCCTCTGGTGGGGCGCCAAAATAACGTCGGCCTCTTGCGTGGTTATCGGGCTGCTAATCGTAGTATTGAACCCTTTGATATCCAAGGTCGTGCAAATCGCGCCTTCCGACGCGTGGCTGATATTTCTCATGATATTCGTTACAAACCTGCTTTACATAACAAACGGGTACCTTTACGGACTGCAAAAAATAAAATCAATCTTCTTTTCCGACGCAGCGCTTTCAATCTCAAAGGTTGCGATAACACTGCCCTTGATAGTGCTCGGATACAGTTATCTGGGACCCGTGTACGGGTTTTTGGCGGCGTCCTTGATAACACTCGGGATAAGGTACAGGCTGATGCCAAGAGGGAAGGGGACAGTGGACAAGGAAAGGATCTGGTTTTATTCCATGCCGGTCCTGGTAAGCAACATAGGCTCCATGCTGATAAACCAGGGCAGCATAGTAATACTAAGCGTTTTATCGACGGCCAGTTCGGTGGGACTTTTCTCGCTGATGTTCTTTTTGTCATCCCCGGTAAGGATGATACCGCAGCTTATTTCATTCGGAACTTTCCCGATAACATCACAGCAACCGGACGACAAGAGCTCCGTGAACAGGATATTCTTTTACGGGACCAGGTACTCCATAGTTTTAACGCTGCCAATCCTGGCGGTCGTCCTGGTTTTTCCCGGACAACTTATCCTGCTGCTGTCATCGAACCAGTACCTGGCCGCCGCAAACATACTTGTGCCGATCGCGGCCGCTTATTTGTTCATAGGGCTTGCGACCGTTTTCATAAACACGCTGTACGCAACGGGAAGGGTGGCTGAGAGCAGAAATGCGAACCTTATCGGCGGGTTTGTTAACCTCGTATTCTCCCTGGCACTGATACCAGCCATGGGATTGCCGGGAGCGGCCCTCGCGTTCCTGGCATGCGGCTTCTCCATGTTTTTTTACAGCGCGTGGAAAATGTACAGGCGCCTAAAGGCGCCATTTCCAATCAGGGACACGCTAAAAATTTCACTGTCCCTGCTATCATTCATCGTGTTTTCCAGCATTTTCAACGGACTTACCGGCGGCGGTTATTGGATGGCCGTCATATTGGCGGGAACGGTTTTATACGGGGCAGTGCTGCTGGCAACAAAATTTTTCAACGAGACGGATGTTAGAATGATCAATTACATAAAATCCAGATTCCCCAAATTCACGCACCCGTTTTTTGACAGAGTTTTAAATTTAATTTCCCATTTTTCCTCTTAAGCTTATAAGCGTTAATCGATAGTGATGTATTATGCAAAATCAATGGGCTGACAAAAACGTACTCATACTCGGCGTGACCGGTTTTGTGGGTTCGTGGCTTGCAGAAACGCTGTCGTCGGAGGATTTCGGGTCAAACGTGTTCGGCCTTGTGCGGCGCCAATCCGTACCCAGCCGGAAGAACATATCGCATATAATGGACAGCGTGAAAATATTGTCCGGCGACCTGAATGACATGTCCTCGATTGTGGACGTTCTTAAGAAAAACCAAATCGATATTGTTTTCCACCTGGCAGCGCAGAGTTATGTGACCAGGAGTTTTGAATCGCCCACGGATACTTATTATACAAACGTGATAGGGACCGCGAACGTTCTTGAAGCGGCAAGACATTACGACAGGCTGGAAAAAATACACTTTGCCGGCTCCAGCGAAGAATACGGCCTTGTAGTCAAGGACGACGCCCATTACAGAGAACTTTTGCGCAGCGGCGTTGTCGTGTCCCCGCCGCCCGCCATGGACGGGAACGGAAAAGTGATATCAGAGCTCCCGATAAAAGAAACAAATTACCTGAGACCTTTGTCGCCTTACGCGGTCTCAAAGGTCGCAGGAGATTACATGTGCTTTTGCCATAACAGGGCCTACGGAATACCCGTTGTTAGAACAAGAGCTTTCAACCACGAGGGGCCGAGAAGGGGCGAGGAGTTTGTCACATCTGTTATTGCGAAACAGGTCGCGGAGGGAAAAAAACACGGCAAAAAAACGCTTACCATAGGAAACCCCGACCCTATACGGGATTATTCGGACGTTAGGGACATAATCACAGGTTACATGCTTGCCGTTACCAAGGGGAGGAACGGCGAGGTTTACAATTTCTGTTCGGGAAAGGGTTGGAAAATCGGCGATGTGGCGCGGATGGCGATAAAGATGGCGGGGCTCGAAGGCAGGATGTCAATTGAAATAGACAAGTCAAGATTCAGGAAGGCTGAGGTCGACGTGTTGGTCGGAGACTGCTCCAAAGCCAAGAGCGAGCTTGGATGGCAGCCTAAAATACCGTTCGAGCAGACAATCAGGGACCAGATACAGCATTGGGAAAAACAAGTGTAACGGGGGCAAAAATGTATTTTCTTGGAATATCGGGAATGATGCACGACCCGGCTGCGTGCCTGGTGCGCGACAACGAAATCGTGGCTTTTGTGGAGGAAGAGAGATTTAACAGAATAAAACATTCACCTAAATCCTTCCCGTCAAAGGCCGTTGCGTTTTGCCTGAAAAGGGCGGGCATAAAAATTTCCGACGTGGATAAAATAGGATTCCATTTTAACCCAAGCTATAAAAATCTTTTCTGGAAGAGAAAATCACAATTTCTACGGGGGCCGGAGCAGTTAGTCGGCACGCCTTACCTGAGGTCTTCGGTTTTTAGCTTCGTGGAATCAGGATTCAAGAAAAATTTCAAATACAAGCCAAAGGTTGAATATATAGACCATCACATGGCCCACGCCGCGTCCTCGTTTCACCTGAGCGGTTTCAATGACGCAACGGTACTCACCATAGACGGCGCCGGCGAATCGACCGCGACAATGGCCGCACACGGCGCCGACAATGAAATCAATGTTATCAAGGAATTTGCGGTTCCGAACAGTTTGGGCATAGCGTACATGGCAATGACAGAGTGGCTGGGTTTCCAGGCCTTCGAGGGCGAAGGCAAGGTCATGGGCCTGGCGCCGTACGGAAACAGGTACCTAAAAATTTTTGACAGCATAATCAAGAAAACATCCGGCGGTTACAAATTCGACGAAAGGTACGATAACAAGGCGTGGTCTTATTCCGACTACGCCGTCGGCGCGCTGGGCAAACCGCGGTTATCGAATGAGGAAATACTGAAGTACCACAAAAACGTGGCCTATTCGGTGCAGTCAAGGCTTGAAGAGACGGTTAAACACCTTGTGGAAAAATTTGTTGGCGAAACAGGGTCCAAAAACCTCTGCCTTGCCGGCGGGGTTGCGCTTAATTCAAAAATGAACGGCGAGATACTTTATTCCGGCCTGATCGACGACATATTCATACAGCCCGCCGCGAACGACGCCGGCAACGCCATAGGCTGCGCGGTAAAGATGGCCGTCGATTGCGGAAACAGATTTGGAAAAATGGAGCACATATATTACGGGCCTGAATACCAAGACGATGAAATTAAAAAAACACTTCAAATGCTGAAAATCGAGGCGGCCTATCACACAGATATCGCCGGAAAGGTCGCAGAACTTCTGGCAAAAGGGAAAATAGTCGGATGGTTCCAGGGAAAAATGGAAGCAGGGCCGCGTGCGTTGGGCAACAGGAGCATCCTGGCGGACCCGCGCGATCCGAAAATGAAGGACACCATAAACTTCTTCGTGAAGCACAGGGAATCTTTCAGGCCTTTTTGCCCTAGCATACTTGATGAAAAGAGAAACAAGTATTTTGAAGTCGACCATGAAACGCCGTTCATGATCCTCATACAAAAAGTTCCCAAGGATGTGCAGAAGGAAATACCGGCCGTTGTGCATGTGGACGGAACAATAAGATCGCAGACAGTGAGAAAAGACCAAAATCCGAAATACCACAAGCTGATATCCGAGTTCTACAGGCTGACCGGGGTGCCCGTATTGTTGAACACAAGCTTCAACGTAGCGGGCGAACCGATCGTTAACACGCCGCAGGAGGCAATAGCAGACTTCTACCGTGAAGGCATAGACGCCCTTGCGATAGGCAATTATCTTCTGACCAAATGACCCGCGATCTTCCCGCCTTTCACAATCCATGTCATCGGGTGTACGTAAAACGGGCTTTGGGTAAAATTCATCTTGAATCTCCCTTTCAAAAGCAATTTTCCTGCCTCATGTACGTTTTCAGTCTCGACTTCTACGGTTGCGCTACCCAACTCAGACAAAAAATGCGCGTCACTCCCGCAGATGACGGGTTTATTGCTTATACGTGCAAGCTCCAAAGCGGCCTCATTTTTCGCAAGCGACGTGCGGGAATTAAAAGCTTCTACCATATCCACGGCGCGAACCAAAGATCCAGGATCCTTGTGCGCGCGGAACGGATGCGGCAATATAGAAACCGCGCCCTGCGAGCGTATTTCGTCGCACGCCTCGGAGAAATCCCGCGATTTCACAGATTCTTCCAGAAACAGGCCTATAAGGTGGCCTTTGTTTGTTGATATTTCCTCACCTTTGATTATTTTTATCTTTTTATTGAAATTCTTGAATGAAGAAAAGTTGTTGTGGTCTGTTACGGCTATACAATCGACGCCTTTGGAAATTTCCGTCCTGATTATTTTTATGGGGTCCGTGTTGCAGTCAGCGGAGTATTTTGTGTGCACGTGCAAGTCTATGTTAATATTATCACCCGAAATCAGTACCTGAGGACAAAACCCGAAACGAGCAGCAGGGAGGCAGCGCATACCACCACTTGAACGCAGATCAGTATTGCGCTGACCTGCCACTCCTTGAAATCGCCAGACATCATGACAACATGAGTCAGCGAGTAAGGCTTGTCGTATTTGGGCTTCAGAATCCCGCCCTTGCGGAGCACGCCGTAATTCTCGGCTGCCAGGCCAGAGCGGAGTTTCAGGGCCAGTTCTATTATCCACGGAGTGAAAATATAGAGGGCGAATTTTTCCATGTTCCCTATTATGGCTATGACCGCCATTGCGGCCCCCATGGCGTATACGAAACTGTCGCCTGGCAATATCCTTGCCGGGTACCAGTTGTACCGGAGGAAAGCCAGAACGGCCGCGGCCATTACAAACGCTATTGACGCTGCCGCAAGTTCGCCGTTAATGTAGCCGAATATTCCCATGAACACCAGTGTAACAAAGCCCATGCCCGCTTCCAGGCCGTTGAAGCCTGCCAGCATATTAACGGCGTTCGATGCGCCGACCACGCCGGCCGGCACTATCAGGAGCGGGTACAGGATTCCCAGGTCCACGACACCGAGCAAGGGTATGGACATCGTCGAATTGCCGGCCATTATCGCCATGAGGGGTATTGCTGCAGGCAACGTCAACAAAGGCTTTTGCCATTGCTTCCACCCGACGCGCTTGTACCTTTCAAACCCTTTTACACCTTCGCTTTTTTTCTGCAACCTTGTCATATCGTCGAACATTCCGATTACCATGATGAGCAGTATCGTGGACATGCCGGCAAAAATACCCGCCAAGTTGGCTGGCGAAAGCAGGTTGCCGGAAAACGCAAACACGTTCAGCCATATGAACAGGAACATGCCTGCAAGAAAGCCGGAGATTACGGCAGGCCCGCCCATTTCAGCAACTTCCGGTTTGTTTGGTTTCTGTACGTCGATTCCCACCATGCCGACGGATTTCAAAAATTTTATCAGCTTCGGAATTAACAGCAGAGAGGTTGCAAAAGACACAACAGACGCGGCGACAATAGTTATATCCATAATCTCAGCCGTAGTTGACCTTGAATATTAATGTGGCAGGGTTCTCATAAACAAGCGAATATTTTTGCGACCCGGCCAAATAGCTTACGAATTCCGCAGGCGTGGATGTTATGACGTTTGAGTTGCTTATGGAGAATTTTGCTACGACTATGTAACCAATCCCGTTCCTTTCCAGAAGCGGTATAACCTTTTCGTCGTTCTTTGAAAACAGTACACCGGGCAGCTCTTTCATGTCGGTCCACACAGAGTTTATCCCGGGCGCATAAAATTGGCACGGCGCGCCCCAGAGATTTATAGTGTACGAGCCTTTCGGCACGTTTTCATTCATCCACCTGCACCCTTCCAGGTATTCGGGACTGAACTGCTTGACGGATTTCATCTCCGCGACGCGGTTGGCTGATATAGCATAGCCGTAGAACGCCATAAGGAGGATGAGAAGGACAGCCAATATTACCGACACATGGTTCCCTATCCTGCTCTGCTTGGGCGCCAATACCGTCTCCAGCAGCCCGGCGAAATAGATACCGCCCAAAACAAACAGGGGAACTACGCCTATGAGGACCGCCCTGATGGAATCCTCGGTTCTCGCGTTGATTGTCCCGTATGCCAGCAGTCCGTACAGGAAAATACCGGCGATCGACATTGACCTGATGCCGTTCCTGCTCAGCATCCCAAAAACAACGCCGGCCACAAACAAAAGGAATATTGCGGAAGTGTAACCGAACTGTATGTAATTCATAACGCCTATGTCTATCAGCGAAAGGTTCGTTCCTGACTGCTGCACATAACCGGAGAAGCTTCCTATATCCAGTTCCACCCCAGCAGGCGCTTCGCCTGTGTAACACCTGTTGTCCGCCGGAATACGCGGCTGGCAAATGCCTTCGTACGACAAAATTTGCCTTATATTCGACGAAGAGCCGACAACCAGAGCTATTGCAAAAAGCACGGCAAAACCTTTCAGGTTTTTCTTCCAGTCCGCGCCGGAAAAGAAAAGCACAAGCATCAGCGGAAACACGAGCAGGCCTGTGAATTTGGACAACGCGACGAACCCCGCGGAAATTCCGGACAGCAGGAGGAATTTTTTGCGGCTGGCCTCAAGGTAACTGAAAAAGCTGTACAGGAAGAACGTGAAGAAGAATACCAGCGGGGCTTCGGAGTACACGAGGACATTGTAGGTTATCATTGACGGGGTTACAAAATACAGGAAAGTCG
>JACOVS010000017.1 GCA_016177205.1 Candidatus Aenigmatarchaeota archaeon
TGTGCGCGCCAATTTCACATGGGACGGCGGATCAGCTTACGAACGCGCGGATTTCAACGTGTCGTACAACGCTTCCGCCGACGTAAACATAACGCTTAATGCTCCGAAATACAACATCTCCACGAATGTCACGGCCAACGTCACTGTCAGGAACCCAACGCAGCTCACGCTGACAACGATGACGATAGCGTGCAGCGTCAGCGATTACAACAGCGCTTTGATTGCTTCTGCAACGTCGTCGCCTGATATAGGCAACAGGACGATCGGCGTGATAAACGCAAACTCGGTAAAGGCCAACGCAACAGCCTGGAACGTGAGCGCGAACAATGCAGGCACGTATTCGATACGCTGCAACGTTACGGATGCGAGCGGACTGATAGGGTTTGACGTGAAAACGTTTGACATAACAAGGATTAACGCAACACTGCCGACGCTGGCAGCCAATAGGACAGGGACAAACTACACGGTGAATGATGTTGTTGGAATTTCGGGCAACATAACGTCGGTTGGCGGGATAAACGTTTCGGGAAGGCTGGTTGTTGAGGTGTATAACACGTCGCAGAGAATCGAACAAACCTACTCACAAAACGTAATTACAGGAGGCGTTCTTAATTATTTGAACATAACCAACCTGAACCTGACTTTCCGCACGTACAAGAACTTCACAGGAACATACACGCTTAACGCGACGTTCAACTATACCAACGAAACGGGCTCGCAAATCGTGCGCAGCGCGACAACGCAGTTCAATATCAGCTCGAACACGAACGCAACGATAACTTCGTCGTCGGATAGAAGTACGTATGGCACGAGCGACACAGCGGTTATTACAACAACAGTCACGTCGACAGCGAACCAGGCCATTACAAACGGGAATTTAACAGTTTACATATTCAACTCAACAACATTCACGCAGACGTACCGGCAATATTGGAACTCCACGCTGCTGAACATATCGCCGGGCGGTTCGGTGGTGCAAAGCGACACCGTGGGCCTGTCGTCGTTCTTTGCAGGGACGCATTACGTATTCGCGAACTTCACCTTTGCCGGACAAAACGTAAACTCCACGAGCACGTTTACGATATCCGTAATCGTTCCAAGCACGAATTTGACGGTCAGGTTCTTCATTGAGGACAACACAAGCCACATGGTTTACACAACGACGTCGGGCGAGATACCGGCCAACAAAACAAACGCAACGACAGAATGGAACGCGCGCTGGATCATTTCGTTCTTTAACAACTCCGTGATCGGGCTGTACGGAACAGGCGGCGGCGTTTCCGCGGGCTCTTCAAACACGACAATGGAGCACAGGATAGACGTCAACGGGCTGATACGCGAAAGCAGGGTCTACGCGGTTGTCACGCAGGGGACCAGGGCGTCGTTCCAAAACAGGGCGGAGTTGCTTGACGCAGGAACGTTCACGACGCTCGTGAACCCCTCATTTGGCTACCCGTTGCGCGACAAGAACGTGCTTTCGCTGAAGTTGAAATATTCGGACATAGACGTGCAAGGCTCCGAGACCTTAAGGAAAGGCACGTACAAGCTGCGCATAGAAAACAACGGGACGTCAGGCGGGAAGACGCTGATACATATCAAGACGATTTGAAGGCGAAAATATTGACTAAAAGGCATAACCTGGAAAGCACGGAAGAAAGCATTTTGAAGAGCTTGCGCTCCGCCGCTGACTGGGGGATGACTATAGAGGAAGTTGCGGACAAAAACAGGATTAACCGCGTCACGGCGTCGAAATACCTTGCCATAATGGAGGTTAAAGGGCTGGTTATTTTGCGGGTAGTGGGGCGGGCGAAGCTGTATTCTTTGAAAAAATAGGAAACTTATAGGAATGTCTTAGGCCGTTACATTTATATGCGAGTAAGTTATACATTAGTTATATTGTGAATTTTATGGATGTAATTGCAAAGCCCAGGAAGTGGGGAAATTCCATGGGTGTTATAATTCCCAAAGAGCTTGTAAAAACGAACAAAATAACGCTACGGGACGAATTGGTCATACACATAGAGAAGAGGAACGCGAGGGAAAAGAGGGCTCTTATGAAGGAAGGATACAAGGAGATGAAGGAAGAGCTGGCGAAGGTCAATAAAGAATGGGAAAAATCGGACTACGAGGAATAATATGCAGATAAGGCGCGGGGATGTTATTCTTGTTAAACTAGACCCGGTCATGGGCTCGGAACAAGGCAAAACCAGGCCGGCCTTGGTTGTACAAAATAACATCGGTAATGAGTATAGCCCTACAACCATTGTTGCGCCGATAACGTCAAAAATTTTTTCAAAGCAATTTCCCACCAACGTTGAAATAGACCCGGCAAATTCCCCTCTAAGAGAACGCGGTACGGTACTTCTCAACCAAATAAGGACTATAGACAAGGCCAGAATAATAAAAAACTATGGAAAAATATCTACTGGAAAGATGGAAGAAGCGGATGAGGCTATCCGAAATAGTTTGAGTTTGGAATAAAAGTCATAACGGTGTATTAGGATTATGAGATTTGAATACGACAAGGACGTGGACGCGGGATACGTTTATCTTAGACACCCGATAAAAAAGGAGCTAAGAGGACAGTACCGTTAAATCAAAATATCATTGTCGATTTCGATCTCCTGATCGCATCGACTGCAAAGACGAATAACCTGATTGTGTTAACGGACAACGTCAAACATTACAGCAAAATCGAAGGCCTAAGGATAAACTTGTGACTTGTTCTAGGAAGCATCTTCCCGGATAAACGGGCTGCGAAAAGCTTAAATTACCCTTATTATAATTGTAGTAAGGTCAAAAGAGCGGCAAAACGGAGTTTCCGCGCAGGAAGGCTTTTACTATCCTTCCCCTGGGCGGGACTCATAATACAACGGGTTGATGATAACAATGGCAGTCTCATTGGACGACGCGGTAATAGCCCGGCTGACAAAGGCCGGCGAGAAATTCGAGGTTTTGGTCGATCCCGTAAAGGCTTACGATTTCAAGAGGGGCAAGGACGTGAAAATCGAGGATATACTGGCATACCCGGGCGTTTTCCATGATGCGAGAAAGGCTGACAGGATACAGGATTCCGTAATACAGAAGGTTTTCGGGACAACGGACGCGAAAAAGATAGCGGAAAAGGTCATTCGCGAGGGCGAGCTTCAATTGACAACGGAACAGAGAAGGAAGATGGCCGAGGACAAGAAAACGCAGATCGCCAGCATGATAGCGCGCAACGCTGTCAACCCGCAGACGAACGCCCCGCACCCGACGCAGAGGATAATCAACGCGATGGACGAGGCCGGTGTTCATGTCGACGCTATGGAGCCGGCGCAGGATCAGGTTGACCGCGTTGTTAAAGCCATTAAACCGCTGCTGCCGATAAAGATCGAGGTTGTTGCGATCGAACTGCGTGTACCGGCCCAGTATTCCGGCAAGGCCAGCTCGGTAATACGCGGCATGACATCGGTAAAAAGGGATTCATGGGGTTCGGACGGCTCCTACTCGTGCGTTATCGAGCTTCCTTCAGGGCTGGCCGCGGAGATGCTGCAAAGGCTGAATAAAATCACAGAAGGCAAGATTGAATCAAAGGAATTAAGATCGTTGTAAAAAAGGTGAAAAATTAAATGACGATATTGAAAAACGAAAAAGATCTGGTCGTCCCGGGCGAAGTCCTGGCCGAGGGGCTGGACTATCTGCCTGGTTACGGCGCGTTCCGCGAGGGCGAAAAGATACTGGCAAAAAATGTGGGCATAGTCGCGATCCGCGAAAGGAATGTCGGCGTTGTCGCGCTGTCCGGAAGGTATATGCCCAAAGCCGGCGACAAGGTCATCGGCGAGGTGCTGGACGTCCAGATGTCTACATGGTTTTTGGACATCAACTCGCCCTACCAGGCTTCGCTGGGAATAGGCGAAGCTTCCGAGGAGTACGTTGAGCGCGGCGCGGACCTGAGCAGGTACTTCGATGTCGGCAACGCCCTTTATGCAAAAATAATCTCGGTTTCAAAGCACAAGAACGTGCAGCTGACAATGAAGGACATAATGTGCAAAAAACTGCGCGGCGGGAAGATCGTTGACATAACGCCGTCCAAGGTTCCAAGATTAATCGGCAAGGCCGGGTCGATGATAAGCATGATAAAGGAAAAAACTGGCTGCAACATAGTGATAGGGCAAAACGGCCGTGTATGGATTAAAGGGGAGAATGAAGACCTTGCGACGCAGGCTGTTTTAATGGTTAATGAGAAATCGCACATGGACGGTTTGACGAACGTGATAACCGAATTCCTGGATGCGAACTCCACGGTTACTACGGGAACGAAGACTGATTATGTTGAGGGTGATGTAAATGCGCAGTGACGGAAGGGCGAACGAAGAGCTAAGGGAACTGATTGTCAAGGCTGGCGTTTTCAAAAACGCCGAGGGCTCCGCGTACGTAAAGATGGGCAACACTGTTGCAGTCGCAGGCGTCTACGGCCCGCGCGAACTGTTCCCGAAGTTTTTGCAGGACGCCGAGAAAGTCCACTTAAAATGCAGGTACAACATGGCGCCGTTTTCGACAAAGGACAGGAAAAGGCCGGGCCAGGACAGGCGGTCGCAGGAAATATCGAAAGTCGTTGCGGACGCTTTGGAACCGGCCATTTTCACAAAGGAATTCCCGAAGGTCGGCATTGACATTTACATAGAGATCTTGCAGGGCGATGCCGGGACAAGGTGCGCCGGGATAAACGCAGCTTCGGTTGCGCTGGCGGACGCGGGCATACCCATGCGCGGCTTAGTCGCTGCGGTCGCGGCTGGCAAGGTCGACGGCGACTACGTGCTTGATTTAACGTACAACGAGGAGGAGAAAACAAAGGCCGATGTTCCTGTTGCCTATGTGCCAAGCCTGAAAAAAATAACGCTGCTTCAAATGGACGGCGACCTTTCGACCGAAGACGTGAAAAACGTTGTCAACATTGCGATAAAGGGCTGTGAAAAAATACACGAGGCCCAGGTTGAGGCGCTGAAGAGCAAGTATGCGGTGGTTCTATGATGACTATAAGCGAGGAGTATGTGCGCGAATTTGCGGAAAAGGGCCTGCGCCTGGATAAGCGCAAGGCCGACGAGTTCAGGAACGTTGAGATTGAAACCGGCATTATCAAGAGCGCCGAGGGTTCGGCGCAGGTAAGGCTGGGCAACACCACGGTGATAGCGGGCGTGAAAATGTCTGTCGGCGAACCGTTTTCGGACAAACCGGACGAGGGCGTCCTGATGGTCGGAGCCGAATTAACGCCGATCGCGGATCCTGACTTTGAGCCGGGCCCGCCCGGCATACAGTCGATAGAAGTCGCCCGCGTTGTTGACAGGACGATAAGGGAATCGAAGATGATCGATGTTAAAGCGCTTAAAATAAACGACGAGGCTGTGTGGATTGTTAATGTTGATTTGCACGTCATGAATTTCGACGGCAACCTTATTGACGCCGGCAACCTGGCCGCTGTTGCCGCGCTGGCAACGGCTAAAATGCCCAAATACGAGGACGGCAAGGTTAACTACGACGAAAGGTCCGGGGCGCTGCCTGTGACAACAATGCCGATAAGCGTTACCACGGTCAAGATAAACGGGATGCTGATAGTTGACCCGACGAAAGAGGAGGAAAACGCCGCCGACGCAAGATTAACGGTATCGGTTAAAAACGGCGGCAATGTCTGCTCGCTGCAAAAAGGCGGCGTGGAAGGCTTTACGGTCGAGGAATTGCACAAAGCACTCCAACTGGCAGGCGATAAACAGGAAAATTTAAGGGCTGCGCTGAAATAAACAGGGTCGTGATTGTATGTCGAAGAGAACCAAAAGGATCGGGTCTGCGGGGCGCTACGGCGTGCGATTCGGGCAGAAAATAAGGAAGATGGTCTCCGACATAGAAGTTGTGCAGAAATCCGACCACGCCTGCCCGTCGTGCATGAAGGCCGCTGTTTTCAGGGAAGCGAGCGGCATATGGAAGTGCAGGGTATGCGGCTGTGTTTTTGCCGGCGGGGCGTACAACCCCTCTTACGGGTCTGAACGCACGATCTCAGCGCTGACGGAAAGCGAGAAGCCTTTCAAGAAGGACGTCGAAATAGGGAAGCCTAAATCGAAACGGGACAAGTTCAAGGGCAGGGAAAAGCCCAAACCGAAGCCCAAGGAAAAGGCCGAACCGGAAAAGGCAAAGAAAAACAAGGGCAAATGACAGGAAAGGAAACTAAAAAGAAAGCTTTAATTTAAAGGAAACAAACTTTAAGACAAAGTTTTGCCGAAGGCAAAACGTGCATAGGAAACTGAAGTTTCCTATGAAGTTTGATCAAAAGATAGGAAAAAACGGGTAATTGTCATGTACAGATGCTTGAACTGCAAGAAAGAGGTTGAAATTTCGGGAAAGAGGATACGCTGCCCCTACTGCGGGTTCAGGATTATAACAAAGACCGCGGCAGTGTCGCCGCGAAGGGTAAGGGCGAGATAAATTATAAGGTGTTTGGAGAAACCAAATAGTTTTAGGGGATACAGATTTCGTTGAAATCTGTACACGAAAACCGCGGTTTTCGTTGTCCAAACACCAAAAGGGTTTTGCAAATCACCTTGATTTTCAAATATCAGGGTGATGATAAATAATACAAAATCAAGTGATTTGGTATGGAAGTCAGCGAAGAAATGCGCGGGATGATAATGCAGTTCCAGGCGTACCAGCAGCAGTCCCAGATGATAATCGGCCAAAAGGACGCCACAAAAGCGCAGCTCATGGAAACAGACAAAACGCTGGAAGAGCTTGAAAAGGCCGGGGACAAGGAGATATACAAGTCCGTAGGCCCTATATTGATCAAAACGACCAGGGAAGAGATGAAGAAGGAGCTGTCGGAAAAAAAGGAAATGCTCGAGATACGGCTGAAAACAATGGACGCCGAGGACAAAAAAACCAGGGAAAAGATCAGGGAGCTGCAGGAAAAGATCCAAAGCTCGCTGGGCAAAAAGTAATTCATCGGGTATCGATTAATGGTGCAGGAAATGGTGCTGAAAATGTACGAACAACTTCCCCAGGTATTGCACTTGCTGGAGCAGGTGGCCATGGACCGCACGGTCCCGAGGAATATACGCACGTCTGCGGAACAGGTCACGGAAGCCATAAAAAACGAGAAAGAGCCCATGGACCTGAGGATCTCCTCGGCGATACACATACTGGACGAGGTTTCAAACGACCCCAACATCCCGCTTTACACAAGGACGCAGATCTGGAACATTGTATCGATGCTGGAAAACTGCAGGCAGAACTGATGTTTCCTGTTAGAAAGGTTTAAATCCATAGAAAACGAAAATTAATCAATTGCCGGGAGCGATAAGATGGTATTTGAAAAACTTTTCAAGAAAAAGGGCGACATAGGAACAACCGAATACATTGAAGTCGACAGCGAGGCCATGGATTCCTCGGCCGGAAAGATGTCCATCCGGGTTGAGGCGTTAAACGATTTCAACGACACGGAAAGGATACAGAAATACCTGCGCGAAGGCTCTATCATACTTTTGAAGATTAAGAAACTGCGCGACAGGGACTTGGGCGAATTAAAAAGGTCTGTTGAAAAGCTGCGACGCACGTCGAACGCCATCAACGGCGACATCGCAGGCGTCGAAGAGGACTGGTTAATAGTCTGCCCGCAGTACGCGAAAGTGCACCGCGGCTAAAATTTTTTTCTATAATTTAAATTTTAAACCAGGCTTTTATCCAAAACGCACCTTTATCAAAGGGTCGGCCAACCCTGCGAAAGGGCTGCCGTTATAACCAACCATGAATTCACCCGGTTCACCCGTTGATATGCCAATGTGCCTGGGCTCTGACCTGATTATGCCCCTCGGGAGATTTTGTGTCAGTATGCTGCCCACGCCAACGCAAAAATCCTCGCTATCGGAAACCACACAAACCTCGAATTCCGGATGTGTCGAGGGTTTTTTGCCTGGTATGGTCTCGATTTCCACGTTTTTGTACAATGCAAGCAGATAAGTTTTTTCCTGACCGTCCGTTACGCCGACGCCTGCGGCAGGCCCTATGCCTGCGACAGGGCCTATGTATCTCGGGTCGTAGCTCATGTCGTCCAGTGTGCCCGTATAGTAAGCGCTGTTTTCCGGCGGCCACAGCCGGCCGCATTCCACGCTCAGCGCCCTTCCTGCCTGCGGGTCAGGCGAACGGACATCACGCTGTTTTGCAACAACGCTCAAATATGTCTGCAGCCCGCCAACCCTTCCGCTCATTTCGTCCTCGAAAAGGTCCACGGCCCACTTTTTGGGTCTTCCATTTTTAAAAGTCTCGGCTGTTATGCGGGTGGAATAACTGAAAATCTCGGGCATGGTACGGTTATTCAATGTCTGCATACGCTATTATGGAAATTAAAACATTTAAGCGGTTTAATTCTCCCGGAATTTTTTTGCGACATCCGGGTGCAGCTCTATCCTGGTCATGAGGCCGCCGTCCACATCTTTCGTGTATAAGCGTTTGGTCTCCTCCCTTGCGACCACGCTTGGGGGCAGGCCGGCCTGCATGATTTCCCGGGCGTCTTCAATTATTTTTTCATGGCCGGACCGCAGAAGAATTTCCACCTCGTATTCCACGCCCCTGCCGGTTGCCGTGTCCACAATAAAGGCGTCGCACAAGCCGGCCAGCATATAGGGCCTTGGCGGCAGAAAAACGCCTGACTGCGTTTGCATTATTGCTGTCCCGCCCTCGGTGTGCGTCCAGGCCTCCAGCCCCTGCTCTGCGGTTAAGTTGTGCATATACAGAGACGTCATTGCCTGGCAGGAAATCAGGTAGGCGCCCAGCTTTTCCCACCTTGCTTCCATTTCCTTCCGAAAAGTCCTGATAATGTCCGGGTTCGCGAACCTCACCCCTGCCAGCGGCTTTGGCTCGAAGTGCGCCGAGTAAATGTGCATTTTCCCGCTGAAAGGTTCCCGCATTCCTATCGGTAGGAGTAACAGTTATTTAAAGTCAGGGCCTGCAAGACTGCAAACCTGGCACCCGGGAATTTAAAGGCGGCGATATAAAACATTAACCGGACGCCTCCGTTCGGTCATTAAAGCGTAGATGCCTTCCAGCCGCCAGACCTTAAGCTTGTGCGTTTCACCGACTTCTACCCAAGGCGGCAGGTTTGTTTCCATCCTTGTTCTTACGCCTTCAATGAAATCCTCGTCACCGGAAAAAATTCCAAGCTCCATGCCGCCGACTTCGTTCCTTCTGTGTCCCAGAACGGAAAAAAGGTAGGGGTCGCCTGTTCCTGTCATGCCGACAACAACATGAACGCCGTCCACAGGCACTCCCGCGTTTTTGTAAACCAGTCTTGTCCTGTTAAGCAAGTCAGCGATTCTTGCGAGCCTTCCTGACATTTGGGTGTGGAAATTTCCACCCGGCCTCTGAGGCCCTGCTTCATAAAGAGTTGGTTCCAAACGCCGGAGATAAACAGAGGTTGTCATTGAAATTATATGCAGAAATAAAAATATAAACCAGCCAGTTGATTATTTCAGCCTGATCGCATCCAAAACTTTCGGCGCTATCGCCTCGCACTTAAACATCTTGTGAAGGGTTTTCGCAAAGTCACTCGCTTTTGAAGGGTCCAAATGGCATAAGATAATTCTTTCCGGCCTTGAATGAAGCTTGTATATGAAGTTGATTAATTTGCTCCTATCGGAATGGCCTGATAGTCCTTCAACTGTGTCGACTTCCATGTTTATTTTCAA
>JACOVS010000021.1 GCA_016177205.1 Candidatus Aenigmatarchaeota archaeon
GGCCTGTAGCTCAGCTTGGTAGAGCGACGGTCTTATAAGGCCCGCAAGCATGGAAAACCGACGTATGCTATGCATACGTCAGTCTGAATCTGCTTGCGAAACTAAGCTGCGTAGACGCCGTAATTGCCAAGATACATATCAGTCTGCAACGGCACGGTCGCCGGTTCGAATCCGGCCGGGCCCACTCATTTTTTTACCTTTAGAAGCGAGTATTTCTCTATGCAAATCATCGCAGACCTGCAGATACATTCCAAGTACAGCCGTGCGACGTCGCCGCAGATGAACATACACACGCTGGGGAAATTTGCCGAGACCAAGGGAATAAACCTGCTGGGGACAGGGGATTTCACGCACCCCAGACACCTGGAGGATTTAAAATCCTCGTTGGCAGGGATAGACGACAGTCATTTGTTCACGGACAACAAAACAAGGACGATTTTCATGCTGACGTCGGAAGTTTCGCTGATCTATGAATCAAGGGGGCAGATCAAAAAAATCCATAACATGATATTTGCCCCGGATTTTGAAACCGTTGACCAGATCAACGGCAGGCTGGAAAAGTACGGGAACCTTTCGTCAGACGGCCGCCCTATTTTGACAAATATAACCTGCCCGGAATTCGCAGAGGTAATGGCATCAATATCAAAAGACGCGTTCATCATACCGGCCCACGCGTTTACGCCCTGGTTTTCGATATTCGGCTCGAAATCCGGCTTTGACTCGGTGGAGGAGTGCTTCCAGGACCAGACAAAAAACATTTTCGCAGTCGAAACAGGGTTGTCCGCCGATCCGTCAATGTGCTGGAGCATTTCAAGTTTGGACAAATTCACCTTAATTTCCAATTCGGACGCGCATTCGCCGTGGCCGTGGCGCCTGGGCCGCGAGGCGAATGTTTTTAACCTGGAAAAGGTCTCGTACGGTGAAATCTTTGACGCAATCAAAAACAAGGACAAGGAAAAATTCCTGTACACCATTGAAGTCGACCCGAATTACGGCAAATACCATTTGGACGGCCACCGCGACTGCAACGTCGCTTTCGAGCCTTCGGAAACGAAAAAATTGAATGGCATATGCCCCCGTTGCAAAAGGAGATTGACGATCGGCGTGCTTAACCGCGTCGAACAGCTGGCCGACCGCCCGGCAGGGTTTGTCCCGAAGGACGCGATACCGTTCAAAACTTTGCTGCCGTTGTACGAGATAATCTCACACGTCACAGGCGTTAACGCCCTCTATTCGAAAAAAGTCACCGAAGAGCACGACAGGATAATTTCAAGGTTCGGCACAGAGCTTAACGTCCTCATGAACGCGGGCGAAGAGGAGTTAAAAAAAACAACGAACGAAAAAATCGCAAGCGCGATCATCAAGTCAAGGAACGGTTTGCTAAGGTTTAAGCCCGGTTATGACGGCGTTTATGGCGTTCCGCTGTTTGACGGCGAAGTTGAAAAGCAGAAATCCGGGCAGAAAGGGCTTGGTGAATTCACAGTTTAGTATTGGCCAGTTGTTGTGGCCTTGTAAACCACGGGCCCCATGTTTCCGGCCGCGTCTTTTGCGCGTATGGCGATGTAATAAACTGACAACTGGTCGAGGAAAATGGGGTTTGTAGTTATCAGTTCGCCGGTCGTTTTCGTCGCAGGCGGGTTTATCTTCGTAAGGCTGGCCCAGTTGCCGCCATCCGTTGCCGGCAGGACCTTGCTAACGGCTATCTCAAACGCCGTGATCCCCTTGTTGTCGGATGGCTGGGTGAAGGAAGCGGTAACAATGAACTTGCCCGGGTTGTTCTGGTCCTTGATGGGCGTTGTAATCTGGAAATTGCCGCTCGATACTCCCGCCGGCGCTTCCGTGTCCGCGGCGCCCCCGCCGATTTGTCCTGATACCGTTGTCGTGGTCTGTCCGGGGGCCACAACCGCATAGCTGGATTTTCCTGTAACTTCCATGGCCTGCGTCAGCTTTGTATCGGCAAAGTAGCCGTAGTCAGCTTTAACAGAAACGGTTTTGTCAACTGATACAGCCACAGTAGTAGAAGTTGTTTTAACTTCGCATGCGATCTTGTACGTCTTGCCCTTCGAAAGTTCTGCTGTCAGTGAATTGGTTATTGCCGCACAGTCGCCGGTTTGATCAACCATAGCCAGTCCGGTAGGCAGTGTGATTTTCAGGTTTGCCTTGTTCCATTGTTCCACAGCGTTTGGATCGTCTCCGAGGAACGTGTTGCCATTGGCAAGGTTTGTAACTTCTATCACCATCATAAATGTTGTCGCGGTGTCTTCGATCCTGACAGGTTCGCTGACCCGCACATCGATCTTTAACGGTCCATTGGACGGCTGTGACGTTGTTACAGGCAGAGTTTGACCCTGTGCTTTGAGCCTTTGGTATTCGGAAAGCGCAACGAGTTTTATCTGTTTTATCGCGGTAGTGGAATATCCAAAGGAAACCCGCGCCGTTGCCTGGTAGCTCTGCTTCAAATTAGCCGGTAATTTCGGCGCCTGAACGCGCCAGTTGTATTGCCTCGGTATCGCCTCTTCGCCAGGTGTGTTTATCCTGAGGTCGCTGATCGTGTCGCTTTTTTTGCCTGTTGTAATGCCCCATTGCGTTTCTGTAGCATCGCATCCGCTTCCGGGCTGCGCGCACACAGTATCAAGGTCAAGCAGTTGTATTTTTACAGAAGTCGCTTTCGAGTCGCCCGTGTTCACAATTTCCGCGGACAGCGACGCCCTGTCGTTGCCCTGT
Organism: Candidatus Aenigmatarchaeota archaeon; assembly: GCA_016177205.1. Classification (GTDB taxonomy): domain Archaea; phylum Aenigmatarchaeota; class Aenigmatarchaeia; order JACPZZ01; family JACPZZ01; genus JACPZZ01. Next base: position 2,725 of record JACOVS010000021.1, read on the forward strand.
AAAACTGTCTCGTCGGCGGAAAACGATTTTATGACAACCGAACCGCCGGTAGAAGTGCCCGTATCGCCGGTTCCTGTGCACCCGGAAACAACAACAGCCAAAATTAACCCAAGTATAGTAAGTCTCATTTTATCCGTTAACTATAGTTTCCCCGCGCATTTATTTAAACCTTTAAATCTGCTTGACTACGCTCAATTTCACCGGCACAGAGCTGGAAAATTTATAGGAGTAGTCGGCATCAGCGGTAAGGAATCTTGTAACGCGCGGCGGCAGTATCGACGGGCTGCCGAATGTGCAGTAGATCGGGTCCGATTCTTTCTTCGTCTTGGGTATGGTTATCGTTGCAGGGATGTCACAGCCTCCGGAAAGCCCTTCCGGCCTGTTGAAGCGGAAACTTTCCCTGGGTATCGGCGCTTCCAATTCGCCCGCGCCCTCGTTCTTCAGGATTATTTTCACGTCGAACGTTTCGGCCTTGCCAACAGGCTGCTCAGTTTCAACCGTAATGTAGATTTTTACCGGGCCAGCGCCTGTTACCGGAGATGGCCCGGTTTCCCTGGCTGCTATCCCGGCATCGTTTGCAAGTATGACGCCCGTGGACCCGCGGGCCGTGTACGAATAATTGGTTTTGACAATCATGTTGCAGTCGAAATCGCGGCCTGCAGTGCGGCCGGCCGGCGGCGCCTTGAAATTCCACTGGAACTTGCTGCTGGCGTCCAGGTTAAGCGAAAAAACGCAGCCCGAGTAGCCTTCGAAAGTCGTAAGCGAGCAGGAGGTTTTTGTGGCGTCAAAAACCGACACGCAATAGTCCGCCAGCTCGATCCTGACATTGTTTACCTTTGCCCCGGCCTTGTTAGTCACAAACCCGCTCAGCACGAAGTTCCTTTCCGGCCTGACCTCGCTGGGAACAGCTTCCACATTCTCCAAAACTACGATCTCGTTGTTTTTTATTTCCGTCGTTCCGCCGTTGTTGACGTCGGCCGTGCAGCCGGAAACCGTTACCGCAGCAACCAGCAGCAGAAGCAAAAGGCCCGCTTTCATGATTATAACTTTGGGTCCGAAATATAAATCATGTCCCTGGAAGAAATAATCAGCTCTTATTTTGTTTATCCTCTGGTCAACAGAACAGGGGAGTACAACCCTGTAAACACAATAACGTACGCCGTAATACTGTTCGCGGCGGCCTACCTGCTGTATTCGAAAGTGCTGAAAGGCCGCGTGAGGATCGACGGGAAATTCGCAGCCGTGTTTGTGTCGTTTACTGTTTTTGCGTCAAGCATCCACGTACTTGACGATATGAAAATTGTTGTGAGCAGCGTGCTGGTTACGCCGCTGATCCAGGTTGCGGTGGGCGCGTTCTTTTTGATTTCCCTGTCAGCGGCGTTGTTGATCCAGAAACACTTAAAAATCGAATACTGGAAAACGCTGCTGGCGGTCGCGTTAATTCCATCAACGCTGATCATACCGTTTATCCTTTCAAAGGCCCAGAATGCGGCTGGCCTCGCCTATGTCCTTGCGTTCTTTGCGCTGTCGGCATCGACATTGTATGCCGTGCATAAAAAATTCCCGAAGATATTAAAAAAAGAAAACTTCGCGGTTTTGTCTGCGCATATGCTGGACGCGTCGTCAACATTCGTATCAATAGGCTTTTTCGGCTACAGGGAGCAGCACTTCCTGCCGACTTTTCTAATTAACGTGTTCGGCCCGGCCGTGATGTTCCCGTTGAAATTGCTGGTAATAGGTTTCGTATTGTACGCGTTCGACAGGGAAATAAAAGACGGGCAGATGAGAACGTTCTTCAAGATTTTGGTCCTGGTGCTCGGCTTGGCTCCAGGGGCCAGGGATATGCTGAGGCTTTCCATCCCGGCCTAGGCTCAGGGCGCTGGAGGCGGCTGGGCTGCCGTGGTTGTCGTGGTCGAAGTTGTGCTTGTGGTCGTCGCAGTTGAGTTGCAAGCACCGAAACCGGTTTCATCCAGCTCGATGTTTGACGACCTTGTTATGTTGTAGAGGTATTTCGCGTCTATTGTTGCTATGAACCTTTTCTGGCCTTCCGGGTTAAGCGTATCGGCCGTGCAGCTTAACGATATGAATTTTTCAGGCGGGTAGTATCTCCCGGACGGGTCTGCGAGATTGTTTATATCAACAGGGGCGCCATTCACCTTACAGTCTGTCAATTCCGTGCGGTTGAACGTGGCATAGATTTTTGCGCTCTTTAGTTTGAATTCTCCCGAACCCAGGTTCACAAGCTTTGCGAAAAGTATGTTTTTCGTGCCGCCTTTTACCGGCTGGTAGCCTTCCACGCCGATTGATATGCCAGCCCTTACCGGCCCGCTGGAAGAATCCGCAGCAGGCTGTGTCAAAAACACCTCCTTGGCAGAAGTTTTCGCGTCATACTCCTTCGAGTTAATCACGTCCACAGGCAGCGAAGCGCCGACGCTGTACTCGTATTCCATGTTTAGGCTGAACGGGTACGTTGATACCCTTTCGCACGGGACGGAAATGTCTGCGCTCAGGTCGCGGCGCGAGTTCGGGGTTATCCTCTCGTTTGTTATCCCGATGGCGCAGCCCGCGCATTGGATGTTGCTGGCGGTTCTGAAGTTTTTCGCCCCACCTCCGTACATCCTTGCGTTTTTAACAACTGCGTCCGCTTCGCCCTCGTTCACCAGGGCCGCGAAAATGCGGGCAGTTGTCCCTACGGAAACCGATGACTCCGATGACAGCGCCGTTATCTCAAGGCCTTTCCTTGTTTTTTGGGTCGTGCCTATGTCGGCGGTCTTGCACGTGCCCGGGTTGGCCGCGCAGTTGAGCTGGGTTTGAAATTCGCCGGGCAGCCCGCTCGCGGCGTTGACCAGGCCTACGATCGGGGTGAGCAGCCCGTTGTAATAATTTTGTATGGTCGCTTTCCACGGGCTGTAATTCACCAGCCAGCCGGCGCCGCCGAACACCACCATGATTATCACAACCCATGTTACAAAACTGCTGGCGTCTTTCGGGCCGTCGGCAAATATCCAAAGCCCCACAAGGACCAGGAATATCGAAATGACAGGGTGGGCGTTCCAAAACCTGAAAAACCAAAATATCAAAAAATATACGACCGCTGCGATTACCCGGTAAATTATCGACTGCCAGTTGCTTTCCGGTTTGGGCGGGGGAGGCCGCGGACCCGCGCCTCCGCTTGCAGCATAACGCGCCCTTGCCTCGTTGTCGTCTTTCTCGGACAAGGCTACCGACCTTGTATGAACACTTCAACAGAATCGACGCGCATGGAACCATCTGTTGCAAATGTCAGAGTGTTGTTACCTTCACCCACCTGGTCCGCTCCGAAAGTCGCGTTGATGTTGTCTTTCAGTTCGGTAATGAAAACGGATTTCGTTGTTTTGTTCCCCCGGAACCTCACCTCCAACGGCGCGGCTTTCAACACCTCGCCGAGTTTTATCTGGACCACGCCGTAATATCCGCTCCTGTTTAACAGGGTCAGGTCGTCCGCGCTAAGTAAGAACGACTTGGTGATCCCAGTTGTCCTGTTCTTCCACAGGAACACGTTCAGGAAAACGTTTTTCAGGCTGAAAACCTGGTCGGACTCGAATTTCAGAGAGTTTGTGCCTGGCCTTATGTCGTCCGGGCCTATTTGTATAATATCGGTTTCCTTCGGGAAGCTGTTGTAAACAAGCCTGCCGTTGGCGTAAGCTTTTATTATGCCGTCCTGCGACGAGTAGCCGGCCCTTCTGAAGTTCAGCACGCCCGAGCTCCACGACGAAACTTCCTCCGGGAACACCTCGAAAAAGATGGTCCTTTTCGAAACCGTCAAAACATCAAGCGTTATGTTCTTTAACAAGTAGACAGAAGCGGCCCAGAAGCGGGCGCCCGGCCCTGCGGATTTTATTTCCAGCCTGTTTTCGTTTTTAAGGGATTCTTTCGGCAGTTTTATCAAAACCTTGCCAGTCGCAGGCTTTTCGTTGTAATAATCCTTCCCGTTCCATGCGACCACAAGGTTGCCATAATCGTTGGCGTCGGCAACCTCGAAACTCAGCATCGCGCCCGTAGCCTCCGCAACCGTGGGAGGGTTCAACGGTAAGTCCAGCGACAGCACTTCACTGGAAAACAGGCCGCTGGATATTGTTTGCTCCAGAACCTCCTTTATCCTCATCGAAGACTCTTCGCCCAGCGCAAAATCGTCATAGTTAACTGTTCTAGCCTTGTCCTCCTTTGTGAACCCGATGAAAAACTGAGGGAACGATGTCAGGTCAATCCGCACGGAAGAGATTTTCTTGCCCGCCTGGCCGGCGTATTGAAGATCCGCGAGGTATGTGCCCATAAACAGGAATCCGAGGAAGAGAGCAGCGGCGACCAGCAAAACAGCGAAACTTTCCATCAGACCACTATAGATAATGTTGTCGGTAAACCTTAATAAAATGACCTTTTAAAAAAAGCTCAACTAAAAAAAGCGCCCTCGGTCCGCCCATTGGGTGTCGTCATCGGGCATGTAAGATTTTCTTTAGGGATCTCAAATACCTTTCTTTTTTTAAAAGAAAGGGGTTTGATTTGGACCGGTCGGGATTCGAACCCGAAGCCTCCACAACGTTGAGAGTTTCTTTTCCCTGTTGGGGCTTTTCTTTTCAAAGAAAAGGCTCATGCCAATGTGGCGATCTACCGTTGATCTAC
>JACOVS010000002.1 GCA_016177205.1 Candidatus Aenigmatarchaeota archaeon
AGAGTTTAACATAGACCTCAAGGAAGTCCGCGAACGCGCCAAAAAGTATGGCCGCATAACCTACGGCAAGGTTTTTCTCAACCAGTTCGCATCGGAAAAGCTTATCGAGGCTGTCGCCAGCCAGGGCTTCGAACCTTTAATCGCGCTTGCCGTGGAAAAGGACCAGGACATAGACGTTTATATGGCTGTCGCCATGATGGAAGCGTCTTATGACAAAGGCATAGACGTGATCGTCATGGTCAGCAGGGATACGGATTTCCTGCCCGTTATCCAGAAAGCCAAGAAGCGCGGCAAAGAAACCGTTGTCATGGGATCGGAACCGGGCTTTTCGATAGCGCTCCGCAACGCTGCGGACCACGTTGAAGACCTGGCTAAAAAGTAATTCCTACCTGTCCCAACTGAACTGCCTTCCGTAAGGACCCCAAACCGCGGCCTGCCTGTAAACAGATGCGGGCAGTTTTTTTAGTCCGAGCCTGTCGATTATTTCGGGCAGGGACACTGCGAATTTTCTGGCGTAATCGTTGGCGTGTTCTATCAGACCGGCCCTGTGCATTGGAACCCCCACGAATATGCCGGCCCGCTCCTGCCCCAACACCCATGGAGAATGTGCCGACACCTCGTTGAAACCGAAATTATAAGCCAGCTCCCTGCACACCCTTCTCAACCAGAGTGTCCCGCTCCTGTCCGGTTTCGCGGGATCCCTTCCGTAAAACTCCAGGTCCGTTTGCGGGCACGCGCCCCCGAGAAATATATTGCCGTCTTTGTTGCCGTTTCCTGTGTCCGCATTTGACGCCCCTTCGTGGAACGGCCCGGCCCCGTTTACAATAACGCCGGCCCTGTCACACCTTATTCCCGCGTCATCGCACCTTTTCAGAACAGGTTCGAGCAGCCCCCTGACATCGTCTCTTACGTGCTCCACAGAAGCGGAATTCCTGTGCTGTACAGAAACTGCTATGCAATAGATTTCTTGTCCGGACGCGGTCACTTGAACTTTGCCATCCGGCATCATCCAATCAAATGGATACGCTCCCAGGTTGGGGTAGCCGTCAAGCCTTCTGGATATTTCCCTTGCCATCCAGTGGGATAATGACAACCCGGATTCCCTGTCCAAGGGATTAACGGCATAGTATCCGTATATGGCCCTCGAGTCCCCGGCCCCGCCGTTTCTTCCGAGCGTAACGGATTGTTTAGCAAGCCCGTCAATCACCTCAACCCCGTAATCCGCATAGCCCGCATGGTCGAGAATCCTGCGCGTTATTTCTTCCGTGTCAGGCGCTTCCGCACCCGTTTTTATTTGCCCCGAAAAGTGCACAGTCATTTTATTTTCTCCCTTGCCCGGGCCGACAAGGACTTTTATGTCCGCACGCGTGTCCGGATCCTGTTCATACGCGGAAAGGTACAACTCCTCGCCGAGCCGCCTCGAAACAGCGTCAGGATGAGCTACGCGCCACCATTCCGATGTCGTCACACCGGAGAACATCGCCATTCGGAAATTTTGTGGAATAAAATATTTAAAGCAGTTATAAAAATAGAGTAAATTTATAACTAGCAGGAATATATCAATAAGAGCTTTTGTAGCGTAATATTCCGGCGATCCCGCCCAGTTCCTTTAGCTGTGCGCCTTCCCTTGTGCTTGAAGAAACAATGTGATACTCGGTTTTGAACTCTTCCGCGGTTGTTATCGCTATGTCAATAAGGTCTTCCGTGTTAACGGTGCGCATCTCCATTCTGCATTTGGAACAAAGCTGTTTTTCCGTCGGTTTGCGGTCGCGTGTTTCCTCGTTGCCGCAGCTGCCGCATTTTAATTCGGATCTAATCCAGTCAAAGTCCTCGGATATGATCAGTTTCTGCAGCATCCCGCTTTGCAGGGCCTCCTTGACTTTTGCCCAGCCGTAAACCGCAAGGCCGGAATCTTTCTGCAGTTCTGTGAAAAAATCCTTCAGAAGTTCGATCTCCTTTGTGACGGCGGCCTGCGAAAGGAGCTTGTCCGCCCGGTTGACAAGCTCGTGAAGCCCGGGCTCATTGGTGTAGGATATGTCAATAACGCCCATCACCTTTTTCTGCAGTTCGTAATGAAGATAGCCGTCTTTGACGAAATCGTCCTTGACGGGGCCTGGCCCGCCGATGATTATCCCTATAATTTCCTTTTTTCCAAGAAACGCCTGCGTGGCGATACCGGAAACTTCCTTCAAAAAATCATTTAGCAGCCCGGCTCGTATGCGGTCATAGCGGGCCTGGCTGTTGTGCAAAATAAATCCGTTCGCAACGAAATTTTGAAATTTGGGCACGGAAATGTCGTAGAATAAACCCGACGAATTAACGGGTTTTATATCCGTTACCTTCGTTCCTATCAAATTACCCAAAGTTGTATAATTAGTGCGGCCAACTTTTCTGCCATTTAATATAGCCATCAGCTGTCTTGACTTGTTTTTAGAAGAAAATCCTACCATTTGGCTATATCTCTTTATTGATTCCAGGC
>JACOVS010000020.1 GCA_016177205.1 Candidatus Aenigmatarchaeota archaeon
GTGACGCAGCCAAAAAACAGGCCTCAAACCTTCCTCATAGCGAAGGCGCACGCCACGCTACAACTTTTGTTAAACGGTTGGGCCGTACAAGACGTGTTATTCGAGGGCGGGCCTGATCTTGTGGCTATGCGGGGGCGCGAAATGGTCAGAGTCAAGACGCGCTACGCCACCAAGAGCGACACGGGCTATGTTTTTTCTTCCGGGGGCAGGCACAAAAAAACGTTCTTTGAGCTCTCCGACAGCAGCGACTTCCTTATCCTGGTCTGTATAAACGCCAACCAGCCGGCCGGGTTCTATGTGTTCCCACACGACAGAGCACCCAAGGCAAAGGCCTTCCTACACAGCGAAAACGGGCCGTTCCCCAAGTACAAGGAGTTTTTCGGCAACTGGAAACCCCTGCAGTGGAAACGATAGGGTGGGCTGCGGACGGCTCGGTTTATATACCAACAATTCAAATGAAATCTTGGTCGTCCATGACTCAGAGTTCTTTGCAAAAAATATTCTCCGGTTACCTTAAGGGCGCCAAACTGTTTGTTTCAAAGGACCCGCTGGCGGCGTCGTATGACCCGTCGACCATAACCCACAGGGACAAACAGATGGACACGGTCGCAGGCATCCTCGCGCCGTGCCTGAGGAACGAGAAGCCCTCCAACACCTTCGTGTACGGGAAAACGGGAACAGGCAAGACGCTCTGCGTCAAGCATGTTGTCAACGAATTAGCCAAGACAGCGTCGGACAACAACATACAGATAAAGGCGGTTTTCATAAACTGCAAGATGAAAAAGGTCGCGGACACGGAGTACAGGGTTCTGGCCCAGCTGTGCAAGGAGTTCGGGTACGCTGTCCCTGCCACAGGGTTGCCTACAAACAGGCTTTACGAAATTTTCTACGAGAGCCTGGACGCGCAGAAGCAGAATGTGCTGCTTGTCCTGGACGAGATAGACGCGCTCGTGTCAAAAGTTGGGGATAACATACTATACAACCTCACAAGGGTCAACCAGGACCTGGCGAATGCGAAATTAACGCTGATCGGCGTGACAAACGACCTGTCGTTTTCGGAAACGCTGGACCCGCGCGTAAAGTCCTCTTTAAACGAGGAAGAAATTGTGTTTCCCCCGTACAACGCCATCGAACTAAGGGACATATTGAACGACCGCGCCAGGGCGGCCTTCGCCGCTGGCGGCGTCAAGGAGGGCGTCATACAGAAATGCGCTGCGCTGGCTGCGCAGGAACACGGGGACGCGCGCCGCGCACTCGACCTGCTTCGCGTCGCGGGCGAAATCGCGGAAAGGAACGGCCAGCAGTTTTTGGAGGAGTCTCATGTTGACCGGGCCCAGGAAAAGATAAACGTGGACAGGGTACTCGAAACCGTGCGCATGCAACCGCGGCAATCGCAGGCCATACTATGGTCAATTGCAAACGACCAGAGCCAGAACCTCACAACAGGAGAAACGTACGAAAAATACAAGGAGGTTTGCAAAAAACGCGGGCTCGAAGTTTTGGGACCGCGCCGCGCCTCGGACCTGATATCAGAGCTGGGCATGCTCGGCATTTTGTCGGTCCGAACAACCTCAAAGGGCCGGCACGGGAGGACAAAAGAAATCAGCCTCCTCGTTTCAAAACACACGCAGGAAAACATCATCGAAATGCTGAAAAAAGACTTTTATTTTGAGTAGGATGGCCATGGACAAAGTTTTACTGAAGAAGCTGCTGGGACAGGGAATAATGGTCACGCCCGACACGGCAGAAGAGGTGACGGAGGGCGATTACGAAAAAATTATGTCAGAGGCGGAACGGCCAAAAATTCTGGATAACAGAAGACTACACGAAATACGCCGCGGGCAGAAAATCAGGGTAATTTCCGGCGAGGCCCAGCGGGCAGAAGTAACGGCCAAGGATTTTTTTGAGTACTACAAGAACAAGATAAGGCTTCTCGGGCCGGCGATAATGCGAAAACTAACCGAGAGGCCGGTCTCGATAAACAAGATGCGGACCGGCCAGCGGAACACGTTGCTGGGCATAGTGCGCGAACCCAGCGAAAACGGGTTTTACCTCGAAGACCTCACAGGAAGGTGCGAGGTTTCAACTAGGGCGCAGGAGACCAGGGAAAACGACGTTATCGGCGTAAGCGGCCTGTTTTCCGGGCAGAAGGTGTTCGCGGACCGCGTGGTTTATCCAGAACTGCCCATCAAAAAAGAAATCAAGACAACCGACCAGCAGGCAAAACTTTTCTTCGGCCTTGCGAGCGGAAACACCGACGAGGTGGCGGAAAAATTCCAGCGAACGTGGCAGGGGGAAGCATGTGGTTTCCTGATAAACCAGGTTCCAGACTTCAGGGAACTAGTCGTCGTGGCGTCCGGCGCGGAACACGCGGAAAAGAAAACTATACGGGCGGCGCAGGCGAAAATCGCGGTCATGTTAGGAGGGAAAACGTTCCGGGTACAATTTATTCAAGCGACGAAGAACGATTCGGTGGAAAACCTGGCAAGGGCGTCCGGCAAAAGACGCTACGTAGTTGCTGAAAAAGAAATACCCGCACAGCCCGAAGACGCCAGCATGATAGATGAAGACACGGACATAGTGTTTCTCGGCGAGGCGGAAAACAGCGGCCACGCCAACTACAAAGGATACACGTTCGTGTCTGCCGGCGACAGGTTTGTGGTCATAGACCTGCGAACCAGGTCAGCCAGCCTCACGGACTTTTAAATTAGGCACAACGATTATACAGTGATGATCATGAAGATGCAGTTGCTGGACACGGATTACGTGATTGTCGAAGACAGACCGATCATTAGGATGTTCGGGAAGGACGAGGACAACAAAACCGTTTGCGGCTTTGTAAAGGGTTATTTGCCGTATTTTTATGTGCTGGCGAAAACGGGAAAGACCGCGGACCTGGAAAAATTTATTTCTTCAAAGCCGGACGTTCTCAACCAAGAACGGGCCATGAGGCGGCACCCGCGCGGCTTCTCGAAAGAGCCTGTTGAAATGCTGAAGATCACCCTGCGGAATCCGCAAAGGGTTTCGGAAATAAGGGACTCGATAAAGGCCCACCCACTTATCGAAGAAGTTTTTGAGGCTGACATACTTTTTAAATACCGTTTCATGGCAGATTATGTGGTAAGCGGGATGGGCTGGATAGAAGCCGACACAGCGGACGTGAATACCCACACTGTAAAAACCAATAAGACCGTGAACATAACGCGGCTAAAGCCGTTTGAATCAACGACAAACACGCAAACCAAATACTTGGCCATCGACATCGAAACACTTTCCAGGTCCGGTGGCCTGCCAGACCCGAGCGAGGACGAAATAATCATAATAAGCACGGCCTTTTACCCCGAGGACAAAAACCGGAAATCGCTTGTTTTAACCACGAGGGGCGCCAACTCGGACAGCGTTATACGTTGCCTCGATGAGACGGAGATGCTGGAAAAACTGAGAACAATCATAGACGACTACGACCCCGACGTGATAACAGGATTCAACATCAACAACTTTGACATGCCATTCCTGCTGAAAAGAATGGAGGTGGCGAAAATACCGCGTACAATTGGCAGATGCAACGACAAGCCGGCCTACACAAAAGAAATAATGAAAAACCGCGTGCGCGTGACCGTGCCGGGGCGCGTCGTGGCGGATAGTTATCAACTGATAAAAAGAAATTTCCTGTTCAAACGTTACGGGCTGACTGACGTCTCAAGAATTCTGCTGAGGCAGGAAAAACTTGACGTTGCGCACTCGGAAATATCCAAGCTTTGGAACAGCGGAGACCCGGGCAAAATAACAAAACTGGTGGAGTACGCGCGCAAAGACGCCGAACTGGCGCTGGGGCTCATTGTGAAAAAACAGCTCCTCGATAAATACATAGAACTGTCAAAACTAAGCGGCATGCTGCTTCAGGACAGCCTGGACGGCGGAGAAGCGACGAGGGTCGAAAACCTTCTTTTGCGCGAGTTTAACAAAAAAAGTTATGTTGTGCCGTGCAAGCCGGACTCTTCGGAAATAAGGAAAAAAGAAAAGGAGAAGGAGGACCAGGGCCTCAAGGGCGGGTTTGTTTTAACCCCGAAAGTAGGTTTGCACGCTGACGGCCTGGTTGTTGTACTGGACTTCCGCAGCATGTACCCTTCGATCTTCAGGAGCTATAACATCTGCCCGACAACGATAATCACCGGAAACCCGGAAGATGTGGACACCGTAAAAACCCCGGCCGGGCACACGTTCGTATCGAAAAGCGTGCAGGAGGGGATAATTCCAAGCATCCTCGGAAATCTGCTAGAAGAAAGGTCCAAAGTGAAACAGGCCATGAAAAAGGAAACGGACGAGGAAAAACTGAGGATTTTGGACGCGAAGCAACTGGCGCTGAAATTATTGTCCAATTCTTTTTACGGATACACGGGTTATACGAAGGCCAGGCTGTACATCCTGGACATCGCGAACGCAATAACGTCCTGCGGCCGCCACCTGATACAAACGGTCAACCAGACTGTCGAAAAACAATTTGGCTACCAGCCCATATACGGGGATACGGACTCCATAATGATCAAGATACCGGAGACGGATCTGGACAGGGGGTGGGAGACAGGCGTTTCCATAATGCGTAGAATAAACGGCGAGCTTTCCGGCGCCATGCAGATGGAATTTGAAAAGCTCTTCAAAAGTTTCCTTATATTAACGAAGAAAAGATACGCGGCATGGAGGTTCGTCAAAGAGAACGGCGCCTGGAAAGACAAAATAGAAATGAAAGGGATCGAAACCGTGAGGCGCGACTGGTGCGAACTTGTTTCCGACACCATGAATCGGGCCATAGACATAATATTGAAAAGGGGGGACACCAAGGAGGCGCTGAATTATTTCAACGGCGTAATGAAGGACCTCGCGGAAAACAAAATTCCCATCGAGAAGCTTGTGATAACGAAAAGCATAACAAAAAGCCCCTCAAGCTATGCTGGTGTGCAGCCGCACATAGAACTGGTAAAGAAGATGCAGAAAAGAAATTCACAGGACGCGCCGGGAGTCGGAGACAGGGTGGGATATGTGATAATCAAAGGCAACCAACTTTTATCCAAGCGGACCGAGGATCCGGCGTATGTCAAGGAGAATAAGCTTGAAATAGACCCCATCTATTACGTCGAAAACCAGCTGTTGCCGCCGATAGAAAGAATTTTCATCGCGCTCGGATTCACAAAATCCGAGTTGCTGGGCAGGGGCCGGCAAGCGTCATTGATGGAAATGATGCGGGCCAAGCCTGCGAAAAGCAACGTATTCGACGGTTTTATATGCGCAACCTGCGGTAACAGCTACGCATCCGCGCCGCTAACAGGGTTGTGCCAGTGCGGCGGGAAAATGCAGATAAAAACGCCCACCGGCGCCACGGAAAAAATCGTAGTGCAGCAGGGAATCTGACATGGCGTTGGATGCTATATTGTTCGACTTTGTTAAAGACTATAGTGCGTTCAATATAGCGTCCCTGATGGCGTTTTTCAGCAACATCACGTTCGTGGTCGTAGGGTTTAGCGCCTTGCCCGTTTTTCGGGAGGGCAGGCAGGCGACCATCGATTATTTTTCGCTGATGATCACGGTAATATCCTTTTCAATTTTTTTCCAGCAGTTTTTCGCGATCCCACGGCCCGCGCTGGCCGCTGAGTTGACGTACTCGTTCCCGTCAACGCATTCGTCGTCTGCGTTTGCGTGGGCCGGCTTTATGGGCGGAAAATACAAAAAGTACGAACTGATTTTTTACGTTTTTGCAGTGTTGGTCGCCGTTTCCCGCGTTTACCTGGGCGCGCATTACCCGGTTGACGTGATCGCGGGTGCACTCTTAGGGTGGTTTGCCGGGAAAGTTATAACGAAGGCCGAGCGTAAACATTAGTTTGTTCAACATTTGCAGGAAGCATCCGCACCAGCCGCGAAATTATTGGACGTGAACTCTAACGACCTTTTCACATATTTTTGCCAGTATTTCCAACCGTGATGCCCGAGGGGTGCGGACAAAACACCTAGGTCTCTAAATGTATTAAACGTGTACTCAATTTTGCTTTTTTTTAGTTTGCTTGCAAAGGCAACGCCGGTGTTTTTGAACGGGTCAAACATTCCCACATCCATGTACAAACTTATACCGGTCAATCCTTCTGGGACCCTTAGCCCGGAATATACGCCGCTGTGCCCAGCTCCCGAGAAAAACATTTCAGGATGGTTTATAACCATGTAAATCGCCCCGGTTGCGCCATTCGAATTTCCATCCGTGCCTCTATGGTATTTGTCCGGTATCGTCTTGTAGTCAGAATCGATGAACGGTACGAGATCTTTTACTATATAATCTTCGTAGTTTCCACATCTTCTTATCGCACTTACCGAGATGCCGGCAATGCTGCACCCGTTCTGGAGTGTCGTACCATCCGTGTCGGGCATGACTATGATCATTTCCTGAATCGCCCCCTCTTTGATCATGCTGTCCGCTGTTTTGTCTATATTACCAAGGTTCGTCCACGAATCCTCGGTCGACGGTTCTGCGCCAGCGAACAAATAAAGAACGGGGTATTTTTTATTTGAATAGTCGTAGCCCGGAGGTAGATAAACATTAACGGCCATGACCCTTTCCAACGATTTGCTATAGAATGTCTTTTTTTCGGTTCTTCCCGAGCCGCTTATTGTCGTTACGTCTTGTCCGCCAAGCGTGCAGCCGTCTTTTGAGTTGACGTATACCCAGTAACCGTTATCCGGCTCCAGCACAACCACACTTTCATATTTTTGCGTTCGTGCGTCGAGCTTTAGCGCCGCGTCAAATTTCCCCCCGCAGTCCCCTATGATATCCCCAATGCTTCCAGACCCGGAGACCATGTTCCAGCCTGGTAGAAGCTGTATTTTCATGGTTTCGGGTTTTGCGGGCCCTTCAAAATATATAGTACAATCTTCGGCCGGGATAACCAAGTAACCCTTGTCGGGTTCCAACACATCCGGACTTCCCCATGTGCCCGTTTTCGTATCCCAATGATAGATGTAATTGTTTTTTAATTTCTCTAAGCCACACGTGTTCTTTATATCCGATATTTCTACATTCTTTTTTACAGGAACGGATATCATGTTGGCTGAGGATTTGATGAGGGCCAAGGGGTAGCTTGTCGTGGCGCTCTCGTCCGAAGAATACCCGGCCGCGGCGGGCGCCAGGGCCGGAAAAATCACCAGATAAAACGTGAGCATCGGTAACAAAGTCGATTTTTTCATAGTATTGCTTCTGTGCTAACCGATTAATAACCCCTCTTAATTAGGGTAAACGCTGGTGTTATCTGGTAATTTGCAGGACGTTTATGACGGTTTCCAGCCCCCCTTTTTTGTCCGTGCGCAGCCTGACGCGCTCTGAAAAGGTTTTCAGCCTCCAGCCGCCGCTAAGAACCAGAAAAGTCGGGCCTTTTACAGGCTTGCGCAAGCTCGATTCTACGCCCTCCATCAAAAGCAATTTTTTAATCTCGGCCAGGCCGGCTGCGTTAACGGACGTAACGCGCACGTACCTGTAACCACTGCCGGAAACTGAAAACTTTTCACGGTTGAAATAAACAAAGCCTGTTGCGTCAAAGAAGCCGGCCAGGAAGTTTAATCTGAACGCCTGATTTTCATAGGCATGCTTTGGCGGTTGCCAGTTCCTGCGGCCGGGCGTGAAGCCAAGACTGTCGAAAACCTGAACAAGCTCTTTTCCATAAGCGTTTACTACAAAATATATCTTGCCACGGAGCTGTTTCTTTTTTATGACAACGTCCCAGCCTCGTATATCCCCCAGGGCTTCGGAGAACAGTTCGGCAAGGTCCTTGTTTGAGGTCTGCAGGCCGACGCAGTTGTTGCGTCCCTGTTTGATGAAGCCGCGGCCTGCAAGCACACCGCAGGCATAGGCTAACTGGTCGTGATCCATGATTAATACCTAGCGAGCCGGCTATTAATTCACCTTAGATTAACCTCTCTCTTGTTTCACGTGGAGTAACGTGACGCCACGCACCCGGTAACGTGCGGTAACCCCTGGTCACGCCTGCGTTAAACGATTTATACGGCTGCGGGGATAGTAACGTTTATGTTAAACCCGCGCGATCTTGAGCGATTAATGAAGAACATGAAGATGGAGCAAATCGCTGCCGAGGAGGTTGTTATCAAATCTGCCAGCAGGGTCATCGTCATCAGAAACCCGCAGGTTGTAAAATCAGAGATGATGGGCAAAATTACATTTCAGGTCACAGGCGATGTTGCCGAGGAAAGCAACGACTCTGACATAGATATCATAATGCAGAAGACCGGCGTTTCCAGGGAAGAGGCGGTTAAGGCGTTAACGGAAACAGGCGACATGGCCTCGGCTATAATGAGTATAGAAAACAAAGCGTAGATCGTCAGTCACTACCTACTCGGAAGACTTCGTGTAACCCTGCTATGAAAATTAGCCTGGGTGGGGCAGCATTTTGGCTGGCTAAGCTAAAAGGACGCTGCCCCACCCATTGCAAACTCTATCGCGGCAATGGTCGCGTTGCCGGGCCGTCCGCACAACGCTCATCCCCAACTAAATGCTGATAACTTCCCAGAAACTGTTCTGGTTGTGGTGGAATACGCAAAGGTTTTTGCCAAGATCGACTCGAAAGGTCTTCATATTCCGAACCCGCGATTAGTTAAAATGCATGAGATAAAAGCGTACCGCGGATTTCTCACGCCCCGGCCGCATTGTTTAGCTGGTTACAGGTTGGAAATCAAATTTTATATGCGTGCTGAGTTAATACATACTGGATAATTTATGCCGATACGGGACAAGGAAAAGCAGGTTTTGTTCGAGCTGTTAAAGAACGGCAGGAAACCGGACAAGCACATAGCGCAGATCCTGAAATTAACGCAGCCGACGGTTACGAGAATACGCCAGAGGCTGGAGGGCGATAAAATTATCAGGGGCTATCGCGCGACCGTGGACGAAAAGGCGGCCGGTCTTTCTATTTCGGCAATCACGTTTTTTGACTGGCGCGATTACTCGGAGAAGGAGCAGATCGGCGAGGCTCTGAACTACATGGCCAAGATGCCTGAGGTAATTTATTTCGCGCAGGGTGAGGGTCTAAGAGGGAAGACGTTTGTAATGATGACCTTCCACAAGACGTTCGCCGGCTACCAGGAATTTACAAAAAAACTGCGCGAACGTTACGGCAAGCAAATAGCGTACATCGAGGAATTCATTTCCTCCACAGACGCGATACACAAACGAGACCCGACCCAGGCATTCATACATGCGATGTCGGATTAATCGCAGTTTTTTTCTGCGACAAAACAATTTCCACAACCTGGCCGTACGCGGGGCGCGTGATTAACACGCCCACCAAAACGCCCACGATGCTCGTTATCGCGAAGCCCTTGACCAGGCCGACGCCGACAAAAAGAAGCGCGAACATGGCCGAGATAACAGTGATCGCGGAAGCGAAAACCATTGAAAACGCCTTCTTTATTTTTTCCCACGGCGAAATCGGCACCAACCTGTGGCGGCCTACTTCGTCCGAGATTATTATCATCTGGCTTATACCGGTCCCGATAAACGCGATCACGCCAGCGATCACCGCAAGGTCTATGGTCCATGAGAAGAAAACCGCAAGCAGCGGCACAAGCAGGATCCCGAACAGGTCAAGGACTTCCACGTGTACCTTTTTCCGGTAGGCCAGCCCGACTAGGACGAGGCCCGCAAACATCGCGGTTATCCAAGGCAGGTTGTTGCCGTGCGCGGATATCCCCAGGAGTATTATAACTTCGCCTATACTCGTGAGCACCATGGGCAGCGCGATTTTCAGACTCCGGTATCTTGCAAGCACGACAATCGAAACTGCAATGACCGCAAAAAAGGCAGACTTCGACGCCGAGTCCATGAAACCGCTGCCGAGTTTCGGAGAAACGCTTTCGATGTTAACTATGTCCAGGCCAACGGGCAGCGCGCCAGCTTTCAGTATTGACTGGAGTGCAGACCGTTCGGATACTGCGCCCTGCCTATCCTCACGAAAACCTTCAATGGATATTTCTGTCAAGACGCGCCCGGCCAGATCGGCCGCGATGCTCAGTTCGGTCACGGGTTTGTTGTCAAGGTAGAGAATGATCGGATACCTCAGGTATCCACTGCGCGACGGGTCGGCTCCAATTCCGGAAGTGACTTTTGCGAAGCGCTCCGCACCCTCCCGCGATAACAATATCGAGAACGCGAACCTGTAACCACCGTTTATCCTTTGTATCACCGAGCGCGTCGAATCAGTAAACACGTTTTCAACGTCGCTGCCTTTCAGCACCGACGCGGAAAGGAAAACCGAATTTTCCGTGTAGTTTAGAATTTCATGGTCCACGCCATCTAAGGTGATTGTCCCACCCCGCTCGAAAGTTCCGGAATCTATTTTTATCTTATCGCCGGACAGCTCGACAGAATGGGCGTTCCCGCCGAGCAGGAACGAACCCCGGCCGCCGGAGATCCTCACCTCGTTGGGTATTTTTGCCTCGAAGTTGCCCCGTGAAGCAAGCAGGCGCTCAATGACGTCCTTGCTTTCCCCTGCAATTTCTACGACAACAAAGCAGTTTTCGATGTCGCATTCCGAGCGCAAAACAATTTCCTGAAGCCCGTACGCATTAATCCTGCTTTGGAGAACGGGTATTATCGCTGTGTTCACAACTTCCGAGGAAACTTTTTCCGCAGGCTTCAACAAAACGCGCGTCCCGCCCTGCAGGTCTATGCCGAGGTCCAGGTTGTTGCGTTTCAGCTCTTTCACCGTAACGTTTTTCAATACTGACGAGGGCAACTCATAAGAATTTCCCTCGTAGGTTACAAAATGAGTTTCGCCCGCGGACACCGCATCGTACCAGCCGACGACAGAGGTTATTTCTTTTCCGTCCACATCAGAGACCGTTCCGCCGGTTTTCAGTACGCCTGCGCCACCCGAGACTGTAACACCGCTGCCCAGGTTGTAACCTATGGAAACCAGGGCCGCGACCACGTAAATGGCCAGCACAGCGATCTTGTACGCCTTAAGCATGCAGGTGCCACCTCAATATGGCGGAGTTTTGCAGCCACGTGTTTGGTACGTCGAAAACCAGCCCTATGATCAAAACGGACGCGATCTGCGTCAATACGGATGCCGGAGAGAAAAATATTATTGCCAGCAGCGCGGCGATCGAGGTTGCGCTCATTGTGAGGCCGGTTGCCATGGAGTTTTTCATGGTCTTGTCAAAGTCCTCCATGCCAAATTCCCGTTTCAGGAGCCTTGTTGTAAGAACAACGTTCGTGTCAACGGAATAACCGATCATCATCAACAACGCTGCGATACCGCCCAGCGACATTTCCATACCAAGAAGATTCATTACGGCAACCGTCTCAAGCATGTTGGAGGCCGCGCTTAGTATTATCGCCAGCGACGGGACAGGGGAGCGGTAAATCAAATAAACGCTCATTCCCATCAGGACAAAGCCGAAAAGTATGGACAGCTGCGCCTGCTTCCAGAACGAAGACCCAAGCGCAGGGCCTATTGAACTAACCGAAGGCTCGCCATCAATGGTTACGCCGCTTCTTTCCACGAAAGACGCGACATCGGTTGCGTTCAGGCCTTGCAGTCCGGTGATCGATATACGACCGCCTTCGGAACTCCTGAAAACGCGCGGCCTGGCGTTGTACTCGCCGGAGATTTTGTCCTCCACACCCGGCGGCAGTTCGCCTGAAAACTTGAAAGTTATTTCTGTCCCGCCGCTCAAATCCACGGCCTTGCGGACCCAGTCGCCGTTATCAGACCACGATGCGGCTATCACGAGCACGGACAACAAAAGCAGCAGCTGGGTAAACAACAATCCGTATTTATAATTTACTTTATTAACGAACATATTACCAGATTATCAGATATCGGCATAAGGTGATAAATGTGACTGAATACGACGTAGTCGTCATAGGCGGCGGCTCGGCAGGATTAAACACGGCCATAAACTGCTCCAGGGCCGGATTAAACGTTGCCGTGGTCGAAGAGCACGGCAAAATAGGTTTTCCACGCCACTGTTCAGGCCTTTACTCCACAAGATTTCTTAGCCTGATGCCAGTCCGCGACGAATATTACGAACATGAGGTGTCTGGCGCCAGGTTCCACCCGCCTTCTGGCAAGACGATAGAGCTGGCGCGCAAGGAAAGGGTTGCCTTCGTAATAAATCGCGAGCTTCTTGACGGTTACCTCGGCAAACTGACCAAAGAGGCCGGCGCCAACGTCATTTCAAACGCCAGGGTTTCGGACCTTTCTACAGAACCGGGCGCGACGTGCGTAACAACGGACAAGGGCGTATTAACAACGAAACTGATCTGCGGCGCCGACGGATCCAACTCTTTCGTGCGGCGCAAACTGGGGATAGAACCGCCGAACAAATTGCACGGGATAATGGCCATCACAAGCGAGCAGGATTACTCGGACTGCGTGGACCTTTATTTTGACAACAGGCTTTATCCCGGTTTTTTTGCCTGGAAAATCCCGCGCGGGAAAACAATAGAATACGGGATAGCAGGTGAGATTGGCCCGAACAATGTCCAGAATTTCAATAGTTTCCTTGCCAAATTTAGCGTGACGAAGTACGAATTATCGAGCGGCGTGATACCGTTCGGATTCCAAAAAAGCTACGCAGACAAAATTTTGCTGGTCGGCGACGCGGCGGCGCAAGTAAAACCTTTGACTGGCGGCGGGGTTATTTACGGCGCGATCTGCGCGCAGGCCGCCGCACAGGTGTTCGCCGAAGCGGTCCAAAAAAACAGGCTTGACGAAAAGTTCCTTTCGCGGTACCAAAATTTGTGGAGAGGCAGGATAGGAAAAGGCATCGCACGCGGATTGTTGATAAGAAAAATCTATGGCGGTATGCCCAACAGCGTGATTGACGCCTCATTCGCATTAATGAACAACAACATCACGAAAAACATTTTTGAAAACTACGGAGACATGGAATTTATTCTCGAAAGAAGGCCGCACCAGGCGGTCGCGGAGTGATTTAGTGATCAGAAGCAAGGGCACACCCAGCAATTCAGTAAGTAAATCATAGCACAGTAAATGCGTCCAAAGACCAATTAAAAACAGACTAAATAAAAATCCCTATCCACCATCCCCCAACCTATATACACGCACGTCGCCTGACGAGAATGTTGGTTGCGAGTTTCCGAACAACGCGTTCTCTATACCGCTGTAACTTTTGACGTAATCCGCAAACTGCTGAGACCTCGCGAACCCGCCGTAATCGAACATCATGTAACGCGTTTCATAGGCTATGCTGCCGCCGGCATAGTTGTGGGTAAACGTTAGATTCAATACACCGTCGTTGACGTTTGGCTGGGTGTAAACGCGCGTTTTCGAAAGAGCCTCGATCAGGCCGCGCCTTTCATCCGCTGCCTGCACGCTTGCACTGAAAACCAGAATCGCTGAATTTCCCTTTGTGTCCGCGCGTATTTCGTCCATCAGAGAGTACATGTCATTGGACATCCGGTAAGGCTGCGCATATATCGAACCGGCCGCCGCGATCTTATCAGGGACGTAAACCAGAAGGATTAAAACAAACACAAAATAACCTATTGACGAACCGGCGGTGCGTGATATTAATAATTTCCCGTCCTTCCCGGAAATTTTATAGAGACCCACCAAGCCGGCAACCAGCGCCAATACAGCTGTTGACTGGGCCATCCAGCGGCCCGCATAATCGTACAAGACGCCGAAACCGAGCGGGCCCCACAAAATGTAAGAATGCGTGAGTATGTAATCCGCGACGAACCAGGATATTAAAAATCTTTTCCCCTCTATTTTCACGAGAAATAAAATTCCGAGGCCGGCCGCCAGGAGAACCAGCCAAAGCGTACCCATGGTGACACCAGGATCAAAGTACCAGCCCGGCAAGCCAGGCTGTTTCTCGATCATCCTGAACGGCCACACAAGGTCGGCAAGGCTCAGCGAATCCGGAGTGCCTGAAGGTTTTGCGCTGAAAAACGAGAACCACATCATAAATTTGGGGAGGAAGAACGCCGACACCAGGAAAACAGCGGCCAAAGCCACGGCAAAGTCCTTGAAGTGGGAAGTTTTTTTTGACCCGTGCCATTCAAACAGGGATATGAAAAGAGCAGAGAACAGGAAATAGCCAGCCGCAAGGGGCGAGACCAAGAACGAAAGCCCGCCGACAAGGCCGGATAAAATTATCCGACGCCTTCCGGAATGTCTTTCGGCCGCGTAAATCAGCAGGGCCAACAACGCAAGCATTATTCCGAGCTCATACGCAACCTGTCCGAAATACAGCGAAAAAAGGTTTTTTCCCGATACGCTGAAAAGGCCCGCAGCCAGCAGGCCGGCAACCTTATTCTTCAACAACCCGCCGGCGATCATGTAAATTATCAGGACGCTGAGCGAGCCGAACAAAGCGGCGGACAGGTGTATGGTCTGGGGCCACGGCAAACTGAAGACGGATTTCATTACCGCGGCCATTATAGCGTTTCCGGGCGGGTAGACCCACACGCCGTTTACGTTGTCCTGCGATGCGCCGTACCAGTTGAGATACCTGGGAAATTCGTCCGGGACAGACCCGCGCTCGTAGGTTTCCATGGCCATTGCGTAATGCTGTATGATATCGTAGCTGCCGAACGGGGCTGTGTCGGAAATGGCCGGTGCCGCCCTTATGAAAAATGCTACAAGGAAAACAAGAAAAACAAGGCAGTCCGCCAGGTCGACGTCAATTTTTCCAATATCAAACTTCTTGTACCTGTATAGCAGCGCACCCAAGATAATTATATTTACTAATATAACCTGCAAAAAACCAATCTGGCCGAAAAAGTTTAGCAAAACGCCAGAAGAGAACAGGACTACAAACGACAGGACCAGGCCGCAGAATATTCTTCCATGACTAGCCAGCCTTGAGCTAAGAAGCAGCCCGCTTGCGAAAGCGGCAAGGAAAGCCAAAACCATGTTATTATTCAAATGAGTACAACATATAAATCGGTGCAGGATTTGATATCCATAATAGTGCCAGCGTACAACGAGGAAGGCGGCATACGCAGGACCGTCGAACGCGTCAAAAAAGTAAAATTCGGAGAAAAATCAGAGATAATCGTTGTCGACGACGGCTCGAGCGACAGAACGTACGAGAATGCGAAAAAAATCAAAGGCATCCGCATACTGAAACACAGGGTTAACAAAGGCAAGGCCGCAGCCCTGCGCACCGGATTCAGCGCAGCAAAAGGCGACGCAGTTGCGACGATAGACGCGGATTGCACATACCCGCCGGAACAACTGCCTAAAATGCTGAAGCTTATTCGGAGCGAAAAAGCCGACGTCGTTCTAGGCTCCAGGTTTTACCACAAAAAAAGGGGCGTTTCAATAATATTCGGCGCCGGCAAGAAAGTCTTGTCGGCCATCGCCGGTGCGAAGAGCGATGATTACACGAATTTTTACGGAAACGCGTTATTTTCCTCGTTGATAACGGTTTTAACAGGCAGGCCAATCACGGACGGCTCGACCGGCCTGCGGGTTTTCAGAAAAAAAATTCTGGACGGCATGCGGATTAAATCGCGGGGGCTGGACTGGGAAGTCGAGATGACGACGCGGTCCCTGACAGCAGGGCTGAACGTTGTCGAAATCCCTATAAACTATTATCCGCGGGTAGGGAGGACAAAACTAAAAATATTAAAGGACGGGCTTGGGTTCCTTGTCGGGATTGTGCGAGGAAGGTTTTTCTAGAACCGACGAAACCAGGACAAACAACAGGTACAGCATGGTAATTCCGGAGGCAACCGAATAGACGGCAGGCTTCTCCAGTTTTAACCTAAGGTCGCCGTCTGATTTCACCAGCATAAAACCGAGGTCGGTCTCGTAAATTCTTATTTTTTCCCTTCCGTTGTATGCGGACCAGAGCGGATAATACGTTTCTTTCACCAGGGTCCAGCCGGACGTGTTTCTCACTGTTATCTCGTTGCGGCTGCGCTGCCATTCCAGAGGAGCCGACGCCGTTGCTGCGACGTTCGCAATATCCTCTGCGAGTGATTTGTCCCAGACAACGTCGCGGCCTATCACAATCCTGTATTCGTCCTGCGGGATGTCATCCAAACGTTTCGTGAAATGCACACGGTAACCGTTGTCTGTGTCGTACACGCTTTCCTGTATGACACGCGAGTCGTCAATGACGCCGGACGGCTCAACAGATTCGGCAAACGCTGTGTCAGGAACTTCCAACAGCACTAAACAGCCCTGCCCGTCCCCGTTTCTCCACGCGTAAAGGTACCTGCCGTCTTGCGCAAAGGTGGAGTTTACGGCCAGCATGCCCTCGTTGCTGCAGAGGTTGATTACAACCCATTTTGTCCAGCTCTGCTGGAACGCGGTATAGACGAATTTGTTCGAGACGTTGAAGTTGAACAGGCTCTGCCCGCTTATGTCTTCAAGTTTGCCGGCGACATTTTTGTAATTCGGCGAGCTTTGCGGCTGCCAGCCGGATATTACGCCTTTTCCGGTCTGCACGGGTATTGCGCCGACTATCGCCCCCTGAAAGATTCCGTACGTCATAACACGGCCCGCGGGCACAGCGCGCAACACATCATATATTTCAGACAGCCCGCTGCTGTTTAACGGCGCCGCCTCGGTGTTCCAGTCGGCCGCACGGAAGTTGACAAGGTCAATATAATTCCATAATAACGCGGCCATTGCGATAGAGGCCAAAGCGCCGCCAACAAGAAAATCCCTACCGGAAAATCCGTTCAACGTCTCCAGAACCGCGCCGCCCAGCACGGCCAGCGGCAGGATAAGGTAGAATGTGAACCTTTCAGCCCCGAAGGACGAACCGAACGGTATGTAATCGGTTATTCCTATGAATGGTGCCAGGGCCAGCAGAAGGACGCCGAATAGCATCGAAACCGCGACAACCGAACCGGTCCTGAATTTTGGGGAGACCGATATTTTGCCGCGGCCCACGGAAAGGCTGCTGAGCCACACCGCAGCCCCGAACAGCGCGAGCAGCGTAAACTCCGCGCCCATGGATTCGAAACAATAAAAGTCGTTGCACGCCTTTGTGGGGCTGGTCGTAAGGACCAGGAAAACATCCGGGTTAAAACCGATGACGGACTTTTTCGAATATTCGCTAAAGCCTATGTTAGCGAAGAAGGGGACGATCCAGAACGCGATTATCAGGACCGAGGTTAAAACCGTTCTCGCAAAATTTTTTATATCCAAACTCTTCCTTTTGAGCGAGAACACCAGAAAGACCAGCACCAGAAGAGTGGCCAGGAAATATCCTGTCAAATGATGGATCAGGAAATTGGCGCCGAGCAAAATCCCGGACAGGGCGTACTGTTTGGGTTTTTTTTCGGAGAAGGCGCGGATGAAAACGTAAACGGAAATCGGTATCAGTGAAAACGCCAGAATGGTCGGAAACTGCCCGGAGAACATGGTGTTGGTCGCAAGGCGTGGCGAGGAAATTACTATCAATCCGGACGCGAAGCTGGAAAATTTGTTGAGCCCCAGCTCGCGGGCCAGTATGAAAACGCCGACGGCCAGAAAGACGTAGGACAATATTATTACATAATCAAAGACCATATTCAGCGGCGCGGGCGTGAAATAGCTTACTAAGGCGGTGAAGTAATATGACATCGGCGGGTAAAAATCGAAAAGCGCGTAGCCTGCATACCAGCCGCTGTCCCACACGGGCAGCTGGCTGCCGTTGTCAAGAGATTCACGAACCTGCCACATTTTGTAATAGTGCGACGAGCCATCCGTACGAGGCAGCAGCCCGCTGTGAAGGGGGTATGTCACGAATACGGCGGAGAGCACAAGAAGCAAAATCAGCAGCGTTTCGGAGTTTGGCAGCGTGCCAAGATTCAGATTGTTGCGTTTCAGAACAAACGCGAACGCAAGGGTGTACAGCAGTGAGAGCATTATCAGCAAAAGCCCGTTCACCGGTATTGAAAATACGTTGAATATCCACGTCGGAACGAGGACCAGTATCATTGTCAAAGGCACGGACAAAAGCAGCCGGACAGTCTTTCTGCATTCCAGAAAGAAGTAGGAAAACAGGAAACCCGGCAACGCAACGAGGGCAACCCCGGCCGACTCCAGGCCAAAAGCCAGTACGAAGGCGGCAATGGCTGTCGCATAGACCGCGGCGACCTTCAGTTCTAACTCCATCCCAACACTCAAAACGAATAACGCATGTAATATTAATAAGGTAGTGTCAATATTTCTGATAGGTTTTAATAACGAGTCGCGTATAGATTTACAGGATCTGGTTGGATGGTTCACGAACTGTTGCGGGAAATATCGAACGAGGAAGAGATGAAGAAAAACCTCGTGCAGGTCGGCGAGCACCTTTACACAAAACCCGGCCA
>JACOVS010000016.1 GCA_016177205.1 Candidatus Aenigmatarchaeota archaeon
CGTTTTTGAGTTTTAGAATGTTTTTTTAATGCCTTTTTGTCAATCAGGTTTATATTTCTGACGGGCAATTAAAGAGCCTGATGATTCAGATGAAAATTTGCGGACATTGCGGGCTTGAATATGTTGATTCCCGCAGCCAATGCTTGCGCTGCGGAAACACGCTGAGAACTGCCGATTCCCGCGGGCCAATTGCGATGGGTTCAAGCGGCGCAACGGAAAAGCATGCGAATTTCAGGCAGTGGTAGTTGCGGGCCGCTAATTCTAGGCAAACACTTAAGTTTGAGATTTGATCCTGAGTTATGAAGGTGGGAATAACAGAGTTGCTGAAATCAGGAAACAGGGAATTTTCGGACACCGAGTTGTTGAGATGTTTGGAGAACGCTCTGGAAATTTTTCCGCTGGGCGAGGTGTACCGACGGGCAAAGGTGCTGGAGCCGTTTCCTTCCGAAATCCGCAGCTCAAAGCCGCCTGAGGGCGCGAGCTTTTTGGGATGGGTTAACGATGTTTATGGAACTGCGCGTGAACTAATTGTGAACCAGGGAAAAAACGTACGCAGGAAATACGGGGTGGACGCGCTGGTGTTCGCGCTGGGAAAAGATCCCAGGCTGGGGCCTTACGCCTTTGCCTGGCCTGAACTGTTCGGAAGGGGCGAGGCGCTGGTGTCGAACCCGGGCTATCCGCCTGTTTTGGCCCATGAGCTAGGTCATCTCTGGGGATTAGGGCACCATTACCCGGACGGAGAGAGGGAAGAGTGCGTCATGCACGTTGCCGGTGGTTTGGTGGTGCGGGCCGATGAAGTAAACCATTTTTCACCCAGAAACCAGAAAACGATTTTGCAGAGGTACCGTGAGGAGCGTGGCATCGGTGGAAGGCTAAGGCGATTACTGCGTTAATTTCTTTATCATTTCTGCACAATGATCCTTTCGCCGAACGGGATTTTTCTCGGCTCAAAGCCCAGGCGCTTCGCTTTTTCCCAGAAGTTTTTGAAGACGTCCTCGGAGACGCGGTTGTAATCAACGCCTTTCGCGCCCTTTGTCTTGACAATGAAGCTCTTGATGTTCTCGATGCTTGTGTATGAAAACTCTGTGACCGGTGAGCCCAGGTAATTCAGTATGTCCTCAACGCGCTCTTTGATAACGCCTTTCCTTTTCAGCAGGTCTGTCCACATCCTGCGTCCGGCAGGGTTAAGGGTTTTCAGAAAGCATTTCACACAAGTCGTTTCATTGTTCCTTGAAATGGTGCACTTGTCACAGGCGAACTCCCTGCACCCAGAACAAACAACCGGATTTTTGGCAGCGTCGCCGCAATGAACGCACTGGACCATACTATTAACTGTGGTCGAAAGCTAAAATTGTTACGCGCCCTCTTTTACCAGCGAGCGGACCATTTCGCGGACTGTTTCCTCGGAATTGCGCCTGGGTTTCCATCCGAAGCTCTTCGCCAGCGCTATGTCGGGCTGGAATATCCTTACGTCGCCTTTCCAGCCTTTCGGTTCCCCGGCCGTGAACCTGATCTTCGCCTTTACCCTCATCTCCTCAATGACGATCTCTGCGATCCTCTTGACGCTGATAACATCCCCGGCGCCGAGGTTGACGATGTTGACAGGCTCGTCCGCGCTTTCGATAACGCGGATTACGCCGGCCACGCAGTCATTGACGTCCAGGTAGCATCTCAGCTGCGTGCCGTCGCCAAGGACTTCCAATTCCGAGGGGTTTTTGCGCAGTTTTGCTATGAAATCGTGCGCCGGGCCGTGGCGTAAGCGGGGCCCGCCGACATTGGCGAAGCGAAACAGCCAGGACTTCATCCCGAAGCTGTGGCAATAAGACGATATCAGCGCCTCGCAGGCAAGTTTGGAGGCTGCGTAAAGCGAGTGCGGCTTCAACGGGCCGTAAGTTTCTTTCGTGGGTACGGGCGCGTTGCCGTAGATTATTGCGGACGAGGCAAAGGCGATGTTGCTTACGCCGTTCTCTTTCATAATTTCCAGTATGTTGTGCGTCATGGTTATGTTGCCGATCATTTCTGGCGACGCTGTCACACTGGCCAGCGGGTTTGCGGCCAGGTGAATGACGAGGTCAACATTTTTCATTGCCGAAGAAATTGAGCCCCTGTCCAGGAGGCTGACGCTGACATACTCAGCCTTTTCGTTGATTGTCTTTCTCCTCTCCGGCAGCAGGTTGTCAGCCACGATCACAGAGTTATGCGCAACCAGAAGATCGACCAGGTGGGAGCCTATGAAGCCGGCGCCGCCCGTGACCAGGATTCTTTTGCCTTCCAGCTTCATGCCTTAGGTATAAAGTTTCAGATTTAAAAACAGTTGGGTTTCCCGGACCCTCACCTCGACGTCGTAAAGGGACTGCCAACCCTGCTCGTGCGAAATTTTACCCTCTTTACTGGCGATGCCGCCGACCGCCCTATGCCTTCTCCTTTCCATTGCCGAGATTATCTCGTCCAGGTGGTATGTTAATACGGCCTGGCCAGCCGGTTCTATGATTTCTGCTGTTGACACCGCGCTACCCCTTTCTGTGCGGATCTCGAATGCGTATTGGGGTTTGTCCCCGTCTGTATGGAACGTGTGGTAATTTCCCAGGGATTCCCATGCGAACGGAACCATGGTAGCATGGGATGCAAGTTCCGGTTCGCCCGGAACCGTGAGCGATGCGGTGATAACATTTGCCTTTGCGCCGTTGTACTCCACCTCCTGCTGCAGGCTTACATCGATATAGACCTTGGTCCTCTGCAGATTTGCATCAGGCACGGCATACACCTTTCTCTAGGAGGAAAATCTTTCTTTCGAAAGTAAAAGAACCCACCAGTAATTGGCTTGGAAAGTATTTATATCAGAAACATAAAATAAAAGTACTACTACAATCAGACTTCTGGACAAAGTTTGATTGATTTGAATCGGATCTGTCTGGACAACAGATTTTGATTAAGTTTGTGCGCAACTAAATTTCTTCAGAGTTGTTAATGTTTTGCTTCTTAGCGGTGATTAGAAAACCTCTGGGTTTTCTAATTGAGAAAAC
>JACOVS010000018.1 GCA_016177205.1 Candidatus Aenigmatarchaeota archaeon
AGACAGTTCGGTCTTTATCTATTGTTGGTGTCAATCGCCTGAGAGGAAGGCAGAATTAGTACGAAATGTGTTTACGTTAAGGCGTAAATGCACGTAAGAGGAACATCCTGCCGCAGCCTCTAGTTCACCGGTTATCTGAAAAGGTAATGCCGGGCAGCCACGCTGTATGCAGTTAAGGACTGAAAGCATAAGAGACATAGGAAACCGCTGGTTTCCTTGCACAGCGCAGGAAATATTGATTTCCTGTGCACGATTTGCATTGCAAATCGTTGTTTAGCAATGCTAAACTTGTGAATAGTTTCAGTTTTCCTGATGGTCAGGCCGTCGAGTTTGCGGAAATATCCGCATTACTTTGAAAACGGTTGTTACATTCGGGTAAGATCGGCGGCTAATAACATAGGAAACCAATGGTTTCCTTGCACAGTTTAGCATTGCTAAACTTGTGATTAGTCGCACTAGGCAGAAATTATTCTCTGCTTAACTAAGTCCGAAACTGTCCTCAAATAATAGGCGATTATTTCCAAACTGGTGCGAGCGCAAGTTTGCATCGGCGCGGATAAGAAGGTCTCGTAGACGACGAGATTGATGGAATCGGGATGTAAGCACCAAGGCAACGAGGTGTTCAGTCCGCGATCCCCAAAAACCTGAAAGTCAAAACAAACCGGTAATATTGTTTGCCGGTTGTTGGTTGAACTCGGTCCTAAAAGCCGTTTGAGTTTGGTAAAACAAATTCGCGGAAAGCAGTTGGAAACTGTTGCTATTCTGTATGCAACAGTTTCGGTCTGCGGAAGCTGGAAGCATGTGCATACTAAAAGCACATGCTTCGGTCTGCGTGCCTGCCTGTGATTTTATTTTTATTTAATTTTTCGATAGTTTTAAAACCCTGTTACTATTCTTATTCTAATGGCCTCGGTCACGGTTGACGACTCGGTGAACGTTAAGCGTCTTCTGGAAGAAGTGAATGCCCTGATGGGTTTGGAAAGTGTCGCCGGCAAAATGGATGTCAGAAAACCGGACTTCGCTGAGTTGCGGGATTTTACGCTGTCGGCCGCGGGCACGCTGCCGCAAACAGCCAGATGTTTTTTCGAGAACCTGGGTCTGGAATTCGAAAATAGGATAAGATCGGTGTATGAAATAGGCCTCAGCGACAAACGACTTTTCCGTTCGGTTTTCAACCAGGAACCTCCGCAGGGACTCAGGGTCAAAAGGCGCCCTTACAGCGTGCAGTTCGAAATGGACGGCGAAGACTTTGAGCAGCTGTGCGTTTCTCGCGGCATGAAAAGGGGGTATGCAGATTCGCAGGGCATATGCCTTGACCCGGAGGAAATCGCGCCCTCGATGCGCGAACGCCTGGGAGGTTCGGTGATATTGACTAGGGCGTATTACGAACCTCGTTTGATTCCCCGTGTGGAAGCACAACTAGCTGACATGGTAATTCCGCGGGCCCTCACACGGGGAAATTTTCATATACGTGTCGTGAAACATGAAAGAGTCGGCGACCCTGTCCTGGACAGGCACGAAGAATTGCACGCCGCCCAAAATTTGGCTATCGCCGCCGGGTACCCTTCCTTAAACGGCGGCCTGGAGCAAAACCTTCTGGATGAAGAGCAGGCGGAATACGTCGCTGAAATGGATAACGGTGTTAAACCTGAAAGGGATCTTCTTTCGCACACAAACTATTATCTGGACTTCGGCGTCGCGGAAGGCGCTTTTGCTGCGCTGGCCCGGAAGTATTACAACAGGGTCGGTGAAGCTTTTATGGCCGTACAGCAGCGCGCCAAGAACGAGGCGGCGCTCGCGCGCCTGCGCTCGGAGACGGACGGAAGATTAGGGCGCGTGGTTGGCTGGGCTTTGCCGTTCATGGATTTTTACAGGGCTGATAAGATATTGTCATTGGTTCCGGCTGTCTATGAAACAATGTGACCCGTCATTCCAACAACTTGGAGATTTTCATATCATGATAAATTATCATAGACATCGAGTACGCAAGGTTTATTGTGACCAACGAAAGCCACAGGTACGGCCCTATCACGCCGTTTTGCATGTATCTCATCCCTATGCCCGGGATGAATCCTGAAATAAGGGAAAAATTCAGCAGCGCCATGATCTTGAAGTCTGTAAAAGTTTTTTTGCCCGAGTATCTGAAAACACAATAAAGCCCTGTAATGATTACGGCTCCGGATAACAGCGCGAGCGCGAAAATGCCGTGGGATAGAAAGGCGACGGAAAACGTGAAGAACATTATTAGGGCCACGGAAACGAACAGCGTTATCCACGTATGGGCCTGGGCAAGCCTGTCCATAATAGAATCCCCGCACCCTGCAATTAAAGGTTTCTGCTTATAAATTAGCTAGGGTTTTATTATCTATGATAAAGGCTGTCATCTTCGATTTGGACAACACACTAATCGATTTCATGTCCACGAAAAAAGCCAGTTGCGACGCGGCGATTGGCGCAATGATAGAAGCCGGCTTGAAGACGCCGAAACAAAAGGCGTTGAAAGCGCTGTTCTCCCTGTACAGGGAAAAAGGCATAGAACACCAGACAATATTCAAGCCGTTCCTGGAAAAGACCATGGGAAGGGTGGATTACAAAATCATGGCCGCCGGCATCGTAGCTTACCGCAAAATGAAAAGCGCAACCCTGATGACGTACCCCAGCGTAAAAAAAATTCTGGGAAGGCTGAATAAACGGTACAAGCTGGCGATACTTTCCGACGCCCCGGCCCTTCAGGCCTGGACCCGGCTGGTCGAGATGGGCTTGGAAAATTATTTTGATGCCGTGATCACTTACAATGACACGCATAAGCTAAAACCGCACCCCAGGCCTTTCATCAAGGCTCTGCGCAGCTTGGGTGTAAAACCCGCGGAAGCCGTCATGATAGGCGACAGCCTGCTCCGCGACGTCAGGGGCGCAAAAAGGATGGGTATGAAAACCGTATTGGCTTCTTATGGCAACACCAACAAAAGGAAATTAAACATAAGGGCAGACGCGGAAATAAGTGACATAAAGGACCTTCCAAAAATTCTATCCGCAATGGAACTAAAAACCTGCTAATTAATAAACATGTGATGAAAAATGGAAAACATAAAAGAGCGCGCCCTGAAGCTTCACAAGGAAAACAGGGGAAAGCTTTCCGTCGTCAATAAGATGGACGTCCGCAGCAAGGACGACCTTGCGCTCGCATACACGCCCGGCGTCGCCGAGGTGTCGCGCGCAATAGCCTTAGACAGCGGGAAAGTTCACGATTATACAATGAAGGGAAATTCGGTTGCGGTCGTATCGGACGGCACGCGGGTTCTCGGTTTAGGCGACATCGGGCCCGAGGCCGCCTTGCCTGTAATGGAAGGCAAATGTTTGTTGTTCAAAAAGCTGGCAAACATTGACGCGTTTCCAATCTGCCTCGCAACAAAGGACGAGGACCAAATTGTGCAGACTGTCAAAAACATCGCGCCTGTTTTCGGCGGCATAAACCTTGAGGACATCAGTTCGCCGAAAGTTTTCAGCATCGAGCGGCGGTTAAGAAACGAATTAAACATACCGGTTTTTCACGATGACAACCGCGGGACTGGCATAGTCATCATGGGCGCGTTGTTGAATGCTGTCAAACTGGTCGGGAAGGACATATCCCAGATAAAACTGGTTTTGAACGGCGCGGGATCCGCAGGGATATCCGTTGCGCGCATGGCAGCAGGCATGGGCGTTGCCGAAATAGTTGTATGCGATTCAAAAGGTGCGATCTATGACGGCCGCGAGGACATAAAGAATACGTACAAGGAGGAGATAGCACAAAGCACAAACCACAAAAAACTTTCCGGCTCCCTGTCCGACGTAGTTGTTGGGGCGGACGTCCTTATCGGAGTTTCCGCAGCAAACGCTTTCAGGCCGGAAATGATAGAATCCATGGCCCGCGACCCTGTTGTTTTTGCGTTGGCCAACCCGACTCCGGAGATAATGCCAGCCGATGCGAAGAGGGCTGGCGCAAAAATTGTAGCGACAGGCCGTTCAGATTTTCCAAACCAGGTTAACAACGCGCTGGCGTTTCCCGGTGTTTTTCGCGGCGCGCTTGACGTTAGGGCGCGGGACATAAACGACGCGATGACGCGGGCCGCGGCAAATGCGATAGCCGACATAATCAAGGATCCGAGCCACGATAAAATACTGCCGGATGTGCTGGACTGCCGCGTCGCGCCGGCCATCGCCAAGGCTGTTGCGTACGCCGCTATTAGGACAGGCGTCGCACGCGCGGAAATGGATCCTGAAGAGATCGAAAAGCAGGCTATAAAGATGGTTTGTTAGATAGCTAGAAGCATACCGATACAGTATTGAGAAAACTTCATGTTTCAAAGGTTTCCAATAGAAACCTTTGCGCGGAAACGCTATGCGTTTCCGCTGTCTCAATTAGAAAACCGTAGGTTTCAACGAAAAGCTTATGCTTTTCGTGCATAGAAAATCATGATTTTCTATGTCTAATTACGGTATGCTTCAGTTTAATACGTTTATAGTCGACTTTTTACATACATTGCGATCAACGATCCAACTAGAACCACTTTTAAATAGGTTTCTGGGGTAATGTATGGAAGACGTTTCTAAACGAATTGTAAGTTCGTCAAGAAACGTTTTGGTGATGAAATTT
This sequence comes from Candidatus Aenigmatarchaeota archaeon, assembly GCA_016177205.1. Classification (GTDB taxonomy): domain Archaea; phylum Aenigmatarchaeota; class Aenigmatarchaeia; order JACPZZ01; family JACPZZ01; genus JACPZZ01. The sequence goes on from JACOVS010000018.1 coordinate 4,637, forward strand.
TGACCGTTGCAAAAGCTTACTCGCCAGCCTCCACCCTGATCCCCTTTGTCGGCGCAAACAATTTTCACGACTTCGACGATTTTACCCGGCAGCACGGCCTGGCCCACGTTTATGCAGAAGTCGAGCCTTACAAAGACCGTTTACCAAACTGGCTGGGCGTAAGGGACAATAAAAGAATACTCGCCATAACGCCCTACACAGATGATAGCGCAGACTTTGGCAAAGGCAATCGGCGGGTTAAACCATCCAGCGAAATAACACCGTTCGCGATTGATCCTGAAGCTGCCGGTGCCATGGTCGAAACATGGGAAAGGGCCTTCCCCAATGCGACACGCTACGGGAACATTAGGGTTCCCATGGCGAACGAGCACATGCAAAAAGGGCTCGGTGTGGTTGGCGTCGCAGAGTCGTTGCGAAGGCGGGGTTACAAAGTAGAGGCTGTTAATTATGGCCTGTTTTTTGTGGCCGGGCAGCAGCTCGGTGTGGAAGATTTCGCTAAGGTCGAGCCGGAAAGGCTCGGACTGTTTCCCGAACGCGATGAAGAATGGTTCAAAAAAATCAAGGAACAGGCGGAGTCTCGGAAAGACATGTTCGACCCTGAAAAAGCGCGAGAGGCCGTGGAAAGAATCAGGAACAGTCATTATCTCAGGCAGGCTCTGCCAAAAGACGTGCCCGGATTAGTAGATGTGCTTACTAAAACTTTCCCTTTCTACGGGACTTACAACCTTAAAGAAACGATGCCCCGGCTGGTGGCGGATCAGTTTGCTGGTTCGCGTGCTCCGTCGCTTGTATACGTAGCCGAAAGGATCGGCGATGGAAGGATAGACGCAACCGTCACGGTTGAACGGAGCCCGTTCGGTTTCGGAGAGCTGACAGACGTTGCAGCGCTTAATCCGGACACAGGCCAGATAAAAACGAACGGCGCCGGGTTTGCGCTGTCTTACGCGGCGCTGAAACACGCACGGGAAATGGGAATGAAGATGTGGTGGACTGACGCTGTTCCAGCCCCGGAGATGAACACGCTCGCTAACAAATTGGGCGGAACTTATGACGGCCAGCACGTGGCAACCGTTAAATTGCTCACAAGACAGATCAAGGAGCGCCACTTCCCCAACTACGACCCGCTGGTCATGGACCTTTTTGTCCACAGCGGGCCAACCGAACTGCTTGAACTAATTTAAACAGCCATATTCATCTGATTCTTATGGACGCTATCGAGTTAACGAAAAAGCTCGTAGGAATAGAATCGGTCAGCGGCAACGAAAGCAAAGTAGCACAATTCATTCACGACTTTCTAAAGGAAAACGGATTAAAGCCCGAACTGGTTTACACTGACAAGGACCGTCCGAATGTTGTCTGTTCTTTAGGAACCGGCAAACCGAAACTTCTGCTCAACGGCCACATCGACACTGTTTTCGCCTCTGAAGGCTGGGCAAAATCACCGACTAAACCAATAGTGGAAAACGGAAAACTTTACGGGCTTGGTGCGCTGGATCAAAAAGCCGGCATTGCTATCCAGTTGATGCAACTGCTGCGGTTAAAAAACAAAAAGTTCCGCGGCACTGTAACGTTCACCGGCGTGGTCGACGAAGAACTCCAGTCACTGGGAACCTACGACCTGATAAAAAAAGGCGTAATAAAAGATTTCGACGCCGCCTTGTTTTCAGAGCCCGGCGTAATCGCAGGCGCCGGCTTGTTTATCGTTAATTCGATAAAAGGCCGCTACGGGTTCAACTTAAAAGTTTACGGCAAACCCGGCCACGGCTCGCAGAGAAAAGGCGTTAACGCTGTCGTAGACGCCGCGAAAATTATCGAAGCCGTCGATAAAATGAAAACCAAAAAACATCCGGTAATGGGATCCGGCTTAGCGTGCGTGTCCAAGGTGGGCGGAGGCACGGATTTCTTTTTTGTGCCGGACCATTGCGAATTAATGGTTCACCGCATCGCTGTTGTCGGAGAAAACAAGGAATACTGCCGCGACCAGCTGGAAGGCCTTGTTGAATCGTTAAAATTAAAATCGCGCGTCGAAATTGAGTTTTACGAGCGTCCTAACCCGTTCCTGGACGCGTGCATCGTGGACGGGAAAGAAAAAATCGTGACGCTCGCAAAAGCGGCGTTCAAAAAATTCGGTCTGAAGCCCGAACTGAAAAACTCCGATTCCGTTTTCGACATGAACTACACTGTTGGGTTGTGCGGCATTCCATCGGTTAGTATCGGGCCTAACGGCGGCAACATACACGCCGCCGACGAATACGTTAATGTGGACGAAATAAAAACCGTTGAGAAAATCTATACGGAAATAATTGACAATTTTTTCGGGATTTGATCAAGCCGCGCAAAATTCGATAAACTCCTGGAAACTTCTCGCTCCGTTGGCGGCGCGCAGCCTTCGGGGATCGTCGCGGTAGGCGTTTCCGATCGCTTCAGCCGCGATTTCGGCGTTTGCCCTCGTAGCTATCCGCCACAGCGGAAGCTGGTCATGCAGGATCTTTCCGGCAACCCTGTAGTCCACTTTTGCCGGGTCGAATTTGAACCGGCCGTTTCTTGACCTTCTGTCAATGGCTCCGGAAATGTAATTTGCGGTATCATCATCGATCGTTGTGTTATCCGCCTTCAAAACCATGCCTACGACAGCCTCCGAATATTTGGGACTGTTAATATATTCATCAGCATAGTGTGCCACTACAGTTTCCTCCACACTGCGCATATCGGCTTCACCCCACGAATTGAGCGGCACATGATCGAAAAATAAAGCCCTCACTTCTGAAAGGGTCTTGGCCTGGGAAAATTTCGCAAGAGTTTGGGGATTCACCCCTCCTTCTAAAGACTGGTGCAGGTCCTCATAGATGGCCGACGTGGAGAAGTCGACGTGGTCCATCTCATGCCTTGTGCTGCCAAATCCCACCGAACTAAAAAGATCCTGCAGTACTGGCGCCAGCCGTGCCAGCGATTCTTCCGCAGGTTTTGCAGTTCTGATAACCTTCTCCTTCAGGGCATCGAAATCCTGTCTCCTTTTTTTCAGCGAATCTTTGTAAGCTGCAAGCCTGCCCTCGGGCGCTGTGTCTTCCAGATACCTGATCGTACGCTCGGGCTCTCTCATCGTCAAAATTACCACATATTCGTCGTTGTCGCCGTCAATTCCCTCCGGGCCCGGAAGGAATTCCGTATCGAATGAAATAAAACGCCGCGTTAAATCGAAAAAACTCATGACAGTCTTAACAGCCTTCCTGTTCTCGCCGCCAAGATAGTTCAATGACTCAGGCAGCGCGCTTATGGTCACAGAAGGCTTCGAGCCCACGGTGCGCGTGTTCGCGTCTGAATGGGGTTTTGACCCGGGTTCATAAAACCTCAGGCGCACGTCGAACTCCTGAGGCACCGACAGGCCCATGTCGCCTCTTTCTCTTAAGGCCACTTCCAGGTCCTTGATAAGTCTGGGTGCCAGCCCTTCCAGTTTTTTATGAACAATCACGCGCGGCATTCCAGAAGAATGGACGAAAAGCTTTATAAATTCGATTAATCTTCCAGCGTCGACGTGTCGCCTACTGGCAGACCCAACTCTTTCGCCTTCAAAACGCGCCGCATTATCTTTCCGCTCCTCGTTTTCGGCAGCCATGTCACGAATTCAATTTCCGATGGTATCGCAATAGGGCCGATCTCCGTACGAACGTGTTTCTTCAGCGCTTCTTTTAGACTGTCTGAAGGAGCCGAACCTTCCCGCAGAATAACGAAAACTTTTATGGCCTCGCCTCTTATCTCATCCGGCTTTCCTATCACCGCTGCTTCCGCTACGGAAGGGTGGCTGACCAATGCGCTTTCAATCTCCGCCGACCCTAAACGATAACCGGAAACTTTTATGACGTCGTCGCTTCGCCCCATTATCCAGTAATACCCGTCTTTGTCGCGGTGCGCAACATCGCCGGCCATATAAACATTGGGTATGGTGTTCCAGTATTTTTCATATCTCGCAGGGTCGTTGTGGACGGTCCGCATCATTGAAGGCCACGGGTTTCGTATTACCAGATAACCTCCTTTGCCTGTCGGGACAGCATCGCCTTTTTCATCAACTATGTCAGCTATTACCCCCGGAAACGGCTTCGCAGCCGAGCCCGGCTTTAACGGCGCGCAGGGCAGGGGCGTTATCATTATCATCCCTGTTTCCGTTTGCCACCAGGTGTCCATTATCGGTAATTTGTTTCCCGTAATTTTTCTGTACCACAGCCACGCTTCCGGGTTAATCGGTTCTCCAACAGTCCCGAGCAGCCGCAGCGACGACAGGTCGTATTTACCGGGCCATTTGTCCCCGCTTTTCATTAATAATCGTACCGCTGTCGGCGCCGTGTAAAATATCGTGACCTTTAAGTCTTCTATAATCGACCATAGCCTGCCCGGGTCCGGTGTCGTGGGCGCGCCCTCGTAAATTACGCCGGTCGCTCCGTTAAGCAGCGGGCCGTAAACAATGTAGCTGTGCCCGGTTATCCAGCCGGCGTCAGCTGTGCACCAGTAAACGTCTTCGGGTTTCATGTCGAAAACCCATTTCACTGTCGTGTAAACGCCGACAGCGTAGCCGCCCTGCACGTGCAAAACGCCCTTCGGCTTCCCAGTCGTTCCGGAAGTGTAGAGTATGAACAGCGGGTCCTCGGAATCCATAACCTCGCACTCGCACTTGTCGCTCGCATCGCGCATCAATTCGTCCCAGTCCAAATCACCCTTGGTGAATTCAACCGGCGAATTTGCGTGCCGCACAACAATGACGTGCTCTACGGTGGGGCACTCGCCTTTTATTTCGTCAGCTATTCTCTTCAGCTCAACGACCTTGCCCTTGTAAAACCCGCCGTCCGCTGTTACGATAACCTTTGAGCCTGCCGAAACAACGCGCTCCTTTAACGCGCCCGAACTGAACCCGGAATAAACGACGCTGTGCACGGCTCCTATGCGCGCGCACGCCAGGAGTGTAATAACCTGCTGGAATATGCGCGGCATGTAAACCGTGACTTTGTCGCCTTTTTTCACGCCCAGGCTTTTCAGGACATTCGAAAATTTCTTTACTTCTGCCAGAAGCTCTGAATACGTTATCCGCTTTTTATCGCCCTGCTCGCCAACCCAGTAGAAGGCGGCTTTATCACCAAGCCCGTTTTTGACATGCCGGTCCAGGGCATTGTAACATATGTTGAATTTTCCGCCTACGAACCACTTGGCCCACGGGTAATCCCACTCAAGGACTTTGTCCCACGGCTTGAACCAGTGCAGTTCGTTAGCCCTGTCAGACCAGAACTTTTCCGTGTTCTTTACAGACTCTGCGTATACGGATTCGTAGTCCTTAACCGTGGCTGCGCTCATCGTCTTTGCATCGGGCTGGTAAACCTTATCGCCGGACGCCAGTTTCTCCAACAGTTCAGCCATGAAAGATTATCTAAAACACAATCGTTATAAATGTTAAATTCGCACGCTCGACAAATTCGACCGTTTAGGATCGTTGTTGCCCACCAGCTATTTAAAGGGAACTGGTCATGTAATTAATTATTAAGAGTTTTTTGTGACTGTTATGGCAAAAATTAAAAAAACCCTGGGATCCGGCAAAACCAGGGCCGGTTCAAAGTTCGCAAAAAGGCTGAAAAACTCGAAAACGCTCGCGGAAATTTTCGAGCTTGTGAAAGACGGGGTTTACAGCACGATGGGCCAAAAAAGGCCCGGGCTGATGCTTGGTTTAACAGAGATTGCGACTGACCATAAGAAATCCATAGGCGGTTTTCATCCGCTTGGCTCCAACTTCATTATCATAAACAAGGCCCCGTTGAGAAAGATCATGGAGAAAAACAAAAGGCTTTACCAGCCCTACATATTTCACATGCTTTTGCGCGAGTATATGCACTCCTTCGGCATAATGGACGAGGCTGTCATAAAGAACAACGTAAAGAAGATAAGCGAGGTCCTGTTCGGCAAAGGCCACGTTGTTACGGCGTTATCGACAAGGTTCAGCAAGTTTTTCCCGGACATAATTTATTCCGCGCCCGAAGATTACGTTAAGCAGGAAAACACGGGCATCGAAATGGTCGACAACTTCGACAGTTCCAGCACGTACTACCTGCGTTAAGGCCTGAAACGAATAAAAGCCAGCGTTTTCTATCAGTTAGTATGGAAGAGCTTAAAATAAGCATTTTTCTGCTGCCGCAAAAATCCGTTTCGCCGCAGATAAACTATTCTGAAACCGACGTCGAGAACGACCCCTCCTATCTGAGGATTCTCAAGTTTGTGGGGAGGCGGGTGGAAGAATCCAAAAAAATGAAGCTGAAAAAATGCGACATATCCGTTGACGTGGAGAACCAGAAGGTATCCGCTGTCAGAAGGCTTCTTGAGAAAAGGGGTTACAGTGTTTTTATTCAGGGGGTCTATGTCTGATCAAAAATTGTACGAGGTACGGGTTGCGTTTGGCGATGAACGCCTTATTGTAAAAGGGGACTCCATAGCCATAAGCGTCAAATCGAAACCAGAGAATAACAAGGCCAATTTGGAAATAATTAAGCGGCTGGCCAGGCATTTCGGCGTCCCGCACCAGAATGTAAGGATAGTAAAAGGGCTGGCCTCCCGCAAAAAACTAATAACTGTCACGGTTTGAAAAGGTTATATTGTTCGAAGTTCTACTCGTTAGCATGAAAATGCGCGAATCGCTGGCTGTGTGCGCGTTTTGCGCAAAACCGGGCGGCACAACGGCTGCGGAATGGGTTTGCCCCAAATGTTTAAAGCCGAAAAAGGAAGGCTCGATCTACTGGAACGGCGAAACCCCTTTAACGGACTGCTGCAACGCGCGCGCAAGGATGACAAAGTGGGAGTGCCAGTTCTGCGGCAAATTAAATGACTACAAAGACGCGGATGCGGTGCCTGTTAAAATGGACAAAAAACCCTTCAGCGGCGCGAACTATAAAGGCCGCGAGGACAGCCTTTCGAAGGTCATGCAGGGAACAGAGTTCCTGAAAAAACTGAAAAAGCAGGCTAGTTAGTTTTAAAGGATCTTGCAACCAGAATATTATCTATGGGAACGCGGCTGCTGACCTCTCTTCTTCTGACATTGATACTGTTAACCTCTGTCGCCTTTGCCCAGGATGAAACCACGACCACGACTACAACAACCACGACAACGACTACAACCACGACTACAACGACAACTACAAGCACGACGACCACGACAAGTACGACAACCACGGCCGCACCGACAACGACTACCACCCAATCTACGACGACCACGACAACAGCTGCGGGTGGCGGGGGAGGAGGCGACACGACGACAACGACTACAATAACAACCTCAACCACTACGACAACTACCACGACCACCACAACGCAGCCCAGCTTCGGATGCCAGGCGTACTTTACGTGCCCGGACGGGAGATCCGGCTCAGGCTGTTCCTACCAGGAGGTCTGCGGTGATACAACAACTACAACGCAGCCTAGCACAGGCGGAGGTGGCGCAGTGGTTGCGCCAACCCCGGCCGTAACAACCACGCTGCCTGTATGCGCAACCGGTACCAGACAATGCCCGGACGGCCGTTTTGTTGGGCGCAACCCGTACAGGAATTGTGAGTTTTACGAATGCCCAACAGAGCTGGACAAAACACCGCCGGTAATCACAGACTTTGAAATTTCGCCTGCAAAAGTTCCGGTAAAAAGCGAGGTTCGCATAAACTGTAATGCAAGGGACGAAAAGGCGCTGGATAGGAGTGAAATTGTAATATACACGCCTTCTGGAAGGACCGATATTTTCGCAAGCGTGGGAGGCCGCGGCTATTTTGCCGACCAGGAAGGTGTGTACACAGTTTCCTGCAAGGCCAGGGACAGGTCTGGCAACGCAAACGAACGCACGCAAACCTTCTTTGTTTTTTCAGGCCCAGCCGCTGGCGCCAAGCAGGCATGCCCGGGTGAATGTTGCGCTTTCGAGAACGATTACGAGGACAAATTCTGCGCCTCAGGGCTCAGGTGCGAGAACCGTGCGTGCAAGAAGATAGAGTACGGCGAACAGCCGCCCACCGAGGAAATAGCCGGCGTTACAACTGTAAGGCAGATTTTGGACGCACCGGGAAGATTCGAAAACAAGGTGGTCAAAGTCGTCGGTAATATCGTCACGTCCTCCTGTGCGGAAGGTTCATCCGGTTCGGGCGGGGGCGGCTTTGGCAGCCCTGCGCCGAAGGTTGTCAACACAGCAACAGCCAGGGACATTGTAACAGGCCGCGCAACCGCGGTTGCGCAGGCGCAAAGGCCTATAGAGGCTGGCAAATGTTTCCCGTTCCAAATTGACGACGGCACCGGAAGAATAGGCTTGGTTGGTTTTGGCGGGAGCACCGCCGGTCAAAAAATCGAATTGAAAGGCGTTGTAAGGACTTATGAATTCGGCGGGGGCATTGTTCCCTTCCTGAAAGTCGAGGGCCGTTCAGATTTCCAGGAAAGGCGCGAAGAGCCTGCGCAGTTTGCGCAGCCAATGCCGTTTTACACAGGCTCCGAAGGTGGCAACCAGGAATGCTTCAAGGTTGTAAGGAAATACGCAATAAGGCTGGCGCACAACAAAGACGTCAAGAATGTTATCAAAGAGGATAGGGACGAGCTATGGAATTACCTGGATCAAAATCATCAGGACACAGTCTCAAAACTCACGGAAACATGCAGGGATGAGCCGGAAATAGTCACGGATTATCTTTCAAGGGCTGTGGAAAATGAGATTTCAAAAAGTATAAACTATGGGTTTGAAGGTGGGGTCGGCCAGCAATCCGTGCAGCCGACCGGATCATTTGAAGGCGGGCGAACAGGTGCGCCGCCGGCAAACGTTGTGCCTATTGTTGTTGTCACACGCGACGTGTCCAACGCGCAGATAGAAGAATTAAGGGCGGCCTCCGGCGTTTCCTTCGGCGGTCCTTTGCCCGTAGAGGCCATCAACAGGTTAACCGTCATACGGATGCCCGCACACAGGGACAACATAGAAAAAATTAGGGGCCTTCCATTTGTAGAGGATGTTAAGGTCGATTCTGTCAATCTTGTGGTGCACGGGGAGGATGTGAACGAAGCTTTTGAAACCAGAAGCCTTGGCAGGTATGAAATACCCAAGGACGACATACTGAAAAAGCTTGAAGTTATAAAATCGCTCGCTGTCAAGGACGACGACCAGATACTGTTATCGTCGGGCCAGGACTCCATAATCCAGTCGACCAGCTCCTTGGAAGATTTTGAAAACCTGACAAAACAGCGCGGTGTTGGTTACACGTTTGGCTGGCTTCTGGGCGCTGCCGCTGAGCAGGAAAAGAAGGACGCTGCGTTCCTTGGCGAACAGGTGGCCCAGCTTGAAGACATCATAACAACACTTGAAACGGTTGCATCAGGCACCGACGATATAACAATCAAGGCAAACCTGGGCGAGCAGGTAGATATTTTGAAAAAGCAGGTCGAGGGCCTTAAGAAAGAATCGGAAACGAAGAACAAAAACGCTGGCGGAATTTTGGCTTTGATAAGAAACCTGTTCGGTGGCTAAAATCGTTTCGGGTTTCAAGCATACTTTTTAAC
>JACOVS010000019.1 GCA_016177205.1 Candidatus Aenigmatarchaeota archaeon
AAATTATATGCAGAAATAAAAATATAAAAGAACGGGTTGAATTTTGAAATAACAATTTTATTCCGCGTTTAATTGTTCTGTTCCGATTAACCCTGTTCTATATTAATCCGTCATTGAAAAATACACCGCTCAGATCAAAAACCAATATCATATCAAACGCGTCATTTCAGCCTTATCGCATCCAAAACTTTTGGCGCAATTGCTTCGCACTTGAACATCTTGTGCAGGGTTTTCGCGAAGTCGTTCGCCTTTGAAGGGTCCAAGTGGCATAAAATGATCCTTTCCGGCCTTGAGCGGAGTTTGTATATGAAGTTGATCAGTTTGGCGCGGTCCGAGTGTCCTGATAAACCGTCAACTGTATCGACTTCCATGTTTATTTTCAAGGTCGTCGTCTTGCCGTTATCCGTCTGCACCGGAAGTTCGCGCCAACCCCTCTGTATGCGGTTGCCGAGCGTGCCGGCGCCCTGATAACCCACGAATAACAAACAGTTTTTCTCGTCCTCTGCGAACGCTTTCAGGTATTCAACCGCAGGCCCGCCGATCAGCATCCCGGACGTTGCTATCACAACGCAGGGTTCTTTTGAATTCATGACTTCCTCCCGTTCCTTCTGCGAGGCGACGCGCTTGAATATGGGCGACAAAAACGGGTTCTCCCCTTCGTGGAATGTTTTCCTTTGTATCTCGCGGGACATGAATTCCGGGTAAACCGTGTAAACGGCCGTGGCGTCCCACAGCATCCCGTCCAGATAAATCGGATAATTGAATTTATTTTCCTGAAGTATTACCATTAACTCCTGCGAACGCTCCACCGCAAAGGACGGGATTAAAACCTTCCCGCCGCGCTCCATGACTTTTCCCACTTTTGCAAGCAGTGATTTTTCGGCGTCAAGCCTGCCCGGAAGGACGTCGTTTGAACCGCCGTACGTTGACTCTATAATCAGGGTTTCCACGCGCGCAAAGTCTGTCGAAGCCTGCTCGAAAACCCGGGATTTTTCGTAGCGCAGGTCGCCGGTGTACAAAATGTTGTACAGGCCGTCGCCTATGTGCAGGTGGACTAAGGCTGAGCCGAGCAAATGGCCGGCGTTTTGAAGCGTTAACCGCACGTCTGGCGTTATGTCGGAAACTTCGCCGTAATCAAGCGTTATGCAGTGTTTAACAGCCTCTTTAATGCCCTTGCTGGTGTACGGGACGAAGCGGCCTTCGCGCTGGCAAACGTCTATGTAATCCAAACAAAGCATCACCATCAGGTCCCTTGTCGGCGCTGTCGTGTATAACGGGCCTTTGTAACCCTGCTCGTATAGAAACGGCACCATTCCCGAGTGGTCAAGATGCGCGTGGCTCAATACGACGGCGTCGAGCTTTGCGATGTCAAACTCCGGCGCGTTGAAATACGGATACTGGTTTGAAGAAACGTCCGCGCCGCAGTCCATGAGAATGTTTGATTCGGGCGTTTGGACTAATCCGCAAGAACGGCCGACCTCGCGATAGCCTCCGAGCGCGGACAAACGGATCCACTGCTCGCCCTGCTTCTTCGGGGCGTGTATCCTCATGCCGACCTTGTTCAAAAATTCCTTCCTATATTTTGTTTCCGAATGCAGCGTCTTCCTGACAGACGAAACAATATCCGATTTTAATATGGGCGCGCGCTCGACCTGCGGCGACCAGAAAATCGTTGATTTAATGGTCCTAAGCGTTTCCCCGCCCTTTCCTATGACAAGGCCCGGCTTTTCCGCTTCGATGATGACTTTTCCAAGTTCCGGTTCGAAGTAGGTGTCGCGTATGTTTGCGTCCTGCGGAACGATTTCCCTGATTTTTGCAGACGCGGTTTCCATGTCCATCGTAATGGAAAGGTCCGGTCGGACTTCGATGCGCTTTTTCAATTCGTCCACTAGCTTGCGAACAGCAGCGCCGTTCTGTGTGTAAAAATCCTTGCTTTTTGTGTAAACGACGATCTCAGAGCCTTCAAAGGATATGTCCGATATATCCGCTTCCGGCGGGAGACCTTCCTTGATCTTGTCGAATATTTCCATGCGTTATTCCTCTTTAAACAACCGTTTCCTACGGCTGCGGTTTTAATTTTTCAAATTGGTCTGCCAAAAAACAAACTTTTCATAAAAGTTTAATCAAAATTTTAATTAACCGCCCAAGTCGTCGCCTTTGATCCTCTTGATGCCGTCGCTCTTGATTATGATTATATCTATGCCTTTCCCGCCAGAGCCTATGTCCCGTTCTATGGCTGCCTTTATCGCGCGCACGGCAAGCCTGGCCGCCTCGTCCGTTGTTATGTTCTGTTTGTACGAATCCTCCAGAACACCGAGCGCGTACGGCGACCCGGAGCCTGTCGAGAAGAATTTCCTTTCCTCGTCATACGCTCCTAACGCATCCATCGGGTAAATCACAGGGCCTTTCGCATCAACGCCGCCCAAGATTAGCTGGACCATGTATGGAACATAAGACCATCTTCCGCCCTGCAGTATGTTCGAAAGCAGCGTCGCCGCGCCCCTGACAGTCAGCGGGCGCTGGTTCTGTATCTTGAACAGTTTTAATTCCGCCCGCAAATACCTTACAAGCGCCTGCGCGTCGCCTGCGGCGCCTGCAATAGTCAGGCCGATCGTTTCGTCGACCTCGTAGATTTTTTCAGACTCCTTCGACGCTATAAGATAGCCCATCGTGGATTTCTTTTCCGCGGCCATCACCACGCCGTCCTTGCAAACAATGCCTACGGTCGTTGTCCCTGTCTTTAAAGCCTGTATCTCTGTCATATCAAAACACGAATTTAATTTGTGAGTGTATTTTATTGGTTTTTATAAATCGTTGTTAACTACGCTTATTCCCTGCTGCGTTACGCAATATGTTATATCAATCGTAGGATAACGCCCGCAGAAATTCAAAACCAACTTACCTATGTATGCAATACTGTATTTAAATATCTATTGGTCGGGCAGGCTTACGACCCGCTCCACCTGAAGAGGCTTCTCATCTTTTCCAGCAGGCCCGCTTTTTTGAGGCTGTGGCCGCACTTGATGCACTTGTCTGTTACCGGCTCGAGCGTGCCGTCCCAGGCCGTTGTCATGACTATGTCCGCGCCGCATTTCGGGCACAGTTTTTCTTTCCTGGGTTCTTCGTCCATACAAACGCCTGTTTAGTGTTGTGCCTGCACGGTATTAAGTTTTTAATTGTGCGTCCACAGGACTTTATCATGCGCAGCGCGGTTTATACAACGTCCTTGCTGGTTGTCCTGCTTCTTTCCGCAAACGCGTCTGCGGCGTCGGTTGTTTCAGACTATTGCACGAAAAACCGCTGCGTTGAAACCGCGGTCGATGCGATCGCGTCCGTATTCCGGGGCATGGAAATCCGTGTATCGCCGGCTGAGATAAGCGCTTACAACTGCAAAAAATCCGACTTCCTCAACCTGACAGTAACATCGCCCCTGCTTTCCACCGACTCGGACATATCCGTGAACGGCCAGGTTGTTTGCGAATTAAAGGGCTCGGTGCTTCCGAAAACCGAGGTCTGCGTTTTTTCTCTTGAAGGCGGCCCGGGAGGCGCGGAAGGGTATGACAATGTCATGATAAACGTAATTGCAAAATCCGACGCGGGCATCCTGTCGCAGCAGAAAGAACTTTCGAAAAATTTCGGGATAAGGATGAACCACCTTGTTTCCGGCGAGGAGAACAGCGTCCTTGCATCGGCCAAGTCGGCGGAGATATCGCTGGCCGCCGCTTATTCGAAAATTGTAGATTACGAAAATTCGGGCTACAACATGACCTCTGTAAGAAAAATACTGGCCGATTCCGAAAATAAAATGGCCGAAGGCAAGGAAGGCCTGCGAAAATGTAACTTTAATGACGCGGCGTCGGACTACAAAAATTCAAAGCGGATCGCCGACGCGGCCTTGCGCGAGGCGGCTGGCGAAAAAAACGGGCAGGATAATGAAAAGCTTTCAATGATAACAGGCAAAGTTTTTTCCGGCGCGACGAACCCTGTTTTAGCAATACTCCTGATTTCGATGGTTCTTCTTGGCTACCGGTTGTACAAAGAGAGGAACAAGAAGGGCGCAAAGCTGGATCTGTAAAGGCTGTTTAAATGTTTTCCTTGCGAGTGATTTCTTATGGCCCCGCATGAAAAGAGGGTAAGAACTTACCTTGACGATGTCTCTGAGGATGAAAAAGAACGATTATCGAAAGCGTGGGGAGAAAGAAAACCGGACACCTACGCTGCTGCCCAAAAACACGGTGTAAGTATACAACAGGGAGATTCCTTTAACAGGGTAGCTACGTTTGAACTTTACCCGGGTCTTTATCACCTTGTATCAGATATCACATCAACCGGGAATATTTCCCCCGAGCATTCCGATGTAGGCGCCTTGTCTTCCGGGCTAATAAACAGAATGGTTGCGGCAGAGAAAGGAAACGGATGTACCCCTCTGCTTGCCTCAAATGTTTGCGACTGGGATTCTGCGTACGCAAAGGAATCCGGGGCAAACGTCCGTTTAAGGGATTCTGTGATAAATGCGTGCATTGAGAACGACGTTGTCTTAACCGGAGGGGAAACTGCAAACCTCGGCGACCAGGTCAGGAAAAGCGGAATGAGCTGGATGTTCACACTGTTAAGCAGGTATGAAGGCCCCTTAACACCTTTAGGAACACCGGACAGCAATAACATGGATCTGGAATTGCGCAGCACCTTTGAACACGTTGCTGATGGGAGCAACTTCCAAGTAGTTTATGAGGATGGCATGCCTCTTCTTCACGTAAAGAAAAAATCCAGGTTTCTGATGACGGCGGACGGCACCGGATCAAAATCAATGGTCTGCGACCAGGTCAATAGAAGAACCGACATAAAAGATACCCTTGCAATGTGCGGTGATGACGCTACAAGAGAAGGCGCATTCCCCATAGCAGCGAGCATAGGGGTGCATGCGAGGAATTCTGCTGGGAAGGGCCAGATTGTCGGCAATATGCGCGAGGCTGGAAGAAAATATTTGATACCTTTAATCGGGTGTGTTTACCACGAATCGGATGACGTGGATGCGTACATAATGAACGGGGTCGTAATAAGCGAAGTAAGGGGAAAACTTTCGCTAGCTGAAAAAGTGGTAGAACCGGGCACCGGCCTGGTGTTGCTTTACGAGGAGCAGAGATCGAACGGGATAACGACACAGCGAAGGATGTTGTCGGAAACTTTCGGGCCGGACTGGTATAACGTTGGCTCCTCCGACGCGTTTAATTTCCTTAACAGGAAACTGGGAGAAAAATATTCAGCATCCGTTTTAACCGATGAAAGAACCCTCGGAGAGCTTGTCGCACAGCCTTCAACGCCTTACTTCAGGACAGATTCAATGACGCCGGAAGATATTTTAGATAAAATAAAATTCAGGATAAACGTTTCGAGCGGGGGCCTTATGGGTAAAACCAGAAGGCTGCTTGAGCCTCTCGGTGTGGGTGCGGGTTATTCCGATGTTTTTGACGCGCCGAAATTGGTACTGCTGCTGCAAATGGCCAGTCAGATCGAAGGCTCCAAAGGCGTTATTCCGGACGAGGTGGCTTATTACACGTGGGGCTGTGGAAACGGCGCAGTCATAGGAACAACAGACCCTGTTTCAGTAAGGGATTATTATCAAAGCAAGGGTGTACAGGCAAGGATTGGAGGGGTTGTCACGGCATCCCCTGCAATAACCATTGCGTCAAGATGCCTCGACTCAATGCTACGGGGCGAAAATTATACCGTAATTCACAGGTACACAGAAAGGCCTCTTGGATAAAATGGGCGAAGGCGGGCCGATAGGCACAGTTACGGATACGGGCAACATTACAATAAAATACAACGGTAAAACAATTGATTTGAAGCGATAGCCGGGCTTTGTGGCCTATGTTTATTCTGTTATTCCGGAACCCTGCAAACACAAGGGTTTATATGCCTTTGTTAAACATGTTATACATATGACAAAGAAAATGATCGCTATCAGGGATGTGGACGAAGAGGTATTTCGCAGATTTAGGGCAAAGGCTGTAGAGGACAAAATAAATTTGGGCGGCGCTGTAACTGTCGCTATGCGACAGTGGGTAGAAGACAACAGGCCTAAAAAACCTGTACAACGCGGTGTTCATAAAATCAAAGGCAGGGCTAAACCTTTCAACTGGGGGAAAGGTACCGAGAACACAAGCGAGGAAATAGATGAAATATTGTACGGCGGCAAAAAATGATAATTCTCGATAGCAGCTTTATAGTAGCTTACTACAACACGGCGGATAACAATCATAACAAAGCTATAGGGATAATGAAGGCGTTGGAAACAGGCGAATATGGGGATGTCTTGGTAACGGATTACGTCTTTGATGAAACTGTTACAGTGGCTTTTGTCAGGCTTAAGAGCCTGGGCAAAACGGTAAAAATAGGCGATGACATAAGTCGTTTCGCCAAAATGGTTTATATGGAAAAGAACGCGTTTGAGGATGCCTGGGAATTATTTAAGAACCAGTCAGACACGAAATTCAGCTTTACTGACTGTTCCATACTGTCTATCATGAAAAGAGCGGGTATAAATAAAATAGCTACATTCGACGGGGATTTCAAAAAAATTAGGGATATTGAGGTTGTAGCCGGCTAAAGTGATCACTTGTCAAAAAATTTTATCGTTGTGATCGGGAAGGAAAAAGGCTGAAAAACGGGAGCGCCGTTGACCTGGATAGGAAAGCTTTATATACCACTGATACCAATCGGTATCTATGAAGCCGCAGATAAATTTAAGGTTGCCCGAGGACTTGAAGAAGGCCGCTGAAAAGTATGCGAAAACCCACAGATACAGGAATTTGCAGGAACTGGCCACAGAAGCCATAAGGGACAAGGTTACGGAAAGGGACTTCGACGGAAGTTTTACCGATAAAGAAATCGAACTGGTAGACAAATTTATAGACGCTACCATAAGGAAAGGCGATCTCGTGAGCGAGAAGGAATTGAGAAAGGCTTTAAAATGACCTTTGAGCTTGTCGCGAGCGGAACATTTATCAAACAGATCGAAGAGTTGGGACCGAAATTCAAAAAACAAATTGTCAAAAAAATCGATTTGATAAAGCAAAATCCCTTCAGGTTCAAAGCCGTACACTCCAAGCTTTATTCCAGGGTGTTTAGGGTCAGGCTTAGCATAGAAGGCAATGAAACGAGGCTGATTTACGTTGTTCTCGGTTCCAAAATTGTTTTAGTCTGCCTTCTCGATAGAAACAATGAATACAGGGATTTGGAACACTATTTATCAAAAATACAGTAGATTATTAGTACGCCCGCCCGACATAAACGACGCTCTTTGCATCTTTGCCGCACGTAACGCATTTAGAAAAAACTTTTTCCGTTTTGCCGAACAGCGTGCCGCGGATTTCTGCCGTCGCTTTGTCCTTTATCTCGTCCGCGCAACCCTGCTTTTCACACCAGTTCGTCCGGATTAAACCGCCTTGTTCATCTAGCAAAGTTTTCATCTCGCCAAAATGCCTTGCGTCGCGGATGTTTTTCCGGAAAAACCCGTCCGCTTTTTCCATGATGCCCCTTTGCATTTCTTCCAGTATTTTTGTTATATTTTCTGCTATATTTTTTTCGTCTACGGTTGTTTTTTCCCCGTTATCGCGGCGGACTAAAACAACTTTTTTCGCTTTTACGTCGCGCGGGCCTATCTCTATCCGGACAGGGGCGCCTTTCAGCTCCCAATAGTTGTATTTCCAGCCCGGGGTGTAATTGTCTCTGGAATCCAGGTGCACCATTAGGCCTTTGGCTTCAAGGGACTTTCTAATTGTAACGCATTTTTCCAGGACGTCCTTCCTGTCCTTTTCAAACAGTATAGGGACTATCACCGCATTTATCGGGGATATGGCCGGCGGGATGACCAGCCCCTTATCGTCGCCGTGCATCGCAACAACCGCGCCGAATATGCGCCAGACCGCGGGGCCGTAGCAGGTTTGCCAGGCATGGGTTTTTTTCTCGTTTTCGTCCAGGAATTTTATGTCAAAAGCCTTTGAAAAGTTTTGGCCGAGCATGTGGGTTGACGGCAATTGAATTATCTTGCCGTCCGGCATCACCGAATCCGCGGCGAACGTGTTAACGGCGCCGGCGAACGTGTCGTGCTTCGGGCGGACTAAAAACAGGAACGGCAAACAAAATCTTTTGTGCACAATGTTCTCGGTTGTATCCATGTCCTCTTTCACCTGGGCAATCGCTTCTTTTTCTGTTGCGAAGACGTCGTGCGCCTCGATCCAGAAAAACTCGCGGCCGCGTATAAACGGGCGCGTGGCCTTGCCTTCGTAGCGCCAGACCTGCGAACTCTGGTAAAATTTCATCGGCAGGTCTTTCCAGCCCTGCACCCACAACGAAAACATGGTGTACATCGCTGTCTCGGATGTCGGGCGGAGGGCCAGGCGCTCCTCAAATTTCTTGCCGTCGCTTCCGCCTTCGGTTATCCAGAAAACTTCGGCCTTGAAGCCCTTTGCGTGCTCCGATTCCCTCTCAAAAAACGATTCCGGTATCACCGAAGGAAACCATACGGGCTCATGGCCTTTCGATTCCAGTTCGCGCTCCAGGAGCGCGTACATGTTTTTCATTATCCTTACGGACCAGGGCCGGTGAACTAAAAAGCCTTTAACGTTGTAGCGCATGTCCGCAAGCTCGGCCTTGTTCACGACCTGCGTGTACCATTCAGAAAAGTTCTCGGATTTCCTTACGCTCAAGCCCTGCTGCTCGGACATAGTATCACTTTGTTTTTATACAATTATTAACATATTCTTGAGCCTGGTTCAATTCTTTCTTCCTTGTCCAGTTTCAAAAGCACCACGTTGCTGTCCTTGTCTATAACCCCGAGGACCAAAACTTCTGAAATGAAGCTGGCTATTTGCCTGGGAGGAAATCCTGTGACGCCTATTATTAGCCTGCCCGGCAAGTCCCCTTTTTTGTAAAGTCTGGTTAGTTGTGCTGACGATTGTTTTATGCCGCTTTTGCCAAAATCTATCCACAGCCTGTAAGCGGGCTTTTTCGCCTCAGGGAACTCTTCGACCCTGGCTATCCTGCCAACCATTATATTCAGTTTTTCGAAATCTTCGTAACTAGGCAAAGGAATCACCGGCAAGTCTGGCTGCTAAACAAAACAAGAAACTTTCACTGCGGAAGGCGTCCGCCCTTCTTCGCCGCCATTGACTTCACACTACTAGTAGTAAGCCGTAACATAAATATCAGGTTATCGGAACAGTAAAACCATGCCCTTATTTAAATTTCAGCCGATATCGACTAATTGGTGCGGGATTTGGTGGATTTGGCGTTATCAAGAGTTGTCGGGGAGCTTGCCAGAATAAACGTTGAAAGGGGCCCGGGCAAGCCTCATTTCGAGGATCCCAGATACTCTGCAAAGGAGTTTTCGGCCGAGAACCTGAAAAACCTTGAAAAAGGCGACAGGACCATATGCTTTGTGGACGGGGGCTCCGCGATAATTGTTGAGGCCCCCAATTTCGTACTGGCGTCGCACCGCGTTTATTATTCCAAATACAAAGGCGCCGAACGCACCAGGCAAAAAATGCCGAACATGCTGGAATTTTTTTCCCTAACCGTTTCTATGCCCGCCCCGAAAGGCGGCATAAACTACGAGACGAAAATATACTATGACGACCAGAACGCGACTGCGGTGATACCGGACAGCGCGGACCTGGTTTTTGACTCGTTCGACAAAACCATGACATCCGGGCCGGCAAGGGCGGACATAAGCAAGGTCTCCATGACTGCGCGGGAGTTTGCGGAATGGAGAATGATCGAAGCCGTATCGGAAATTGAGGACGCGGAGATAATCGTGCGCGACGGCTCGTTGCAGACGATAAAAACAAACGAATCGAAATACGCGAAAGCGGCGGCCGACGCCTGCGATAAAAAAGGCATTGCGCTCTGCGGCGTCTCAAAGACGTCGACCCTGTTGACGACAACAGGGCTGCCCCTGCTGTCCGCCATAAACAAAATAGCCGGCGACAGCGGCATGCGGGAGGGCGGCTGGTATTATGAAAATATCGTGGAAATAAACCATCCCGACCACAATGCGGAGATGTTTGTGGCTAAATTGCACCCGGCCGCAGAATACGTTTTCAGGGTGGAAATATCCAAGCCGAGCCTTGGGAAAAGGGGCGCCGGTGAAATCATTTCAGGCCTCGCAGCCAACGCGACGGACCTGACGTTCCCGGGCTACCCGTACGGCCTGATAAATTCGGACGTGATGGGGCGCATACCGAACGAGGAGATGAAATACCAGAAAGCAAAAATTTTCGCACTGAACGCATCCCTGCGAACGGACGCAAGAGCGCGGGACGCGCACGGCGTGCTGGATTCGATGTGATTTTTATGGAGATAATCAGCCAGATAATAAACGGCGCGCACGGCGAGATAATACTGCGTGAAAAATCCGACCAGCCCATAGAGCTGGGAGAAATTGTGGTGGCGGAGGACGATGAAAACAACAAAATACTCCTGCAGGTCTACGACCTGATGTACGGCTCGCAACTGGACGACAAAAGGATGGAACTGGCTTCAGGCCTGAGCGTGGAAGACAAGTGGAAAGACCTTGTTTTTTACGACCCGGAACTGAGGCATTACGTCCTTGCCAAGGCCAGGGCCCTTGCGCAGGTTAAAAACGGGGAAAGCCCTGCTGTTCCGAAAAGGCTGCCGAAGCACTTTTCAATGGTGCGGCGTTTTTCAGAAGCCGACAAGGAGTTTATAGCCAGGCAGGACAACCCGCTTTTTTTGGGAAATTTGCGAAGCGGGTCCAGGGTTTTAAACATGCCCGTGCACATCAACGGGCTGGAGGCGCTGTCGCACCACATGCTGATAGCGGCGACGACAGGCCGCGGCAAGAGCAATTTTTTGAAAGTCGTGTTGTGGGACGCAATGGACAAGGGCTATTGCGGCATACTGGTTTTGGACCCGCATGACGAGTATTACGAGGCCCTGGAAAAGAATCCCGCAAGCAGGGAAAACCTCTTCTACTACACCAACAGGAAAGGGGTTTCCGGGGCGTACACCCTGCGCGTTGACGTGAAGACTATCAAGCCGGATGATGTCACGGGCGTAATAGACTTTACGCCTGCGCAGGAACAGGCCATAATAAAATACCGCAAGGAATTCGGCGATAACTGGCTTCTTGAGATCGCCAGGGACAGGGAATGTATTTTTGAAAAGGAGGGAGTGCATCCCGGAACGCTCTCGGTGGTACAAAGGAAAATACACACCAAGCTGGGCGTCCGGTTCAAGGACGGCGATTTTATCTGCGACAACGAAGTGTTTGACGTCTCGGGCGGGGAAAAAACGATAGACGACATATGCTCGTTTCTCTCGTCGGGCAGGAAGGTGATCATCGACACGTCAATGCTGATGGACGAGGCGGAGCTCCTGGTCGGAAGCATCATCGCCAACAGGGTTCTTGAGAATTACAAGGCGAAAAAGGCCGGGAACAGGCTTAAAGAGCTTCCCGTTATCGCCATTGCGATAGAAGAGGCTCCCAGAGTTTTGGCTGAGGACAAAATAAACCAGGCGAACAACATATATGCAACAATAGCGCGCGAAGGCAGGAAATTCAAGATAGGCCTGATAGCGATCACCCAGCTGTCCTCGGTGATACCAAGGGAGATAATGGCAAACATGAACACAAAGGTGATTTTTGGCAACGAGCTGGCCGTCGAGCGCGAGGCGATCATTTCGAGCGCTTCGCAAGACCTGTCAAAGGACGGCAAGAACATAGCAAGCCTTAACAAGGGCGAGGCGATAATAAGCTCCATATTCACGAATTTCGCGATACCAGTCAAGGTTCCGTCGATAGACGAACTGATCAAATCCGCTGGCCCGAGACCTGTAGCGCAGCGGAAGGTTGTGTAAGGCCCTGGTCCGACATTAACGGTTTGCGTGATATTATGCCGCGTTTTGCCCATATTTCAGACTGCCACTTAGGCGCCTGGAGGGACAAGACGCTGCGCGCGCTGAACTTAAACGCATTCATGAGGGCGATGGACGCGTGCGTTGAAAAGAACGTGGATTTCATCCTCATATGCGGCGACCTTTTTGACAAGAACATACCCGACCTTGACATAGTCGAACAGTCGGCCAGTAAAATGCGCGATGTCCGGAACAAGGGCATTGAAATTTACGTCATCTACGGGTCGCACGACTACAGCCCGGCCGCTACCTCGATAATCGATGTTTTGCACAGCTCCGGGCTTTTCACAAAGATAATGGACGTCGAAGAAGAGCGCGTAACTGATAAAATAGGCCTCAGGTTTTTGGAGGATAAAAAAACGGGCGCCAAGATCGCAGGCATTTCAGGGAGGCGCGCGTCGCTGGAAAAATATTATTACGAGATACTTGACCGTGAAAGCCTTGAAAAGGAAGCCGGTTTTAAAATATTCGCGTTTCACATAGGCGTTAACGAACTGATGAGCGGTAAAATGCACACGGACGAGTGCATACCGGTATCGTTTTTCCCAAGGAATTTTGATTATTACGCCGGCGGGCACATACACAGCAGGACGGAAAGAAACGAAAGCGGTTACGGGTTATTCGTTTATCCGGGAACGACATTCGGATGGAATTACAACGACCTGGAGAATACCGCAAACGGCGAACAAAGGGGCTTTTTCATAGTGGATTTCGACACGCGCGTAAGGAATATTGAATTCGTCGGAACAATGGAAAATAATGTTAAATTATTCGACATCGACGCGGACAACGAGACGGCGGATTATTTGAAAAACCTGCTGCAAAAAACCGCGGATGAAAATAATTTTGAAAACTGCATAGCGCTGGTAAAATTAAAGGGTGTTTTATCGGCGGGCAGCCAGTCCGAAATAGATATGCAACCTATGCGCGATAAGTTATACGCAAAGGGCGCTGTGAACGTTTTCATAAACCGGAACGCGCTTTCTTCGAAAGAGTTTAGCGAAATAAAGATAAAAGCCGACGACCGCGAGACCGTGGAAGAGCGCATATTCAAAGAGCAGATAGGAATGTGCAACGGGTATGCGACGAATTCATTAAAAGGCGCCGAAGGCGTAGAAACCGCAAAGGCGGTGTTAAACGTGATGAAAGACGCCAAAAAGGACAATGAGACGAAAGGCGATTACACAGACCGTGTGGTTGCCAAAGTATCGCAAATAATGAAGGTGAAAATTTGATAATCAAACGATTGCGTTTAAACAACATACGCTCCTACCTGGACGCTGCTATAGAATTCCCTTCGGGCGCCATCCTGTTCGAAGGCGACGTGGGTTCCGGCAAAACGACCATACTGATCTCGATGGAGTTCGCACTGTTCGGATTAAGTTCCGAATTAAAAGCGGACCATCTGTTAAGGAATGGCTGTGCGAGGGGATTTGTTGAATTAACCCTTGACGTTGCTGGCAAGGAACTCGTAATAAGGCGGAGCCTTGAAAAAAGCGATGGAAAGACGACGCAAAAGGAATGCTATCTTATTTCCGGCGGCGCCCGTGAGGATTACTCAGTCACGGAAATGAAATCGCGCGTTCTTTCAATCCTGGGATTCAATGAAAAAGTCCACCCGCAGGCGTCTTCCTTGATCTACAGGTATGCCGTGTTCACGCCGCAGGAAAGAATGAAGGAGATACTTTCCTCAAATGCGGACGAAAGGCTGGAAACAATACGCAGGGCGTTTATGATGGAAGAATACAAGACAGCCGCGTCAAACTCGGAGGATGTCCAAAAATTCTTTAGGTCCGGAATAAAGGCCGCGGAAACGTCGATAGCGGACCTGCAACCCCTGAAAGAGGGCCTCGATAGTTACCAGTCGGAGAAAAAAGACCTGGAATCGCAAACCAAAAGCCTGGCGTCGCAGATAGAAAACGGGAGGAAAGAATTATCGTCGGTTTCCGAAAAAATTGAAAGCCTGCGAAGGTTGCGGGAGAAATACGCCTCGTTAAGCGCGGAAGCGGACTCGTTGAGCAGGATTATACTGACAGAGGAAAAAAACATGAGCACGCTCTCGCAGAAATCACTTTTATCCGACGCCAGGATTGATTCGTCAAGGGATAAAATGAAAATCCTCGGGGAGAAAAAAACCCTGTCGGCCGCGGAGATAAAAAATATCATGGAAACGCTGGGCATCGAAAATGCAAGCGCTTTGCGCATCGAGGAGACGACGGTGGACGAAACCAGGAAACGGATAAAGTCGGATGTTGAAAATTCGCTGGCAGAAATAACCAAAACAAAATTAAAAATACAGGACCTGGAAAGCCTGGTCGAAAAAGGCGTTTGTCCCGTATGCGAACAGAACATAGGCCCGGACCATTTCAGGAACAGGATGGAAGGCCATTCGTCGCAACTGAAAAACATGCAAAACCTGATTGAAGAAAAGAGGAAGCGCGAAATCGCGGCCGACAGGCTCGCGTCCCTGGTTTCCGGGATGAAAACAATGAACAACGAGGCCGAATTCCTGTCGCAGTCTTATGCCGAAGAGGTTCAAAGAAAAACGGAAATTGCGGGAGAAATTGAAAAATCGATAAGGTCGATAGCGGACGCGAACAAGAGAAGGGATGAATTAACCGGAGAAATAAGCGGACTGGGCCTGGAAATAGGGAAGATCGCCGACCTCGAAAACAGGGAAAAGTCCCAAAGAAAAATTCTTGAAGATCTGGCAAGGATGCACTCGGCAAAAAACCAGCGGCTTGCAGATCTAATCGCAATGATTGAAAGGGACGCCGCCGCCGTTCGTCGCATGGAATCGAAACTGGAAAGCATAAGATCCGCCAGGGAATGGCTAGGGTGGTTGAGGGAGTATTTCACGCCGTCTGTAGAAAGCATTGAAAGCCACGTTTTCGCCTCTTACAACAGGAATTTTGACGCGCTTTTCAAGAAATGGTTTTCTATGCTCATGGACTCCGGAGAAATAACCGTGCGCGTTGATGACAAGTTCACGCCTATAATCGAACAGAATGGTTACGAACAGGATGTTGAGGCGTTAAGCGGCGGCGAGAAGACTTCTGTGGCTCTAGCGTACCGCCTCGCGTTAAATACGATTGTCAAGGAGATAGCTATTTCTTTGAGAAACAACCTACTAATTCTTGACGAACCTACGGACGGCTTCAGCAAAGAGCAGCTACACAGGATGCGCGACGTATTAAACGAACTGCAATGCGACCAGGTGATCATAGTGTCGCATGAGAAAGAGCTGGAGGCTTTTGTCGATAACATAATCGAGGTTCGCAAGGAAGGAAGCGTTTCAAGGGTAATAAAAAGGTGAAAAATGCCGCTTAAGATAAGTTTCGAAGGACACGACGGCAACCTGCTGTCGGGTGTTTTGCACAAAAACAAGGACGACAATTCGATTGTGATATCGGCCCACGGATTCGGAACCGATAAAAACTACTGGATAATCAAAGAGCTGTCGAAATACCTTGACAGGAAAAAAATCGCTTCGATGCGCTTCGATTTCACCGGCGCCGGAGACTCGGAAGGCGACATTGGAAACTCCTCGGTTGAGCAGATGGTCGATGACCTGAACGCTGCGGTGCGGTTTGCGAGGGCAAGAGGCTACAAAAAAATCACCGTAGCAGGGCACAGCCTGGGCGGCATGGTCGCGATACTTGCTGCCACGATGAACAAAGACATCCACGCGCTGATGCTGATGGCTCCTGCCATAGACATACGCCACGCCATAAGGAGAAGAAAAGACACGTACAAACACGCAGAGGGCGGCATGGCCGAGGTTGCGAAGACAAGGGTAAAGAAAGGCTTTTTGAAAAACATATCGCGCCACGTTTACAACGAGGCCAAAAAAATAAAGATTCCCGTTCTGCTGGTTCACGGCGACGCCGACCAGAGCACGGACATAAAAAACGCCAGGAAGTTTTTCGGCAAACTGAAAACAAAAAAGAAATTTGTGATTGTCAAAAACGCCAATCATCACTTCAGCAGGAAATTGCACTTAAACGCGCTGGTGAAAGGGGCGCATTCCTGGCTCGTTAAAAACCTTTGACCCGGGATGCTTCCCGAGCGGTGCATGCTGTTACGGAAATAATGCGCCGGGAACAGGACGTCGATAGACCGGATTTCGTAGCCTCTTTTGGCCGGCATGCCTGTGTAAAGCCTCTTTGCGGACGTTGAGTTAAGCCCGGCCAACCTTTAATAAAATCAGAATTTGATATTATCGAATGCCCTTGGAACCTAAATTCGTCACCAATGAGCCGGCCGTCCTTTTCGGAAAGACTTTGGTAATTGCGGACCTGCACATAGGCGTTGAGTACGAATTGTACAAGAATGGCATCAGAATACCGAAACAAACGGAGAATCTGCTCGCTCGGATCAAAAAACTGATAAAAACGACGAGAGCCAACAGGCTGGTTCTGTTGGGCGATTTAAAGCATTTTATACCATATTTATCGCCGCAGGAAATGCGGGAGATACCTAAATTACTTGAAGAGCTTTCAAAGCTCATTAAAATCGATATAGTGCCTGGGAACCATGATGGTGAGTTAAAGAAGTTCATATCGCCTGGTATTGAGTTTCATGACACGGCAGGCTTTTGTATAGACAACGTCTACTTCAACCACGGGCACAGCTGGCCAAACAAAGATATTTTAAATTCGGATTATCTGATCATCGGACATTTACACCCGTGTATAGAATTTAAGGATAAAATAGGCTTCCGTTTCGTCGAACAAGCATGGATAAGGCTGAATATGGATAAAAGGAGGCTTTTACGCCGTTATAGGTCAGCTGAAACAGACCGCAAAGTTAAAGTTCTGAAAATCATAATTATACCAGCTTTTAACAGGTTTGTTGGCGGCAGGGCTTTTGACCCAAAGGGAAGTTATGCGCCTGTGATAAGGCTCGCTGACGCGCGAAGCGCCGAGGCCTATATGCTGGATGGAACCGGTGTCGGAAGACCAACCGGGTTCTGAGTGATGCAAAATGTATTCAAAACCGCTTGACAAGATGCTGCGAAAGAAGAAGGTAGAGCCCGGCGATGACGTCCGCGTCACAAGGGAAAAGAACTCTTACACAGGGACTGTAATGCCGAAGAGCGAATCCTCGGATGCGAACGTCCTGCTGATTAAACTTGAAAACGGCTACAACATCGGGCTCGATTACAACTCCAAAACAAGGATTGAGAAGCTGGGAACCAAATCGCGGCTGGAAAAATACCCGACGCACGCGTTTACTTTTGACCCTAAAAAGCCGACCATCATGATTTTGCACACCGGAGGAACAATCGCTTCGCGCGTTGACTACAAGACGGGCGGCGTTTCGCCCGCGTTCACGCCCGAAGAATTCATTGCAATGTTTCCAGAGCTGACGAAGATAGCGAACATCAAATCACGGATGATAATGAACATCGCATCCGAGGATATGGACCATACGAGATACGCACACCTTGCGAAAGAAATTGAGCGCGACATCAAGCTCGGCCTTGACGGAATAATTTTGGGGCACGGAACGGACACGCTGCACTACTCCGCGGCTATGTTAAGCTACATGCTGCAAAACCTGCCGGTTCCGGTCGTGCTGGTGGGCGCGCAACGCTCCTCGGACCGCGGAAGCAGCGACGCCGCTTTGAACCTGGCCTGCGCGGCAAATTTCATAACCAAAACCGATTTCGCAGGCGTGGGCGTGTGCATGCATGAAAACTCTTCCGACGACAGCTGTTTAATACTGCCCGCCGCCAAGGTGAGAAAACTGCATTCCAGCAGGCGCGACGCGTTCCGTCCTGTGAACGCTAACCCGATTGCGCGCGTTGGAAGCGACGGAAAGGTCGAGATGATCGTGGGCAACTACCTGAAGAAGGACAAGAAAAGGAATTTTGCCGCCAATATAAACATCGAACCCAAGGTCGCGATTGTCAAAGTATACCCGTTAGCCGAGCCAACGATACTTGACTTTTATCTGAAGAACGGCTATCGCGGCATTGTTCTTGAGGGAACGGGCTTCGGGCACGTTCCAACATCTCCGGAAGACCCGAAAAAATCCTGGCTGCCCGCCATCAAAAACGTTGTAAGGGCGGGCATGACCGTTGTCATAACGTCGCAAACAATACACGGCGCGACGAACAAACACGTTTACAGGAATTTGCGGCTGCTGGAAGCGACGGGCGTGATATCCGGCGGGGACATGACGACTGAAGCGGCGTATACAAAACTGTGCTTCGTCCTCGGCAATGCAAAAGACCCTGTTAAAATCAAAGAAGCGATGCTCACGAACATTGCGGGCGAGATTTCGCAGCGGAGAGAGTTGAGGCAATTCCCATGACAACCGGCATAGATTACCAGAAAATCGGCCTGAAATACGGGGTTGAAATACACCAACGGCTTGCGACAACGCGCAAACTTTTCTGCGCGTGCCCTGCGCGCATTTCCGCAGACCAGCCGATCGCTACGATAAACCGCAGGCTCCGCGCCGTGGCCGGTGAATTAGGATTAGTAGACATGGCCGCGGCTTACGAGTTTATCCGCAACCGCACGTTCACGTACCAGATTTTCAGGAATGAGACGTGTTTGGTTGACATAGACGAGGAACCGCCGCACTCGATTGATCCGGAAGCTGTTAAAACCGTCCTGGAACTGGCGCTGCTTTTGAAAGCGGACATACCGGGCGAGATACACATAATGCGCAAAACCGTTATCGACGGCTCAAACACATCCGGTTTCCAAAGAACTGCGATAATCGGTTTGAACGGCGTTTTGAGTTATGCCAATAAAAAAATTTTCATTCCTGTCATTGCTGTTGAAGAGGAATCTGCGGGTATTGTTGAAAATAACGGCGACAACGTGACCTATCGTCTTGATCGATTAGGCATACCGCTGGTAGAGATATCGACAGGGCTGTTGGAGGGTTTGGGTCCTAAAGACGCGGTTGAAATCGCGTATCACCTTGGAATGCTTGTTCGTTCAACAGGAAAAGTCCTGCGCGGCATAGGAACAATTCGCCAGGATGTCAACGTTTCCGTAGAAGGCGGAAACCGTGTTGAAATAAAAGGCGTACAGACGCTGGACCTTATTGAAAAGGCCATAGAATACGAGGCGCAGCGGCAATTGACGCTGAAAGAGATTAAAGGCGAATTAAAAAACCGCGGCTGCAAGCTTGAATTGTTTGAAAAGCCGCAGGACGTAACAAACATATTCGCGGAATCAAAATCCAAGTTCGTAAAAAAAATACTCGCCGAGAACAACAAAATATACGGCTTCAACCTTTCCAAGTTCGGCGGGCTCCTGAAAAAAGAACTGTGCCCCGGCAAAACATTCGGAAAAGAATTGTCGGAGCATGCCGTTGCGCAGGGCGTCGGCGGGATAACGCACACGGACGAGGATTTGACAAGCTATCAAATGGATGCGGAGATGGAGCGTGTCAAAGCGTTTTTAGGGCACGAACTGGAGGATTGCACTGTTATAATAGCGGGGCAGGGCGAAAAACCGCTGCGGGCGGGCAATGCCGTCCTTGAACGCTGTAAAACGGCGCTGTTTGAGATTCCCCGTGAAGTTCGCGCTGCCAATGAGGACGGGACGACAAAATTTTCGCGGCCCCTGCCCGGATCGTCACGGTTATACCCGGAAACGGACATCCCTCCCTTCCGGATAACCAAGGACCTGATAGAAGAAACGAGAAAACACATCCCGGAAACGTGGGACAGGAAGATGGCGCGTTTCATGAAGATGGGACTGGGAAAAGACCTGTCAGAACAGATTATCAAGTCCGAATACCTCAACGATTTCGAAAGCATAATCAAGAACACCGGCGTCTCGGCGAAATTCGTCGCGTCCGTCTTAATGTCGGCCATGACGGAGCTGCGTCGCGAAGGCGTCAAGGTTGAAAAGATAAACGAGGAGAAGATGCTGGAAATATTCAAACTGCTTGAGGCGCGCAAGATCGGCAAAGAGGCCGTTAACGAGGTCTTGAAGGGGGTCAGCAAATATCCCATGCAAACTGTCGAAGAAACGGTAAGCAAGCTCGGGCTAAAGACGATTTCAAAAGAAGAACTTCGCGCTATAATAAAAGGGATTGTTCAAAAGAACGCCAACGTTGTTAAAAAAGACAAAAGAAGCGCTGCCAAGAAATTGATGGGAACCGTGATGAAACAGGTGCGCGGAAAGATAGACGGCAAGATCGTGAATGAGATTTTAACGGACGAGATAAAGAAAGTGAAGTGATTTATATAAATGGGCGCCCAGGCTGCGAAATTAACCACTGGTGGGGCTTATTCTTCCCAGCAACTTATTAAGCAGTACTGCATTAGTTATTAGCAGATGATGTTATGAGAAAGAGAAGGCGTATCAACTTTGATAAAGGCGTTGAGATAACAATAAAGGAGGACATAGACTTACTTAAAAAGCTCGCCAAGCATTAGCTGTTATTTACTTTTTGACAATTTCTAAAAATCTCATTCTTTGTGTTCTTACTGAATTGTCCTTCAGCCATTTGATAATTTCTTTGTTTGACGCCAAATTGTTGGCTACCTTCATCACAAAATTAAAGGCGTCATTGTAGCCGGGTTTTAATAATAAACCATTTTCTAGGAGCGCAGCCTTGGCAAATGTGTAAGCAGATCGCTTGTTGCCGTCCACGAAATACTGGTTGCTGGCCAATGTCTTAAGTATTATAGCCGCCCTTTCAAATGGCTTATCCACATATCTCTCCTTATGCTCCAAAAATTTTGTAATTAGCGAGTATATGCCTCCCTCATAACGGATGCCCTGATGACCGCCACTTTGCTTAATAATATTCTCGTGATGAACAATCCACTTTTTCAGCACTCTTTCTACAAATTTTTTAGTTATCATCATTTTATGTAAAGCCTCTCAAACTCTTCTGGTGCATCACGTTTCGAAGGATCGAAGAATTTTGTACCCACCTGTCCATTTTAATCGCCAATTTGGACGAAATGAAATTTAATGCGGCCTGCAAATTGTCGAACTTCGCGGGCTGTTTATCCACGCATTCCCTCACAGAATTACGC
>JACOVS010000022.1 GCA_016177205.1 Candidatus Aenigmatarchaeota archaeon
GAGTAGCGCATCCGCGACCGCCCTTTTGATTATCGGGAGGGATTTGACCAGGTAGTTGACGCCTTTTGCGATGCCCGGCCTTCCCAGGAACAGTATTGTCGGCCTGCCCGTCCTTGGCGTCGCGCGCTTTGCGCTGAATAATTTTTTGTCTATGCCGGGATATATTACGTGAACGTTATTTCCGTCAAAACCTTCTTTGACCATCATTTTTTTTGTACTCTTGCTTATCGCCACACAGGTGTCGTTTTTGTAACGGTTCAGCGAAATATTTTCTATGGCATAGTTTATCAGCGACACTGGCGGTTTTTGCAGGCTCAGAAAAAGCCTGCCCCAAACTTCGAAAACCGTTGCGACTACAGGTTTTTTTATCAATTTGCCCGCCATCGCCACCGTGGCCAGCCCGCCCAAGGTTGCTGCGTGCACAATGTCGGCATTTTTTGCAAGTTCCACACATTTGCGCGCGGCGGATACGGCAAAGGCGTACCTTGCCGGCGAGTAGACCCGGTAAATCCTGCGGTTGCGCGAGATTTCAAAATCCTTTGTACCAGGCAGCCTCTGTGTAAGCACGCTGACATCAACGCCCCTTTCGGCCAGTTTCGTGGTGATGTTGTCGAAAAGAGTCTCCGCCCCGCCCACATGGGGCGGAAAGAAATCCAGGACAAACAGTATCCTCATCCGACTCATACACCAAATCTTATATTTGAAGTATATGTATTTCAGTCAAGATTAACTGTTTACCTAATGGTGTTAAACTATGAGAAACGTTGGTGTTTTGCTGCCCGCCTATAACGAGAAGAAAAACATCGAAGCCTCGATAAAGGAGGCGAAACGCTTCCTGCCCGGCGCCTCGATAATTGTTGTCAACGACGGCTCCAAAGATGAGACTGAGAAAATCGCGAAAAAGGCGGGTGCGCGTGTGGTCTCACATAAATCAAACATGGGCAAGGGTGAGGCTTTGAGAACAGGGCTGGATGTTTTTAACAGGGAGTTCAAAGGCGTAAAATACATAGTGGTCGCAGATGCGGACCGGCAGTATTCCATCAGAGAGGCGGTAAACCTGCTGCGACCCCTCGCAGCGGGCGAGGCGGATTTTGTGATGGGCAGGAGAAACTTTTCCAAAGTGCCGTTCCGTCACAGGCTGGGAAACTGGGTGTGGAGAACCGCCTTTAACGCGCTGTTCCGGACTGATTTCGACGACACAAACTGCGGTTTTATAGCAATGACCAAGGAGTCCGCGAACAGAGTCGTCAACGCACTCGGCGGGGGTTATATAATTGAAAACACCCTCTTAATTGAAGCCATCAAGAGAGGCCTCAAGATAAAACAGGTCGACGTTTCAGTCAACTACCGTCGAACGAGCGCAGTGCCGCGCGGCATAAAGATGGTTGCGGGAGTTCTGGTTTTTATCCTTGCGAGTGGTATCAAATATTCGTCCCGGAAGATGAACCAATGAATTTTAACAAAGAACCGAAAAAAATACTCGTTTCCGCAGCCGTTGTTTTGGTGCTGCTGTTCTCGTTTTCGCTGGCCCTGAAACTCCGCGCAACGCCGGCCCTGATAGACCCTCCCTGGCTGCCCCAGTTTGACAGTTACTGGTTTTACAGGTATGCCAAGATGACAGTTGAAAACAACATGCAAATACCGGGCTGGGATCCGCTGAGTTATTTCCCGCCGGGCCGGCCTACGGACAAATCAACGCAGTTTTACACGTACATGCTCGCGTACTCCTTCGCTCTCGGAAAGAGCTTGATTAAGGACCTGACACTTGTCCAGAGCGTCAAATGGGCTGCGGCCATACTCGCGTCATTGTCCGTTTTTCCGGCGTATTTCATAGGAAAGTACATGGGCGGCCGCATTGCAGGCCTGATCTCATCAATACTGATCGCTGTTTCGCCGTCGATACTTGTCCGCACGGGAGCCGACCCGGACAACGACGGTGCGGTTGTATTCCTCACAATGTTCTCCTTTTTCGCTTTTGCCAGGCTGATAAAAGAGCCGAACTGGAAAAACACTGTGCTGACCGTTTTCGCTCTAAGCATGTTTGCGTTAAGCTGGTACCCTTTCTGGTACGTTGTGATGATTTCCGTGGGCGGCATCGTCTTAAACATAGCGTTGTCCTTCCTCCAATCGGCGATTACGAAAAACGGGGCGCTGCTGAAGAAAACCGTTGAAGAATCCAGGCCAAGATTAAAATATTCGGCCGTGGCGGTTCTGGGCATAATCATTGTACCGATGCTTTTCGGGGTTAACACGCTGAACTATCTAGGCGGATTCGTCCTGTTCGGGACAAACCCGCAGGGATCTTCAATAGTCAACATATCCGTTGCAGAATTGCAAAGGTTGAACATTTTCTCGCTGTCGGGATGGGAACAGGTCATCGGTAGAACCGCGGGCCTGGAGTTCCTCGGTTACATAATACCGGGAATGCCCCAGGCGCTCGTCTATCTGATAGAATTCATTGCAGGGTCGCAGCTCTTATACGCCTCGTGGAAATTTTATTCCAGAAAGAGCGTCGCGGAGTCTGCCGTGCTCGGCGTCACGGGGGTAACGGCTTTCTACCTTTTGCTGCTGAACGCAAGCATGGTGTCGTTCCTCCAGATCCTGCTTTTCGTTTCGCTGGTGCAATATGCCATACTGGCGACATTCCGTAGGAACAGGTTTATGGGCGCGATACTTCTAGTCTGGGTGGCGTTTACATTTTATGCCATATCGTCCGGCGTCAGATTTACCCTGCTGTTTGCGCCGGCCGCCGCAATCGCTTTTTCAGTCGGGCTGGGAGAGCTTTGGTTGTGGGCCAGCAAAAAAGAAACCGGGATATTGGAGTCGATAGAAAACAGGGTACACGGTGGCAAGGATGAGTAACGTCATTTTGCGTTCTACGATCGGGGCTTTGATAGTCATGTCAATGCTGTCGGCAATATCCGGCGGTTCTTCGTTGTCCGCCCAACTGGGCCCTTCGGTCAACAGCAACTGGTACAACGCAATGACCTGGTTAAAGAATAACACGCCGCAGGACGCAATAGTCGCGTACTGGTGGGACCAGGGACACTGGATAACCGGTATCGCTGAAAGAGGAGCATACGCCGACGGGGCGCACTGCCCTCCGACATCATGCAAGCCCTACCCGCTGAATACGAGGATAGTTGACGTCGGCAAAGTCCTGACTACGAGCGACGAGTCGCTTGCGATCCAAATTTTATCAAAATACATGAATTTCACGGGCGCGCAGTGCGAATTGAACAAGAGGGCTTTTGGCGATATTGTTCCCTGCGGATCGCCGTCGGAAATGTACTTTTTGGCCGCGTCGGACCTGATAAGCAAGTACCCGTGGCCGTCTTATTTCGGTTCTTTGTGGCCAACGTATTCCGGCGAGGGAAAACAACAGCAGTTTTTCCAGATAGGACTGCAGCCCCTCAAGGACCAAAGCGGCAATGTGGTTGGTTATTACGACCAGTGCCTGCGCACCGATAACACCGGAAACTGCCAGACGTTCAATTTCCTTGTCATCGAACAGGGGGGAAAGCTGGCAACAATTTACCAGAACAGGAACTTTGTGAAAAATACAGTCTACTTCACAAACTCCGGGCAGCAATCCGACGTTAACGAAAACGCTACGTTCGACGGAACATTCTGGATAGACCCTTCATACGGATACGCGTTTTTCATGACGCCGGAGATACAGAGCAGCGTATTCACGAAACTCTATTTTTACGACGGCGCGGGCCTCGAACACTTCAAGCAGGTTTACTCGAACGGCGAGGTTAAGATATACAAAGTGGATTTTGAATAAACAAAAATGGGACAGTTAATCAGAGGACGATTTGATGAGAATAGCCGTGCTTGCCCCAACGCCGCCTTGGGTAGTGCATAGTGGGTTGGAGACGGTCGCGTTTGAGTCGGCGAAGGGCCTTGCCAGGCGCGGCCACGAGGTGGATATGATGTGCCTCAACTCCGGCGAACGGAGAATGGAAACGCGCGACGGGGTGAGAGTTTTTTATGCCGGTAAAAGGGTGGGCACTGGCATCCCTGCCATGGACCACCTTTTGAACTCGCTTACTCACTTCCTAACTTCGCACAGGGGGCTGGCGAAAAAATACGACGTTCTTTACGTCCACAAAGGCGTTGCGGTACCGCAATTGCTATGGAAAACACCTTCGGTCAAATATTCATACGGCGAATTTTTGCACTGGAGCCCTGTTACGCTGACAAACACCGCCATAGACATGTTTGATATATACACATCGAGGAAAGTGATAGCATGCTCGGATTTCGCGAAAAAACAGATAGAAAGCTTTCCGTTGATGAAAGGAAGAGTCAGGATGATAACGCCCGGCACGTATACCAAGCTGTTCAAACCGGAGACTAAAAACAGGAAATTGCAATCAAAGCTGGGCATAAAAAGGGGCGAACGCGTTGTAATATTTGCCGGGCGCGTCACCGAATCAAAGGGCTGCGGGGATCTGGTGGACATAGCGGGAATGGTAGCGAAAAAATTTAAAAACACCAGGTTCTTGTTCGTAGGAAAGTATGACAAGCCCTATCTGGAGAGCCTGCTTAAAAAAGCCGATGCTAACGGTGTTCGGAGCAAGTTAATTTTCGCCGGCGACGTTGATTATTACGATATGCCTAAATATTATTCGATATCACACGTCCAGGCGTTGCCGTCGCACATGGAAGCCTTCGGTATGGTTAATATTGAGGCGCAATCCTGTTCCGTCCCGTCAATAGCGTACGACGTGGGCGGGGTAAACTCGTCTATAATTGACGGCGTGACCGGATACCTCGTAAAAAAAGGCGACAAGAAATCATTCGCTTCAAAGATAAGCCTGCTGCTTGGCAACGAGAAGTTAAGAAACAAGATCGGGGCCGCAGGAAGGCGGCGTGCGACCAGGGAGTTTGACTGGTCAATAATCGCCGAGAAAACCGAAAAGGTCCTGGAAGAGGTTGTTAGATGAGCACTAAAAAAGTTTCCATAATCATTCCGACGTATAACAGGGCAAAAGACATCGAAAAATCCGTGGAATCTATCCTAGAAACAGATTACCCGAATTACGAGGTAATAGTCGTGGATGACGCATCAAAAGACAATACCGTGGAAACTTTGAAAAAATTTAGAACCAAAAAGCTGAGAGTTATAAAAAGAAAAACCAACGGAGGGCCTGCGGCTGCGAGAAATGACGGCATTAAAGCCTCGAAAGGCGAATTAATAGCTTTTACGGATTCTGACTGCACGGTTTCAAAGGAATGGATAAAAACCTTGACAGAATTTATAAAAAAACTTCCTAAAGACGTCGCTGGCGTTTGCGGCACAATATACCCCCCTAAAGACGCCAACTTCCTGATGAAACTGATTTATTTCATGCCGCAGATGGACGGAAATACAGGGCTGGCGGAAGACAAACGCGAACCTTTTCAGGTAAACAACATCTCATGCAACAACGCCCTGTGGAAAAAGAAAGTCCTGTTAAAGATGAAAGGCTTTGACGAGAGCTTCTTCAGAGACTTCAAAACACTGCCGGAGGATTCGGAATTGTGCTACCGAACCGTAAAAAAAGGCTACAAATTTTACATGTACCCTGGAGCTCCTACGTATCACCATTTCCGGCCGGCGCTAAAAGAGTTTTTGAAACAGTCCTACCGCGCGGGCAGGGGAGGTGGTGTTGTCCTGGCGAAGCACCCGGATTGGTTTGGGAAGCAGACACCTTTCGTTATTGGTTATTTACCCGCAATTATTTTGCCTGCAGTAATTCCGTCTTTGCGGTTTGCTTGGCTTTTTTTCCCGTTAGTTTCGCTTTATCACGGACTACCGGCCTACAAAAAAACGGGTAAAATCGAATACCTGCTCGTTGCCTCTGTGCTATGGTTTATAAAATCCCTGTCTAACGTAATCGGCGTGTGGAAAGGAATTTTTGACGTGGTGACCAAGAGATGAAGATATGCATGATAACCTCGTACCCTCCGGACAAGTGCGGCGTCTCGGATTATTCGGAGCGTTTGGTCAAAGAGTTGAGAAAAATCGGCCAGCAGGTTATGATAATATCCAGGCAAGGCAAAGGTATCCGCGGCGAAAAAAACACAACGCGCCTTATAGCGACGAAAAGGGTAGAGAGGTCGCTTATGCAGGCGGTGGAGGAATTTAGAAACCTGGGAAGGGCCATTTCGGACGCGGATAAATCCACGGCAGCGATAAAAGAATTCTCGCCCGATGTTGTCCACGTTCAATACGAGCCCGGCCTTTACAACCTTTTTTTCCTCCCGATCCTGCTTTCCAGGCTAAAAGAACTTGGAATCAAGTCGGTTATTACGCTACACGGAATGGATTACTTTCCCCTGAATATCTTCCACAGAGCGGCCGTTTACGGCAAACCCGGCAGGATAATCGTGCATACCAGGCGCCATTACGAATCG
Organism: Candidatus Aenigmatarchaeota archaeon; assembly: GCA_016177205.1. Taxonomy (GTDB): domain Archaea; phylum Aenigmatarchaeota; class Aenigmatarchaeia; order JACPZZ01; family JACPZZ01; genus JACPZZ01. Next base: position 6,409 of record JACOVS010000022.1, read on the forward strand.
CTGAAGGCCGAATTGCCGCACGGCCAAACTAAGAAAATACGAATAGTCCCGATGGGGCTGATGAAAGGAAAGAAGGCCAAAGGGGGAAACCATATCCTATTTTTTGGTTTTTTGAACCAGCACAAGGGCGTTGAAGATTTGTTGCAGGCGTTCGCCGGGGCTGGCGTGAAAGAAAATTTATTGATGGTCGGGAGCATAAACCCGGCTTACAGGCCGGATGTTGAATACAAGGACAAGATACAGGACCTTATCAGGACGCTCGGGGCGGAAGACAGGGTGAAATTCATCTACCAGTTTGTCCCCCGCAAGAAGTTGGAAAACTACATAAAAAACTCGATGTTTGTAGTATTCCCGTACCGTTCGTCTTATTCCGGCGGCCAGAGCCAGGCAATACTGGATGCGCTTGCGTTCGGGAAACCGCTGATAATCACAAGACCGGCACAGGGAAACCTAACGGACAATGAAAATGCGGTTGTAATTAATCCGGGCAACATCGGCGAGCTGACTGAGGCGATACGAAAATTGTCGCGTTCGAGCGGACTGAGGAAGAGGCTCTCTTCAAACAACAGAAAGCTGGCTGCCAGGCTTGGGTGGAAAAACATAGCGCGGGCGACACTGGGCATTTACGAGTCCATGCTTATCTGAGAACGTCCAACTTTGTTATAATGCCGCAAATTTTGCCGTGCGAAGATACCAGCACGGCCTGGTCGAATTCGAACAGCGCGGGCAGCGTTCCTATATCCTCATCTTCGTCAACAACAGGGAACGGCTTTTCCATTATGTCCCTGACCTTCCTGCCCTCTATGTGTTCAAAATTTTTCAGCAGCGTGCTTTCGCTTACGCTGCCTGTTTGGAGGCCTTTTTTAAGAACCGGCAGCTGGGATATCCCGTATTTGCGCATTATCAGAAGCGCCTTTTTCACATCCTCGCCGGGACCGATAAATTTCACGTTGCGTTCCATGATATCCCCGCACTTTTTAGTGTCCCTGGGCCTTACGGCGGACAGTATTTTATTTACGGTAGAAAGCGTTGGGTTCACCTTGTCGCCCTCTATCTTTGCTATGTGGGCCTGGCTCACACTTATTTTCGCGGCCAGCCCAGCCTGGGAGAGCCCTGCCTTTTTTCTCAGGTCTTTCAGGTATTCGCCGGTTATTATAACCATGAGTTATAATCGACGGTCAAAATATATATCTTCATCTATCGTAAGCTTTTGAGGAAAGAAAATGCTGTTGAACAAATCTGCCAGCTTAACCCAGCAATATGCGACAGCCCTACGGGCTGGGGAGGCGAATAAGCTATGAAGAAGCAATTCTTCACTTCCGAATCTGTTACGGAAGGGCATCCTTGACAAAATTTGTGACCAGATAAGCGACGCCATACTGGACAACCTTATAGCGCAGGATCCCAATTCGCGCGTCGCTGTCGAATGTTTAACGACAACAGGGCTGGTTATCGCGGCGGGCGAGGTTACGACAAACGGTTACGCCGACATACAAGGCATTGTGCGCCAGACGCTAAAGGAAATCGGATATACCAATCCTTCTTTCGGGATAGACAGCGAGGACGCCGGCGTTTTGGTTTCGATTCACGGCCAGAGCCCGGACATATCACAGGGCGTCACCCAAACAGAAACAAAGGAACAGGGCGCCGGCGACCAGGGGATGATGTACGGTTTCGCGTGCAGAGAGACGCCGGAATTAATGCCATTGCCGATAATGCTGGCTCACAAGCTAACCAGAAAATTGGCCGAGGTCAGGAAAACCGGCGAGATAAAAAATATCGGGCCCGACGGCAAATCACAAGTAAGTTTAGAGTACCATGACGGCGTGCCGAAGCGATTAACAGCGGTTGTTATCGCCGCGCAGCACACAAAGGACATGGGCGAAGAC
>JACOVS010000023.1 GCA_016177205.1 Candidatus Aenigmatarchaeota archaeon
CAAATAGTTTGCTTTAGCAAACTATTCAGTATACGGTATGTTTCTAGCTACCCAACAACCATCTCAAAAACCGCAACCGGGTTTTCCAAGTACCAATTTCCCAACACAGCAGGGTCAACTTCGCCGATAAAACCTATTTTCCCGCCATTAACCAGGATGTCGCCGCACCTGCCCTTTATCATCGAAGGGTGCGAGGAGTTTTTTAGTGCGTAATTCATTCCGTAAAGCCGCATGAACGTTTCCAGCACGGATTTTATTTCGTTTATATCAGCGTCCTTGTGGCACAGCGCGACCGCGATTTTTCGGATGTTGGAAGCGCCGGTTTCCGTCTTCGACAGCGAAACGCAGTCGCCTATTTCAAAAATCCTCTGGGGGTATTCGTTGTGCTTGTTGTCGCTCAGGACAGCCATCAGCGAAGGGACAACGTATTTCCTGCAGGCGGTATAATCCTGCGTTTTCGGATTCATTATGGAGGCGCATCCCTCAACAGGGGCGTTCATCATTTTAAACTGTCTTTCGTTGTTAGTCAAGACAAAAGACACGGTTTCCTCCATACCAAGCCCGGCCATGATCTCCCTTATAACAGAGCACCTTTCCTGCAGTTCGTCTCGCACAGCCATTGTGGGTATTTTCGGTATACGCGGTTCAAATTTTCCATAACCTATTGATATGGCCGCGTCTTCAACAACATCGATCTGGTGCATGACATCGGTCCTGTAAAACGGTATTGATGCTACGCCGTTCGAAAACGCAATGCCCATTCTTGACAGAACAGGTTTCAATTCGCCTTCCTTCAGGTCAGTATCGAGCAGGCCGTTCAAATAATCCATGCTTACCCCGATTTTTTGCGCGGCCGTGTCCGGCGTTATCTCCGTCTTCCCCGGATAAACGATTTTCACAGCCTCGACATCCGCGCCGCGGTCCATCAGCGACGAACAAATTATGTTCAGGGTTTTGTTTATGTAATGCTTTGAGGTTCCCGTGACGTCTATGAACAGGCTCTTTGACCTGTCAGTTACGCGCGTAAGCTCGCCGTTTATTATAGGCGGAAAGCTTAACACGTCGTTTTTGGAATCCGTTATCACCGGAAGTCCTTTTTTGCCGTCAAGTACCCATCCGTGATCCAGTCCTTTCGGATGGCGTTGCAATATCTGCGCCAGGCTTAACGTCCCTTTCATATCCAGCGGAACAAAAGATATTTCGTCAGGCCCGTAAGCCGCGTACCTGAGGGGAAACCGTATCTTCGATGCGTCATGTATCCCGACAGCAACCCTTTCCCGTTTCCTTCCGAAAGTCTCGTGTATCTTCTCCTGGAACTGCATCAGGGATTTCAAAACACTGTCCGTTAATTTTATGTTGCGCACGATCGCGCACGCGACATACGGGCGTACGGACGACACGGACTTGTCCACTTTTATTTCAAGGCGCGCCTTGGTTACGCCGTATTTTTTGCCGTCCGCACCGTTCATGAACGCTTTCAGCGCACGCGCAAAACCTTCGACAGACAGCATGTCCGGCCTGTTGGGAAATATCTCAAAACTCGCGGACTCGGTTGTCAAGGACTCTGTCGTCACGCCCATCATCGGAATTTTATCCGTATAGTCGGAGTCTTTTAATTTTTTTCCGGTTAGGCTTTCCAGATCCGCGCGCTCAAACGTAACAACCGACATTACACCCTCACCTTCGTCGCTCTCAGCATGCCCAAATCGTTTTTGAAGTAGAAATTGCGTATGTCGTTCAATCCCGTTATCAGTGCGATCGGCCTTTCCAAGCTTAGGCCCCACGCCAGCACAGGAACGTCAACACCAAGAGGATTCGTAACCTCGGGCCTGAATATCCCGGCGCCGCCCAGCTCCACCCACTCCTGCTTGTCCTCAAAGTAAACCTCCGGCTCTACGCTCATTTCCGTGTACGGGAAATACGCCGGGCGGAATCTTATTTTTTCAAACCCCAGCCGCCAGTAAAATTCTTTCAGGTAGCCGAGCAGGTCGCGGAAAGTTACGTTCTCGTCAGCGACAATTCCCTCGACCTGCGTGAATTCAGGGAGATGTTTGTAGTCGACAGTTTCGTTGCGAAACGCTCTTCCTATGCAGAAAATTTTTGCGGGCGGCTTCAGCCCGTACAAGCTTCTGGCAGAAACAGCGGTGGTATGCGTCCTCATCACAGGTTTTTTCGCAATATCCTCGGACCATTTGTACGCCCACCCAGTCGAACCGGCAGTGCCGGACTCGTGCGCCTTTTTTACCCCGGCCACGAGGGGTTTGTCCGGTAATTCGGATTTAAAGGGTTTTTCCATGTAAAACGTATCCGCTAACTCCCGTGACGGATGGTCTTGGGGCTGGTACAGCGCATCGAAACACCAGAAGCTTGATTCGACCAAGGGCCCGGACGCCTCCTTGAATCCCATATCGAGAAATATGTTTCTTATTTTTTCAGCCCAGACAGTCGTTATGTGCTTCTTTCCGGTTATTAGCCTCCCGGAAGGTTGAGTCACGTCGTAAGGCCTCAAGCCCTGTTTCCATTGTCCCGATTTTATTATTTCCGGGGTAAGCTTTCCTATATCGGGTCCGAACCCAGTGCGCCGGAACAAACTTGATTCGGACAACCCCTTGCCAGTTAGCGATATGAATTCTTCCTTAACAATCTTTTCAGAAACCAGCCCCCTGGTTTTGAACTCTTCCATCCTGTCTTTAGGTATTTCATTACCAATGCGCAGGTCATTTAGAAAATGTTTGTCTTTGTCGACATCTTCCGGATCCGAAGACGTTTCGGCTACACCGTTTACAATTTGTATCCAGCCTTTTTTCTTGGCCCACATTATTGCTATATCAAGGCCTTTAAGATCCTTTATTTTGACAGGGCCTTTTATTTTGACCTGCCTGTATAGGCTGCTTTCCGGTAAGCCGCGGGCGGCGTATTTTTTACCTTCTTCTGTTAGGGCGTAAGAACTCTTTTCTTCGGTTGTTATTTTAACCAGTTCTTTGTTACTCAAACGGAGAGCAGCTTTCCTGACAGAATCTTCGTTTAACCCGGTTTCTCTGGAAATAGTTTCCACGTTGTAGGAGCCCGAGCCGGTTCCCCCGCCCAGCGTGCGAATACATTCAAGCAACTTTGTTTCGTGTGGATGATAAATGCCGCCCATCAAAACACCATGAACTAAACTTTGGATGTTAGATATTAAAGAAATTGGTCAAAAGGCTTAATAAGACGCGGAAGGTTTGCGGCGCATCTTAAAATTAAGATAGTCCCTGAGGTACCTGATGAAAACCTTTACATACAGGCCGAGGGGTATTTGAAAACTGGCCGTGGTGTGCGTGGCGTCTGAAAACGCAGACGTGGCCATCTTCATCGAGTTTTTGTCCAGGCTTAATTCCTCAACCAATGCGTTGAACATGATGGCGTTTTTTCCGAATTTTTGGAACTTGTAGCTTGTCCGGAACTCTTTTTCCATCAGCCTGTCGATCCTAACCTCGTACTCCCCGAGCGTTCCATAAGAAAAGTCGTTCTTTTCCACAGCAGTTGATATCACTTCGGCGGCTTGTTTTCCGCTCAGCAGCGCGTTGCCTATGCCTTCCCCTGTGAAGGGGTCGATAAGCGACGCGGCGTCGCCGACAAGGATAAATCCGTCGCCGGCCCGTTTCCTTTTCTGCGCCCCTGTTGGCAGGTTCCATCCCTTTACTTCTGAAACCTGTTTCGCGTTTTTGAATCTGGGGGCGAACCTGGATTTTTTCACGATCTCGTCAAGCTTTTCCTTAAGGTTCAGTTTTCTTTTCGGTACATCGCCGGCGACAACGGCGATCCCGACATTTGAAACATTGTTCCCGGCCGGAAATATCCAGAAATAACCGGGCAGCAATTCCTCCAGAAAATGGAATTCTATGCGGTCCCTTAAGCCGGCAACGTTTTCGTAATAGGCCCTGACAGAAACCAGCGAACGGTCCGGTTTGAACTCATTCAGCCCGAGCTTGCGTGCTACAATTGAGTTAGCGCCGTCAGCGCCTACGACGACTTTGGCGCGGAATTCTTTTTCCTCGCCGTTTTCCGTGCCCTTTACGCCGATCGTCTTTCCGTTTTCAATGACAAGGTCTGTAACCGAAAAGTTCTCAATCACATCAGCTTTCTTTTTTGCCTCCTGGAATAGTATGTTGTCGAAAATCAGCCTTTTGCAGACATAGGTGGACGTTTCAACCGGTTTGTTGTCCGCGTTGGAATCCAGGGACACGCCGGACGGCGAAGACGTTATCAGCCCGTTTATCTTTTCGTGCTGCCCTTCCGCGATTTCACTTTCTATGCCCAATTCCGCCAGCACGCCCGAGGATTTTCCTGTTATCCCGTCGCCGCACGTTTTATCCCTCGGAAACGACGCTTTATCAACAAGAAGCGTTTTGACCCCTTTTCTGCCCAGAAATATGGCGCACGATGAGCCCGAAGGCCCGGCGCCGACCACTATCGCGTCGTAATCCTGCATAAGATCAAAATAGATTTAATACATGGGTTTAATAAGTATTTGTTATGAAGTTTTCCTTTGTCATACCCGCCTACAACGAGGAGGGTTATCTTGACGGATGCATAGAATCCATAAAGGCCCAGAACGCCGGGCGTTACGAGATAATAGTGTGCTATTCCCCGTCAAGCGACAGGACGCTGGAAATAGCGAAACGCCACGGCGTAAAGATAGTCACGATACCAAAGTCATGCCCGGGCAAGGCGCGCAACGCGGGCGCGCGGGCTGCGACAGGAGAGTATCTGGTTTTTCTTGACGCAGACGTGCAGATACCCGGGAACTTTCTGCGTTCCACGATTAAGCACGTCAGGCGCGGCTGCGTCGCGGTCGGGTACAGGTCGGAATGGCGCGACGGGGACGGATTACTGGACATATTCAACGAGGTTGTAACAAACCCGTTTTCAAAATACGCCAAGGTGCTGTTCGTGTGTTGCACCATAAAAAAATCCGCCTTTGAAAAAACCGGGGGCTACGATGAAAACATAACGGCAAACGAGGAATGGGGGCTTTCGAAAAGGCTAAAATCCCTCGGCAGGATAGTTTTTGACGAAAACGCACCGATAAAATCCTCTGCGAGGAGGTTCCACAAGCTGGGAAAATTAAGGACGTTTGCAGTTTATTCTTCATGGTTCCTTATGGGGCATGTGTTGGGAAGGGACGTGAGGTATTTCCACCTGTCCGACATGGACCGGCGGGCCGATGTCAGTCACGAAGCATGAAGTCCTCTATTCTGGTTTTTGCTTCTTCCCTTCTGGCCCGGTGTTCCGATAAAAATTCGTTTATTGTGTCAACGGTTATTTGTTTCAATTCCCCGGTGAGCATCTTGCCGGACTTGTAATCATCGTAGATTTTTTTGAGTTTGTTGGAGTCCTCCAAAAAATATGTCAGGTATTGGTAGGAAACGTCGACCTCGGGAACGCCGCCCGTTTTCCTGTGTTCCGCAGCGCTTTCGCGCCCGCCGGAAAACGCATATCTCATTATTTTATCCCTGACAACATTTTCGCTGTCCGTCGAAAATATGGCAGTATTTTCAATCGACGATGACATCTTGCCGCCCTCCGTGAGGCCGGGCAGGAAGCGGGACAGTATAGTTGCGGGCTTGGGAAATCCTATTCCCGCAGCCACGTCTCTTGTCAGGCGAAAATGCACATCCTGATCTATAGCGCACGGAATCAGGCAGCGCGTAGGCTCGTTTTCCATTATCGTCGGCAAAAACGCAGGAACGGATTGCATGCAGGTGTAGAAAAACTCCCCGACGTTATTGGAATCCTTCAGGCCGAAGAGTGATTTTAAAGTCGATATGTTCGTTCTCTTGGCGACCATGCAGGCCGTTTTGTACATGTGGCCGGCGTATTCCGTATCAAGAAATACTTTAGTTTTCTTCGGGTCAAAGCCCATGGCGATAATATCCAGCGTGTTTTCATACGCCCATTTTTTCGTGTCGTCAAAGGTAAGGTTATCCTTGAAAAGGAATTTTTCCTCGTCCGGTATCTGGAATAGCAGCGTCGCACCGAATTTGTCTTGCAGCCATCTGGTGAATATCCAGGGCACCAAATGGCCCAAGTGGACAGGCCCCGAAGGCGCGCGTCCGGTGTATAAATAGAATTTGTTGCCCTTTTTTGCCTCGGCCAGTATCTCGTCGAAGTATGTGTGCGCAAAGAATATCTTTCTTTTAAGGAAATAGTGGAGTTCGCCGGCCTCTTTTTCGAGGCCCTTAAGTATTTTATCGTCCAGGTGCTTTACGCCAAAGTCGCGCGTCAGCTTTTCATAATCTATATCGCCTTTAACCTCCCACGGCGTAACTACGAAGTCTTTTTTCATAGGCTCAAGCTTCTCAACGACCTGCAAAATTCTCCTATATCATCTAACATCGAATATTTGTCATTTAAACCTTGCTCTATGCGCCCGACCAGGGCGCTCCCAACAACGGCGGCGTCAAATCCGTAGGAAAACGCATCCGCAACTTGTTGCGGGTTTGAAATTCCAAAACCAAGAGCCAGCGGCTTGTCGCACACCAACTTCACTTTTTTGGAGAAGCCCGCCAGTCCTGGATCCAGATACTCCCTAGCGCCGGTTGTACCAAAAACGGAGGTCGCGTAAACAAATCCGGAAGACGTATTGGTTATTAATCTAATCCTTTCCAATTCACAGTTTCTGGACACTACGAAAATCAAATTGATACCTTGTAGAAAATCGGTGATAAAATCGGCCTCTTCGGGCGGCATGTCTACGACAATAATTCCGTCAACGTTGCTGTTCGAGGCCTTTCTGCAGAATTTTTCTATCCCGTATTTGTATACGGGGTTGTAGTAAGTCATTATTGCCACAGGCCTTTTCAGGGCAGAACACATCTGAAATATGTCGTCGATTATTATTTTGGACGACAGCGCCCTGTTGTTGGCTTTTTGTATTACTGGCCCGTCGGCCAAGGGATCGCTGAAAGGTATTCCCAATTCTATTATGTCCGCGTGTTTTTCCATGCGTCCGGCTATTTCTATGCTCGTCCGCAGGTCGGGGTCGCCCCCGCAAGTGTATAATACCAGTGATTTATCGTTTTTCCTGAACACGTCATCGATTCGCGTCATTTTCAACACCTTCCAAGATATCCAAATCCTTGTCGCCTCTCCCGGAAAGGTTTACTATAATTATTGAATCCTTTCCGAGGCGTTCGGAAATTCCTAATGCATGAGCAATCGCATGCGACGGCTCTAAGGCGGGTATTATCCCTTCCAGCTTTGACGTGATCCTGAACGCCTCTACGGCTTCTTTGTCCGTAATGGCGGCGTATTCAACCCTTCCGTTGTCTTTTAAAAAGGCGTGCTCTGGCCCCACCCCAGGGTAATCCAACCCGGCGGATATGCTGTGGACATCTTTGACGTTTCCAAACTCGTCCTGAAGAACATAACTGAAAGAGCCGTGTAGAACCCCTTTGCTGCCTCTGGAAATCGTTGCCGCGTGCGAGCCTGTGTTTAATCCGAGTCCGCCAGCTTCCACACCTATCAATCTTACTTCTTTGTCGCTCAGGAATTCGTTGAAAATTCCTATGGCATTGCTCCCCCCGCCCACACACGCCACGATAGCGTCCGGCAACCTTCCCTCGCACACCATTATTTGCTCCTTTGTTTCTTCGCCTATGATCTTCTGGAATTCCTTTACCATCGTCGGGTATGGATGCGGCCCCACAACAGAACCAATCATGTAATAAGTATTTTCGACGTTTGTTATCCAGTCCCGCAGGGCCTCGTTTATCGCATCTTTTAGTTTTTTAGCACCGCTGTTCACGATATTGATTTTTGCCCCGCACAATTTCATGCGCAGAACGTTTGGTTTTTGTCTAACCACGTCCTCCGCACCCATGAATACTTCGCATTTCAGGCCCAGCGTCGCGCATGCCATTGCCGCAGCTACGCCATGCTGGCCCGCGCCGGTTTCAGCTATTATCCTTGTCTTTCCCATCTCCGCCGCCAGCAGGGCCTGTCCCAGCGTATTGTTAATTTTATGCGCCCCGCCGTGCAATAAATCTTCTCTCTTTAGGAAAATCTTTGACCCGGACAACCCGCTTAAACGTTTTGCGAAGTACAACGGTGTAGGCCGTCCGGCGTAATTGTTTAGCAGATAATTTAATTTTATCTTAAAACTCGGGTCATTCCGGACCCTTTCAAATGCCTTTTCCAGCTCTTCCAGATTTTTAACCAGGATTTCAGGAACAAACCTGCCCCCGAACTCGCCGAACTCCCTTTCCATATTCATCTGCCCAGCGGGTCTCTGATATCAACAAATCTGCTGATTCTGTTTTTGTAAAGCACGTTGCAATCTTCCGGGAAATGCGTAAGCAGGTGTCCGTCCGCAGCGTTGATATAACCGTATTTCCTGCGTACACATTCAGCCTGCGAAGGCCCCAGCCCGGAATATTCGATTCCAATAGCAGAGAAGTTTATATCATCCCTGTTCCGGCCCACCAGTTCTATGAAGCCTCTAACCTCGTCGTATGCGAGAAGTTTACCCATCAGCCTGAGTACATTCCCCTCCAAGGTGACAGCAGCGCGGCCGTTGCTATTCATCCTGGCCGCCCTCCAAAATCTTGCGAAAATACCTGCCGATCCCGGTGTCAACCAGGGGTTTGCCTCGTGTATCTGCGCACCCGAAATCCAAAAGCCCTAGCCCTTTCAACCTTCTTAGAACAACTTTGGCGGTGCTCTGGGGATAGCCAAGCGACCCTATACCTTTTACCGCGCCAGAAAACGTTCTTCCAAAAAATCTGAAAGATTCAAGGAAAATCTTGCGCTCGTTTTCGGTGAAAGACCTGTCTAAGAAAATCTTAAATTCTTTTTCCGGAAGTCCAAAGACACTCGCCTTTCACCATCTTTATCAAACTTTAATTGCAGAGAAACCCTTAAATAAGCATCGGACAAGAATCTTGTCCAGAGGATATTTATTACCCGATGAAAGAGTGGGCAACTATGAACTTCGAGACCATGATGAACCTGTTCTCACGGCGGGGAATTTTGTTCCCGTCATCGGAGATATACGACAACCACCCGTCCGGTTTCTGGGATTACGGCCCCTACGGCGCGGCTGTGAAAAGGAAGCTTTCCGAACTGTGGCGCCGTGAAGTAATAATCCGGGCCAACATGATCGAAATAGACGGCTCCATATGCATGGACGCCGACGTCTTTCGCGCATCGGGCCACCTGGAAGGCTTTGCGGACCCGCTGGTGGAATGTTCCAAATGCGGCGCGATATTCCGCGCTGACAAGCTGATTGAAGAGGTTACAAAAGAAAAAGCGCCGGAAGGGATGTCCGCGGAAAAATTCGATTCGTTGATAACAAAGCATAAAATAAAATGCACAAGCTGCAAAAGCCAGCTGGGTGCAACGCGCAAGTTTAACATGATGTTTAAGGTGAGCATCGGCGCATCAAAGCCGCAGGACGCTTACCTGCGTCCGGAGACGTGCCAGTCCATATTCGCCGGCTTCCCGCGCCTGGTAAAGGTCATGAAAAAACCGCTGCCGCTGGGAATAGCGCAGATAGGGCGTTCATTCAGGAACGAAATATCGCCCAGGAACGCGGTTATCAGGGCGCGCGAGTTTACGCAGGCCGAGGCTGAGATATTTTTCGACCCTGGCAAAACCGAAGTCGAAAATTTCGAAGAAATTGGAAATTACAAGCTTAACCTGAAATCGGAAGGGGACAGCAGGGATTATTCTCCGGTTTCGGCAAAGGACGCGGTCGGCAGGAAAATTATGTCTAAACTCGCGGCTTACTACCTTTCCATAATGCAGCAGTTTTTGGTAAAGTGCGGCATACCGCTCGAAAAAATAAGGAACCGCGAACTCGGTAACGAAGAGCGGGCTTTCTACGCAAAAGAATCCTGGGACACGGAGATAAAGACTTCCCTAGGCTGGGTAGAGGTTGTTGCGAACAACAATCGGACCGATTATGACATGGCGGCCCACGGAAAAATTTCCGGCAAGGACGTGACTGTTGTCAACCCGGAAACGAACGAAAAGTTCATTCCCCATATATGGGAAATATCGATGGGTTTGGACAGGCTGTTTTACTGCGTAATGGAGACATCCTATAAAAAAGACGGCGAACGCGTCTACCTTTCGCTGCCTCCGTACCTGGCGCCGTACAGCGTTGCCGTATTCCCGTTGATCAACAAAGAGGGCATGCCTGCGAAGGCCGCCGGCATCGCGGCAAAGATACGAGAGGCAGGTATAGACGTAGACATTGAAACAAAGGACTCGATAGGAAAGCGTTACGCGCGCGCCGACGAGATCGGTATTCCTTTCTGTGTGACTATAGACAGCCAGACGCTTGAAGACGGCTCCGTAACAATACGCGAAAGGGACACAAAAGAACAGAAAAGGTACAAAATCGGCAGCATGGAAGAAAGCCTCAGGAAAATGGTGGGCAAGTGATATGCGAATAACCATATGCGGAAGCATCAGTTTCATAAACGAAATGAACACGATAAGATCCGGCCTGGAAAAATTTGGGCACGAGATTTTGGTACCGGAGTCCGCAAAATTGAACCAGACAAAGGAATTCTGGGACGGCCTGAGGACAAGGGAGCCGGAAAAGTTTGCTTCCCTAAAGCGCGAAAGGATGAAAGGCCATTTTGACAAGGTCAAGAAGTCCGACGCTATCCTTGTGTTAAACTATGACAAGAACGGAAAAAGGAACTACATAGGCCCCAGTACTTTTCTGGAAATGGGTATAGCCGTGGAGTTCGGTAAAAAAATATTTGTATTGAATGGCATTGCCCCGGATGACCCGAAGACAGAAGAGCTTGAAGCCATGGGTGTGGTTTGCTTGGACGGCAAGATAGAAAACATAGGCAGCTAGGCCCTTTTGCCGAGCTTCTTCTTAATTTCCCGCGTAAGCTTGTCCAAAACGTCCCGCGTAACCCTACCCAGATCCCAGTCCACTGAGGTTGCGTAGAAGTTTCCGTCCGAGGCCTTGACCCGCGCCTTCACCTCGTATTTCGCCTTTTCCCGGCTTTCCTGTTTCCTGTGCTCCTTGAAGTCCATTACAATGGATATTATCTCGGTCAAGTTTTCCATCCTGGGCATCGCTTTTCTCGAAACCGTTTCCACGATGTATTTTTTGTCTATGTAGTTGCCGGACAGGCCTGTCACAACAAGCTCCGTCGACTGCAACTGAGGGCGCGCCATCAAGCCCAGGATGCACTTCGGCGTAATTATCCCCACAGGCTCCTTGCCCCTTACCACTATAACCGAGGACACATTGTTCGTCTTCATCACGCCGATCACGTCATTGAGCCTGTGGTCGGGATTTACGGTATACACCCTGTCCTGCATCAGCGTCTCTATTTTAACGTCGCCCATTTTGTTTCCGGTCGCGTCCCCCTTGCGCCCTCCTCTCGTCCAGCTCTTTGTGGGCAGCACGAAATCCAATAAATCTATCGTAGATAGAATGCCCGCGAGCCTTCCCTGGCCGTCGATAACCGGCAGCCTGTTTATTTTGTGGTTTATTATCTTCCTTCTCGCGTCAACCGCCGACTCTCCGACCTTCGACACGTATTTTATGGGCCGCATGACATCTTCGGCCTTCCGGCCGTTTTCAACCGTTCCGAGCACATCCATCTCTGAAACTACGCCAACCAGCTTGCCGCGTTCCAAAACAGGCAGGTCTCTCGACCCGGAAAGCATGAATATCCCCACTACCCGTTCCACGGCATCGTCCTTTTGCAGCGTGGGGGAAACGAACATAAGCTTCGACACCTTTTCGTCAAGCTTAACGGATCTTTCAACCAGCGCCCGCGGGCTTAACATGCCTACGGGCTTGCCGTCTCTCAGGACGACCAGTTCGTGCACGCGGTTGTTCTTTACAGTGTTAATCGCGTCAGAAACCGTTGAGTCGTAGTCTATGGAAACAGGGTCTTCTGTCATAATGTCTTCTGCTTTCATGTTATCCAAAACACCTTAGGGTTTTATTCTTAATATCTGATAATACGTCACGTCGTTTTCCTGGTCTACAACGGCCCACAGCATTTTCGCACGTATGTTATGCGCTAATCTTACTGCGCGTGACAATTCCGGAAATGAGCAGGTGTAATCCTCTGCGACAGCGTGCACTATCCACTTCGTGTGTTCATGCGCCTCTTTGGGCCCGCGCTTGATCTTTACGCCCCGTTCGTAAACGCGGAAATGGCACCCGAATTTGTAGCCTGTTTTTATGGTCAGCCCGCGCTCGCGCAAGTCCTTGTAAACGACATAGGTGGTGTGTATCTCCCTGTCTGTTTCGTTCGCAGTTTTCAGCAGGTCCTCAAATCCGATTTTCTTGTCCCTGCCCGTAACCACAAGTTTTCCCTTGTCAACAAGGTACAGAGCCTCGACAAATGACAGTTCAAGCCGGTTCTCCGCAAATTTTCCGTAGCCGCGCTCGAAAAATTCGTTTAGCAGTGGGCCGGAAAAAACAAGGACGCGGTTTTCCACAAGTTCGCCTTTCAGCGGCTCGTTTTTTCCCAACTCTGCGAAGCCCTTATCCTCGGCATAATTGTTCTCTTCCATTTCTTTGTCCTTTGCCATACAGCCAGCCTCAATGAATATTCCAGATTCGACATAAAAAGAAGCATATCGCGGAAACTGAAACATACCGCTATAAACTGAAGCATATCGATACAGTATACGATATGCTTCTAGCTTGCCGGTATGTTTCTAGCAACGTATGCTTCAGTCGTAGCAACTAGAAACATATGCATACAAACAGCATATGTTTCAGTCAACAGTGGGTTCGGAGGGATTTGAACCCCCAACAGCACGGGCTTCAGCCGTGTACTCTCCCGGATTGAGCTACGAACCCGTCGTAACTGACGCATATACAATTGGTATGCATATGCGCCGGTCTACTCATCTGTTTCTATTAACTAGCCTTTATTAATGTCCGTGCAAACGCCTGCGGCTATGGTCATCCCACCTTCGCGTAGCGCAAAGCGCGACAATTGCGGGATCAAGGAAGATTTTTCAATAACCACGGGGACAAGCGGTTGTAATTTAATTATCGCCGCCTCACCGGTTTTTACAAGCTTGGGGTTTTTATCGGTTTCCTGGCCGGAGGCAGGGTCTATCTTGGCAATGATATCTGTTATTTTTACCGGAACGTCCGCTGTGTGGACAAACATCGACGGGACATGCCCCTTAGCTATGCCGTTCGGATGATCCAAAACAACAATCTTTGCCTCTATCCAGCCATTTTGGCCGACAACAGTCGGTGGGTTTGCGGGCGTTCCCATCACGTCGCCGCGTTTAATCTGTTTGCTGTCTACGCCCTTGATGTTGAAGCCTATGTTGTCGCCCGGCCGGGCCTCGGCCATTTGCCTGTGGTGCATTTCAATGGATTTGACCTCGCCCTTTGCGCCGGACGGTTCAAAAATTACGGTGTCTCCGGTCTTCAGCCTGCCTGTTTCTACCCGGCCGATCGGAACAACACCAATGCCCTTGATGCTGTAAACCTTGTCAACAGGCATTCGAAGCGGTTTATCCGTCGGCTTTTCCGGTTCCTTTAGTTTATCCAACGCCTCAAACAGCGTCGGCCCGGAAAACCATTCCAGTTTCTGCGACTTTTTAACCACATTGTCGCCGGCGTAAGCGGAAACCGGTACGAAGGTTATGTTTTGGTAGCCGACAAGTTTTGCAAGCCTTTCAATCTCGCTTTTTATTTTGTCGAATTTGCCCCCCGCATATCCAACTTTGTCCATTTTGTTTACAGCAACAACCAACTGGTCTATTCCCAGCGTCCTTGTAAGGAACAGGTGCTCCTTGGTCTGCTGCTGCAGGCCTGCGTCTACATCAACAACCAATACGGCAGCGTCGGCGTCGCTCGCCCCGGTTATCATGTTTTTTATGAAATCGCGGTGCCCCGGCGCGTCTATGATAGTAATATGGTTTTTTGGCGTCTCTATCTCTTTCCAGTTGATGTCTATCGTAACGCCTCTCTTGCGCTCTTCTTTGGTGACGTCCATGACGAAGGCGAATTCAAAAGTTTCCTTGCCGACCTCTTTCGCAATCGCTTTTAATTTGTTCATCTCGTCTTCGCGTATTTTTCCGGAGTCGTAAAGAATTCGTCCGACTAAGGTTGATTTGCCGTGGTCGACGTGCCCGACGAAAACAACGTTGATGTGGGGTTTGGCCATAAAGGTCAAGAAATATTATGACATAAGCCGTTTAAATCCGAGCGGTCAGAGGTAGCCCTTGGATTTAACCGACCCCAAAACGCTGAAGGCCGCCTCGCCCGCTTCCCGGATACTTCCGCCAACGTAAACTTCCCCGTGGTCGCGCATGACGACACAACCAGAGCCGGATGCGGACCTGAAAGATTCCAGAACCTCGTTCGCAAGGTCAACTGTCCCGTAAGGCTGGAACCGTTTTGTAACAGCCAGGCCAAGGGCTTCGGCGTTGTTGGTTATGGCTGCGCACTCTCCGTGAAAGACCGCTTTAACGCCGGGAAATTCCCTGTACACCGCTTCATGAAGCATGGCCTCCGAGGCCGGAACACGGTTTCCTACCGCATACACTTTATTTGCGACAGTGTCCACTCTGGTGATCCGTACAAAATCCTCTATTGTAAGGTCGTTGAACGGTATTGCGCTTGGCGTTATTACGAAGCCATCGTCCGCGCGAAAACTCAGGTTGCCCCCTTTCTTTATTCTCGGGTCTGGCACAAGCCCGGCCCGCTGGAATTCCCTTGACCAGAACAGCAACTCCCTGACCTTTTCGCTGTTACCCACATTGCCGGGCCCGAAGACCGTTTCAAATTTGGCATAGTGCGGCTGGTTTGGTTGCATACAAAACACCCTCATATTAAATTTAAATACGCTATTCGAAAAACGGGCAAATCAATACGGCCACGGGTGGCTTATTATCTCGTTTATGTCCTTAATTTCGTATTCGCCCTTCAGGTTGGCCATGATAACTTTTATCGTGGCGCCGCCTTTCCTGTAGCTTTCGTAAATTAACTGCTTGCAGACGCCGCACGGGTGGCAGTACTTTTCCTTGTCAGAGTCTTCTGTTGAAACGCACGCGATCGCAGTTATTTTATGTTCGCCATGCGCCGCCGCATGCGCCAACGCAGCTTGTTCGGCGTGCAGTGTAAGCGTATACGTTTCCGAAAAATACTGGCCCGAACTGTATATGTTCCCGCTTTCCGTAAGGACAGCAGCCCCGAATCTTGTAGAACTTGCGCCGCAATATGCGTTCTTTAACGCAGCAATAGCGGCAGCCACAAGGTCGTCGTACAAACCTTTCATAGAATAATATTAAGTTTTCGAATAAAAAAACAAGTGCGCCCCAGGGTTGACTCGAACAACCGATATGCCCGTTTGCCGGTAATCCGGTAACAGTACCTCATGGTTGCCGCTCATGATTAACAGCCATGCGCTCTTTACAGACCAACACACCGACGCGTGCCTAGCGACCTACTGAGCTACCGGGGCAACACTAGAAATTAGTTTGTTCAGCGCAAGGTTAAATAGCTTGCAAATTCCTCGCTAAGGTATATTTACCAGAACACAATTCTTAGTTAATGAAGCGTACTGGAGCAGCGCTCGCTTTAGCACTTGTTTTCTTATATTTAACTGTGCCCGCAGCCGCAGACACGCCGGCAAGGGCGGCAAAGGAATCTGGGGGCATTTTATTCGAGTTAGGTATGTCCTCGTCTATTCCCAGGTCTTTAGACGATGTTACCATGACATTATCCCTATATAACGCGACAACAGGCAGGCTGATAACACCGGACGAGCTGCTGGTAAAAATATCGAAAACTGACACGGCGCTCTTCCCGCCCACGTCATTCAAGGCGCAGAAAGACAGCGTCGCAATATTCAGGTATACATTCCCGGAAGGCGGGAATTATGCAATAGGCTTCTCGGCATCAAAATCGGATACAAGGGCTAATGCGACATTCGAATTTTTTGTTCAAAGGAGCGAGAACGAAACCACATCAAACCCGATTATCATAATCGTGGGGATAGTTGCCGTTATTCTGGTTCTTACCCCGTTCTTCATAAGATTCGTGAGCGGCTTTTAATCCAGCCAGTCCTCGTTCTTTATTTTCTCCGGCAGATATTTGTCAGAAATAAACGATATCCCGCGCGCCGACAGCGCCTGTATTTCAGCCTTCGCCTTCCAATCCTTCATCATTTTGAATTGTCTCTGCCAGTCCTTGTTGTTCTTGAACCAGTCATAAGAACCAATTTGCTCTAGGCGTGAAAAGTCCACGTCCTTGAAA
Source organism: Candidatus Aenigmatarchaeota archaeon (assembly GCA_016177205.1). GTDB lineage: Archaea > Aenigmatarchaeota > Aenigmatarchaeia > JACPZZ01 > JACPZZ01 > JACPZZ01. The sequence continues at coordinate 16,259 of JACOVS010000023.1, forward strand.
TTGATGAAGTGTTTTTTAAGGTCGTATTTTTCTATGTCATCGGCTGTTATACCAAGGAATTTCGCGTTGGGAATCGAAAGCCGGTCTGAAATGTGCGCCAGGTTTATAGACCCGAATTTCAGCACGGAATAAATGTAAATTCCCCAGGGGTCAAAATCCGTAAGCACGTATATCGGCAGTTTGTACTGGGCCGAGAGTATTTGCAGCATCCTTCTTATTCCCCGGGTCGCCTGTCCTTGCGACGATATTATTATGCAGTTCAATTTTTTCCAGACCTTGTCCTCGTTTAATCGTTCCCAAACGGCGGCTTTCTCCATGTATATGACGTATTTCGCATCGACTTTCTTGAATTTCAACTCCTCTATGTTCGAAGGTATCGACCAGCCTCCTGATCCGAGTTTAGACCAGTCAATCGTGTCCCCGGCGTCTTCTACAATTACGTTTCCTGCGACAGCGCCGAGCTTGTTCGCATTAATGTGCAATTGCTCGCGCCAGGATCCGGTTATCATCTCCAGGTCCTCAACAGCGTTGTCCGATTCCTGTTGTTCATCGACAACGTTTATCTTCGTGTTCGGGATTGTACGTTTAGCCATATAGAACACGTCTCTCAGCGAGGCGTGCTTGTTGTTATTCAACAGGTCTTTGCTTATCGCGCCGACTTCCACGGTTTGTAAGAATCTCCTAGCGTGCGCCACGTTGAAAAAGGATCTTACAAAAGTCTTGTCGCCTATTCTCAGGGTTTTGTCCTGGCGGTCGAAAACAACATTGGACAGCGCCCGCAAAGGTATTGTCATTGACGGATTTTTATCATCTTCTATGTCCTTGACTAGTTTCTTTCCCAGATTGTCGAGTTTTTTAACCGCTTCGCCTGCCATTTTATTCGTCCTCTTTTTGTTTGACGCCCTCTTCCGGTTCCCCGGTATCCTCTATTACGATTTTCCCCTTCTTTAACATATTTTCAAGCTTTGAGGCAATTTTATGCTTGTCTGCGCCGCTTAGTCTTGAAATCGCATCAGCCACTTCCGGTATGTATTTTTCAAACAGGCTTATTCTCATCGCCGCCTCGCCGGCTTTTCTCTTCTTGTTCACGTAAATGCTTAATTTCCTTCCAGCATCCTGCAGCGCCAGTTTCACTTCCTTGATTATTTCCGGATAGGAAGCGATGTCCTCTTTCGATTCAGACGTGAACGGAACCCAGACAGACACTATGTGGACAAATATAGCAATCGGGCCAGTCGGTAATGATGCGCCGGAAGCCTGCTCCAAACCGTAGCGCCGCCATTCAATTTCGCTGACAGCCTTTGCCAGCGCGCAGTCGCCCGCCTGGTACATTAACGGGACACGGTTAGCGAACCTGTACAACGTCGCTACGGAATCCGGCGGCAGTTCTCCGCCGTACGCCAAACCGACCTCAACTTCGAAAGGGTTCCCCCGGTAAACGTCCGGCGACCTTGTTATCGCAACAACATACTCCGGGTTTAATTGTTTTTTTAGACCCTCTTCTATCAGTTTCTCGCGCAACGGAGACAAGCAGTCAAGAGGGGGTTTTATCAGTTGCACCTGTTGTATGGCCTGGAACAACTTTTCAACCTGCGGCCCGTCTATGTTCCTCGGGCTCACATCGTCGCCGAATTTGGCCAGTCGTATTATCTCCTTTGCGGAACTCTGGCCAACCCTGGAAAAATCCGTGGTGAAAAACCCTGTTAAAGTTCTAGCCTCGGTTGTGCGCAGCATTCGCCGCAAAATTCCTATCTCGACGCCGTGCGGATGCGGCTTAATCGATTTCGGCTCCTCGGGAAGCGTTTTTACCGAGCGTTCAAATTTTATTTTAACATCCGGAGAATCGTAGATTATTTCTGCGTAAGGGTTTGACAGCGCAGTCTGCTTCAAATACTCTGAAACAGACTGCTGGTGTTCAACGTATTTGCCTTCCACCTCAAGTTCTATCTTCACACCGTGCCAGTTTTTCCCTTCCTTGATCTCTTCCTTGATTATTTCCGGTTCATTCTTGAACGTGTCAATCATAAGGTTCATGTAATGCGTTTTGCCGTCACCCGTCGATGTCGCAATCCGCGCAGGCTTTCCGCTTGTCAGTTGCGAATAAAGAACAGCGCCCGATATGCCTATGCCCTGCTGTCCGCGGCTCTGGAGGAGTTTATGGAACTTGGACCCGAACAAAAGTTTTCCAAATACGCGGCCGACATTCTGCTTTACAATGCCGGGCCCGTTATCTTCAACAGATATGACATACCTGTCTTTGATATCATCTACAGGTTTAACAGAAACCTTTATATCCGGAATTATTCGTGCAGTCTCGCACGCGTCCAAACTGTTATCGACAGCTTCCCTGACAACGGTCAGCAGCGCCTTCACTTTGTTGTCGTAGCCGAGAAGGTGGCGGTTCTTCTCGAAGAACTCCGAGACGGAAATCTCGCGCTGGTCCCTGGACAGCTCTTCAGCGCCTTTTACCTTGTCGGCTTTATCAGCCATTTTATCAACCAAAGAAATCCCTTAATTATAAGCGGTCATAGTATATAAAATTCAGCGACTTTTCAGCTCTTTGCAGCCGTTATTATCACCTGGTTCCCCAGCGTGGGCGGGCAGATGGAACCGGGCAGCAGCAGGACATCCCGCACGTAGACGCCGTTGGTGGAAACATTTTTTACCTTGAACCTGTGCGCGCGCAGAAATTCTTTTATCTTCTCCAGGTTGAAATCGCGGACATGAAACTTGTCGTCCTTGTGCTTGTCCGGATGGTCAAGTTTGGCCGCTCCGTACGTCGGGAATTTTCCGAAAATCATCTTGACCCTGTTTTTCAGGCAGCATATGTTGGGAAACGAAAACACAAAAACACCTTTCGGTTTCAGGCATTTGTAAATTTGACCGAGAAAAACGTCCGTGTAAACGACGTGCTCGATGACTTCGCCCGCAACCGCAAAATCAAATTTATTTTTTAGGGCGTTCGGAAATTCCTTACCGTCGAAATTCATTATTATGTCGGCATCGTCGAAAATGTCGATGGTAGTGACATCAAAACCCCTGCTTTCAAACATCCTGGTAATGTAGCCTTTTTTGGTGTCGCCCACGTTTAGGATTTTCTTGCCACCGCCCGATTTTATCACGCTATCAACGATTATCTGCTGCCTTCTAAGGGTTTCATTGTCATTTGAGCCCGGCCATTTTGTCATATTCATCCCCCTTTGATCAAACTTTCCTAAAGTTTGTTTTTTCCAAAAACCTGTAAACAGCCGCGTGCGACCTTCCGGTTAGCAGTTGGAGCACGGCCTGCTTTGCTATATCAGTTGATTCCCAGTCCCCTATGATCGATATGGTGTCGCCGTATACCGAAACGTCACAGCCTGTAAATTGTTCGAGTAATTTCCTCGTCCTGCCCTTCGTACCTATGACGCGCGACTTTTGCGTTGCCCTTTTCTTCGGGCTGTACCCTTTCAGGCTGATAATCTCAAGCACGTTTTCGCCGCCCGAAAGTTTTAACGCCTTCTCCGGCGAAAACCCGCGGCCGATCGCGGTTATAATGTTCTTCGCGTCCATTACACCAATGGAGTCGCCCTTGATCTTCACGTCGTCGTCCACCGTTATTTCCGTTTCCGTGGTTTTTTCTATCTGTTTTTTCGCGGAGGCGTCCTTGCCGATTACCACGGCCTTTCTATCTTCGGGGAGTTTAACAAACTCTATCATACAAAATCCCTTTTAAGAAAAGGTCTTTTGAAACCCCAAAAACACATTTCGGTTGTTCATGAAAGATTTCAATCTCCAACGTTATTTCATATAGCCCTGCTTCTTCATCCACGATACCTGCGTTGCCGTGTACCTCCACACGAGGTCACCGCGCTTATCGCCCTGGATTTTCCAGGGTTCAACGATTACGGTGTCGCCCGCGCGTATCCAGACTTTTTTCCTTAACCTGCCCGGTATCCTGCATATCCTTGTTTTTCCGTCGTTGCAATCGGTCCTGAACCTATCCCCGCCTAGCAGTTCCAGTACGATGCCCAGTATTTCGCCTTGGCGCGGCAACCGCACGCGTTCTTGCTGTTGTTCTTCCATAAAATTACCCAAATCCGTTCGGACTGTCAGTAGTATTATTTGAACCTAAGCATAATAGTCTTCCTGTTGATGTGTTTTCCTTCTTTCATGCCGGCCATTGACGAAGATTCTTTGACTTCGGGCTTGAAACGCTTCTTCAAAAAACCGACCAGTTTGCTTCCCTCGGCGAATTTGATCACGTAAAGGTCGACACCTTCCTTTTTTTGCTCGACCTTCGAAGTCCCGACCCACTTAGCGTATTCGTAGGGCTTTTCCCAGTTTCCCCTTAGCTGTATCATGACTTCGTAATAACCGCCTCGCATGCGGGAACAGTTGTCGCAGGCGTTTTTCCTGGCGGAACCGCGAATTTCCAGTTCTCCGTCAAGGATGTTTTTCTTGTAGTCGACGGAGTATTTTACGGTGAAGTAGTTGCCGTGGTCTTCCACATCAACGTCAATAAGAAGGCCTATGTGCTTGATGCCGTCCTGAATCGCTTCTTCGAAACTTTTCCACGCGCCTTTGGAGAACCAGCGTTTGCATATGGGGCACATTATGAGTTTACCCCTAAACTCGGCCAGTGCGTGCGTTTTCGTAAAGCAGTCCTTGCACACGCCGTCTATTAATTCTCCTTCACGGCCGCATCTTGGACAAAAATCCATAACACACCTTCTTCGGTTGAGCTTTCTTTTTAAGACCAAGTAAGCTAATAGCTTACGGGTGCAGTTTTGCTTGTGCAAAACTAGCAAAGGTCAATCAAACCTTCTCGAATACCACAGCGTAACAAAGATCTGGTAAGGGTTTGCCAGGTCGCCGCTTTCAAATACGGTGTACGCCCGTGTTGAACTGCCGCCTAAAGAAGGGTTTTTTACATTAATAAACTCCTTTGGAGCCGACCAAATTACCGCCGCGCGGACAAGGTTTTTAAAATCCTCGCCCCCTTGGTTGGCCGACACCCACACAGCCCTGCCCGCTTCCCTTTCGGTGATGCCGTCTTTTACTATGACCGAAGCGACCGGGCCGTTGAGGCCGGAGTATTTGTTTTCGCTGCCCACCGCTATCCGCTCAACCCTGTCGTTGTCCGGATACGGGCCGGTCTCGGAAAAATCAACGAACTTGTACGTTTTGTTAAAGGAAAAATCCATGTTATTTTTTACGTTGAACGTGGTGTTGCGCAAAAATATCCAGTCAACCGCTGAACTTTTCCATTTGGGCTCTTCCGAGAATTCGGGCGTCCGCAGGTCTATCGTGTGCGTTCCGACATCAAGCAAAACCGTGAACCCTTCAGGGTTCTCAACCCTGTTCCACCCCCACAAGCCGGCGAACGAGGCGTCCCGTTGAACGAACGGATCCACCAAAACCTCGGCACCGTTGTCAACGGACACGGTATACACCCTTTCTTTCTCCTTCGGCGTCGTTCCGCGATACGATCGCAGCCAAACTTCATACCTGTCAGGCCTGTTTACATTTATTGTTATTGTCACTTCGCTGTCCCTGGTATCAGTCCACACCGCCTCCCCGTCAGAGCACAGGTCATCGCCTTCGCCTGTGCACAAGCCGTTGGCCGAGGCAAGCGCCCAGCCAGCGCCCGTTTCAGCTTCGGCCTTTTCGTTATAAGTTTGCGCGTGCACGCCCTTCAGCACCATGGAAAATCCGTTCAGGATAAAATTATCTCCCGCTATAAGCGGCCCCTCGTCCGCGTCGGCTTCGTTATTGTTGTTCTCGTCCACATAAACCACATAATCGCAATACGCCCCGCCTTCCGGCTTTTCGGAACTGTCTATTATCCAGAATTTTTTCGCAATTCCCCGCGTTTTAACAAGGCCCTCGTGCGTGCTGTTTGTGCACGATATGGGGCCGTTCAGGGCCGAATCCGACAGCAACGCAGCCGTGTTGTTCGACGACCTGAAACCGTAAAAATATTTTTTAATGTCATAGCTTGCGTTTTCCGGATGGTCCGGGACTAAAATGCCGTTTGTTGAGGAGCCTGTCACGGAATCCGTAACCCATTTTAACCCGAAAACGTCCCTTAACACAGAATCGGAGTTTATTTGCGCCTGAGTAACGCCGGACAGGAGAATTACGCCTTTGTAGTTCTTGAGGAAATCGAGGAGTTTTTGCTTGTCCGCTTCCATGTTCTGGTAGTGCCCGTAGACTATTACGTCCAGCGAATTCCAGTCCTGGACTGCCGCGATGTCCGAAACCGCGAAATCAATTTTCCTTTCGTTCAAGTCGAAGTCGGCCAGGTGCCGTGCAAGTTCAGCCAACTCCGCAGCAGAACAAAAACATCCCACGAACACGCTCCTTTTTATGGCGTTCCTCAGGCCGAACTCGTATTCTATGGCGTCGGAAAAGAGTATGTTTCCTATCGAGGATGAAACAAACGAAGAGTTTTGCCAGTCGTCGCCGAGGACGTTCGCCGTGTAGACAACGTCCCTAGACAACAGCGAGAGGTAATTTCTCGCCCACGGCGTGTCTCTTGTGTAAAGGGAAGAAAACTGTGACAGCGCGAACAGCACTATCAATACGGATAGTATCATTTCGATGGTGTGTATGTAGCCTTTCTTTACCATACGCCCACCGTGATGTTAATTACGCCGCCGTCTGTGTCCGGCGCGTAGCGGACTATCTGGTATCTCTGGGTGACTGAGGTTCTCGTGCTGACGCATTCCCAATTCTGCGACCCGGAAGGCGGGCACAAAAGCAGCCTTGAGGAGGTGTCGTAAATGGAAATGTCCAGGCACTTGTTTTCAGACAGCAAGTAACTTTTGAAGTCTGTGTAGCTGTCCGCGGGAAAATGCGTGTTTATGTTCAACCTTGATAAAATCCTGCCGTAACCCGCCTCTGTCGAGCATAACGTGTCCAGGTATTGCACCTTTGTCCTGTTTATCTTGTGATAACCGCTTCCAAGGCCTATCCTCGGAGGGTCGTTGGGGTTCGCGTCCCAGACGCCGTCGTCAAATATCAGAAACTCGGATATCTGGAACGTCCTTGCCCGTACAGCGTCGGAGTTGTGCTGCGACGTGAAAGGTGGTATTTCATTGTTTACAAAATTCATCACATACACAACAAGAAGTATGAAAGATACAACGGCTATTATGAATTCTACCGTGAACTGGCCTTTTCTTTTCATATTAAAACCCGAGGAAGCCTATCCTGATAAGTATGCTGAACACGGCAAAGCCCATCCCGGACATTATCATTGAATGCTTTAACCCGCTGGTCACAGAGTTCTCGCTTATCTGTCCTGCCACAAGCCCGCCGAAAATGCCCTGCAGCATGAGCATGGAAAAAAACAGCGCCGTATAATAGCAGCCCACGCCGGCGCCGACGCCAAACATGCTGCAAACGACGCCATAAACAGAGCAGGGCGCGCAGTTAAGATCGCCCGAGCCCAGGCAAAGCCTGCAGGGGTCGCTGAACCCGAAAGAACCGGACCCGCTCAACGAAAACGACTGTTGCTTGAACATGGGTATGAGTATTTTCGTGAGCGCAAGCACGATTATTAGGAACATGAAAAATATCGCGTACATTATCATTACGTGCTGGCCCAACGCGGCTTTCCGCTCCTTTTCCGCGTCCTTTATGACCGCAACGTCCCTGGACACGGACTCCAGCGTAGATGTTATGTTGCCCCCGGACGCGTAGGCCTCTTTGATAATTCTCATGGAACGCGTCATCAGTTCGGAATTTTTCGTCCTGCTTATGAAAATTTCAACTATCCGCTCAAACGGGACGCCCCACGTGTAATGGTTTACTATCCTCCTTATTTCCGGCGTTAGTTTGCCGTAATTGGATTCCGCGGCCGCGCTTAGCGCCTGTATAAGGTTCATCCCGGATCTTTGCGACTCCGACAAGTCTCTCAGGAAACTGGGAAACTGCTCCTCAAGGCTTTTTATCCAGGCGTGGTCCAGGTACTTCTTGATGAGATACGGGCCGATTATGACAAGGACCGACAGGAATACAAGGTTTCCTATCACCCCTATGTCGGGCGCGCCGGTTTCCGTTTTAATAAAGAATATCCCGGTCGCCAGGAGCAGCAGCGCGAGCATCATCGGATAAATCGCAATGGAGTTCTCGTCCGTCGCTTTTGGAAGGTACTTTTTTAATTCGTTTATCATTTTTATTCCTCTGTGGGCGAAATGCCCTTTGACAGGAAGATGAACCCGACGGATATCATGGGCAGGAAAATGAATATCACGAAAAACTGGATGGATATTACGGACGAGGTTGGCGAAATCGCAGTCATCACGGCGCTCAATATCAAAAAGAAAACCGACCCCACTATTATCAGGGTTATGTACATCTCTATGTACAGGGACATTTGTTCGGAGTAGTCCTTGATGCTGCGGCGGAAGTCGGCCATGTAGGATTTTGATTTTTCGTGGAGGTATTCGCTCATGCTGCCGCCTGTCGTTATTATCGTGGACAGCCCCCACAGCAGATCCTTGAACTTTTCCGACGGCGTCCTCTCCGACGCTTTCTGAAGCGCTGTTTTGACGTCCATGCCGAATATTTCCGTGTCCGTGTAAATTCTGGAAACTTCCCGCGACAGTTCTCCGAACTCGGAGAAGTCCGAGATTATCTTGAACATCTTCGTAGGCGGCGCGCCCGAACTGGCGATGGTCGCCATGTACATCGTTCCGAAAGGCAGCGAGTTTTCGATTTTTCTTTTCCTGCTGCTTGCAGATAGCGAGGGATAGTAATACATAGCGGCGAAGGACATGGAACTCAGCACAAGGGATAAAGTGAACGACATGGTGACCGCCAGCGCAACCGAGCTTATCTGGGCGTACCCGAACGCCAGCCCGAGAAGCAGGGAAACTGTCGGCCAGCCGACCAGCATTATCATAAACGAAACAAAGACCATGTTGGATACATATTCGTGGATGGAAACGCGCATATCGGCCTTTACCAGCCCCTCCCTCAGCGGGTCAAAATGTTTCAGGTAGGGCTTTACAATGCCGCCGAAATACTTGAACGCGATTTTATTCAGCATCTTATCTCCTTGTAAAACGAGTTGGTGTTGTTTAACTTTGCCGCCGGGAAGTCCCCTTTCGCAAGGTGGGGGACGAGAGGCGCGTTATATCGGAACGCCATAAACATAAGGATATTTATGCAACACCATCCCTTATTATCATTGCTAACACGCAGACATAAGGTCGCAATAACAAAACCTGTGCATATCCCTGTGTTGCGTAAAGTCAGACGGGCAAGTGCACAAGCGCATTACCTTCGGGACGAGGGGAATTAAAGCCTGTTGGAGATTCCGCGTGTAATCCGTGAATCAGGAAGCACTATGCGAAAGCGTGGTGTAGTTCACTAATAAGCGTAATGCCGCTATTCCACCATGTTCAGGATTTTGTCCGGGTCTGAATTGTACATGCTGAATATTCTGGCAACCGAGGAGAAGTCGTTGATCCCGCGCTCCTGCATCCATTCCAAAACCTTTACCCTGTTTGAAATCTCCTGCTGCACCGATTTTTCCGGCATGCTGCCGGAATAAGCGATTTTTTTTAGCACTGCGCTCCTTCCCACCGCGCGCAAATAACTTTTGGCAGGGTCCCATTTGAACACTGTGTTGCCGACCGGTGCGCCGTTCTCGTAGCCGGTTATCTCCATTATCGTATCAATCTTTCTTATGTTCTTGCTCTTGAAAGTTGTCGTGTCGCTGAATATCAGTATGTCAAGGTTTTGTATCAGGTTGCCGGGCAGGCTTATCGGAGGCGTTGTTAACCTGTCTACAAGTTTCGATATGCTGTCCGCGTGTATCGTAGACATGCCCGGATGGCCCGAAGCCATCTGCTGGAACAGCACATAGGCCTCCTTGCCTCGCACTTCCCCGACAATGATGTAGTCCGGCCTCTGTCGCAAGCTTTCTTTCAGCAGGTCAAACATGTCAACCTCCCCGATTTTCCTGTTGCCAACATCTGATATGGCCGTCCGTGCGACCTCGGGCACCCAGTGTGGGTGCGGTAAGCGAAGCTCAGGCGTGTCCTCAATGGAGACTATTTTTTTAGTGGGTTTTATGAAAAGCGAGAGCACGTTCAACAGCGTTGTTTTGCCGGAAGCGGTCGAGCCCCCGATAAGTACTGATTTGCCGTTTTCGACGGCCAGCCATAGGTAAGCAAGTGCGGTGGCGTTTATCGTTCCGTAGTTAAGCATGTCTATCGGCGTCAGCGGCACGTCGGTAAATTTCCTTATGGTGAAGTTCGAGCCCCGCCTCGCTATGTCTGTTCCGAGCGTTGCCTGTACCCGTGAACCGTCTGTCAGCGTCCCGTCCAAAAGCGGTTCTGCGACTGATATCGTCTTGCCCGCCCTCTGCGCGAGTTTGACCGCGAAAGTGTCCAAGGATTTCTGGTCCGGGAATTTTATATTCGTTCTGATTGACCCGATCAACGGGTTTCTATGGAACACGTAAATCGGTATGTTCGTCCCGTCGCAGCTTATGTCCTCTAAGTTGGGGTCGTTCATTAACGGCTCGATCCTCTCCAGCCCCGCAAAATCCCTCCTGATATAATATTTGAGGACATCAATTCTTTTTTGGCCCAGCTTTACGCCCATTAACGAGAAAACGTCGTCGGTTTGGCGCATCAGGTAGCTGACGGCCTCTGCCTTGCGGAGCTTTCTCAGATCCATGTTTAGCCGCTCTTCAAGCAGCTCCTTGCTTTTTGAAAGTATCCGCTTCTCCTCGGGCGTAAGCGCGGGTTCAAAAACATTGTAAAGCAGGCCGTTTTCCTGCTGATCCCACCTTATGTTTGTGTAAGAATAGACCATCTCGCCCTTTGCGGGAACGCGCGGTATAAGAGGGTAAACCACATTCACGTTCATTATGTTTTCCGCTTCTTCCGTGTCAATCGGTGGCGGTTTTGCCTTGTCCGGGATTTCTATTCCGTCGGCAGCGCTTTTCGGTATTATTATGGACCTGCTCTCAACGGCAAATATCGGCCTCAGCTGGTCCGTTGTTTGTTGCGGCTGTGGTTGCGGTTGTGTCATTTGCATGACAGGGGCCTGCGGATAGACAGGAAAATAAACGGCCTTGAAACCCCTTGCGTACTTCTCGAAGACTTTGTTCATGTCCACTCTGGGCTGCGGCAACCCCACTTTAACGCCTTCGGCCCTGTAGCTTTTTATTTTTTCCTGTGTTTTTATCAGTTGTTGCTCGTAGTCCGACATCATTTTTTTAAAGGTCGGCTCATCGACTTCTCTCTTGTAGTATTTTTTTTCGATCTCGTCCTTCGCTTTTACCAGGCTGTCCCTTTCAATCTCCGCCTCCCTTAACCTGTCTCCGGCGCCTACAGCGCCGCTCTCTATTCTGTTCTCGATGCTCGAAAGGCTTTGCCTTATTTCGTCTATGTCATTTAACCTTCCGAAATCCGGCATCGACCTTAACGAGGCCATTTCATTGCGCAGCGAGAGGACATCTTCGGCCCCCAGCCTGGCCTGCGTGTTGTCCTCCAGCCTCATGATTCGCTTGTAAATATCCTCGATCGATGCCTCGGAAACCCCGTATTTCTCCGCAGTCTTTTTCAGGTTGTGCGGGCTTTTCACAAGGTCCTCGATAGGGTTTTTATTAACCTCTTCCCTGTAGGCCGATGCGCCCAAAAGTTTTCTTACAACAAGTCTTACCTTTGTTTTGGAAACAATCTGCGGCTTGTCATTATTTTCGGCAACGGCTTTCAACGCCACCGCGACAGCTTTCGATATGTCGGGTTTTTTTACCTCCGCGGCGTCCGAAACCAAGGGTTTTTTCAGGGCGGCTTTCCGCATCAAGGAGTTCAGCTTTATCATGTTCCCATATTTTATTGGCTTTCAGGGCTTAATTGTTTTTGTTGAACAGCTCACCTCTGCAAAACGACCTGTTTTGTGGAGTTGTAAAAAGTTATTTTTAACGGGGACTGCGTGCTTAATTCCGAGCCGCCCAAAAAGACAGCGGTCCGGTTGATGTTATACACGCCTAGGGACGCCCGGTACGCATCCGTGTGGGTCGCGTTTACGTGGACGCCGTTGTCGTTTAAACTCAACCGGTAGGCCTTATTCCCGACAACGCGCGGTACCGGAAGTTTCAGGGTCGCGTTATGGAAATATCTGCCTTGGCCGTACACTTCGACCAGGTTTGCCGCGACAGCCAGGCCCACCTCCTGGAAGCTGTCGTGGGTCGAAACCAGATCCACCCTGTCCCCAAGAAGGCTGAAAATGGAAAATACGCTTGTAAGGATTATCAGGCCTACCCCGAACAGCACGACCTGCTCAATGATCTGGTATTGTCCGCGCAGGTTTTTGGTCATGAATTATTTTACAACGCCCAAAAAGATAAACGAAAACCCCTTTTGGTCAAACTTTGTCCAAAAGTTTGGGTCACGCGAAATTGACCTTTATCCTGCTTATCTCCAGGTCCTTGCCGTTCGCTGCACCGCCTGCAATGACAAACCTGCCGTCGTAACTTATCGAAACCCTGCCAGATGTCACGTTTTGCACCGGACCCGATTCAACGTCTATCCTGAAGCCTTTGTTCGGCGTATCGACTTCCCTGTACCAGAGCCTGTAAACGGCTGTGTAATCGCCGGCGGTATTTTTCGCCATGCGGACAAGCAAGACACCCTCCTGCTCCCCGAAACCGGCGTACCCGCCTATGTTGCCTGTGTTGATCCCGACCCACCTGTCAAGGGCGTAAACGTTTTTCGCGGCCGCAGCCGTAAGGACAACGCTGTTGTTATACTCATTGGCTGCGGATTGGTCCAGGTAGTATTGCTCATAGTTGAAAACGCTGAAAAGGCCCTTCTGCGAAAGTTCCACGTTTTCCGTGCAGGATCCGGTGCACGTCTGGGCCATTTCCTTTATCTCGGCGTTTAGAACCTCGAAAAAAGCCCTGGTGCTTTCCGACTCTGCCAGCGAGCTGCGCTTTTCGGTTAGGGGCGCGCCCCACATGTACGCAGCGCCCACCAAGCTGACAACTACAGCGCCCAGCATGACAAACGTGACAACCTCAGCCTGTCCTTTCAAAGAATCACTAAGATAGTATTAGTCTGCAGGTTAAATTAAATACTACCCGCCAAAAAGTTTCCTTTCCCTGAGTTTTCTCTTCCCTTAAGGATGCTCTTTTTCCAAAAGAGAAGGCTTATCTGCAAGTTACCTGCGTCTGCGCAATGTTAGTTCGTGTCCCGATTACGAGCGCGTACGTGCCTGCGGCGAACGCGGAGCCGTTGGCGCAATTGGCCGCGCTTCCTCTTCCGGCGAAGAGCGTGGCTCCGGCGCCCGGGGCTATCCCGGCAGACGGGAAATACTGGTTTATAAAGTTGGTCGGGGTTGTGCAGTCAAGGCTGTTCACTGTTGCCACGATAAAGTCGGACGGGAGCAAGTTGCTCGTCGCCCCGTTGTTCTGCACCACAACACTCACGTAATTGTTGCCCCCGATCTTGTAACATATCGCGCCTCCGGGCGGTATGGAAACGCCTTTCTCGGTCTGCGTCGAAGCGAGGCCGGAAAACCAGGCGTAAGCGAGCCCTACGATGCCCACGGTTATCAACATCAACATTACCAGCGCTATTACAGGCGTTATCCCCTTCATTTTCTGTCGCCCCTTTCCGAAGAAATGATCGAGAACGTTGCCAGTTGTGTTATGCTGGATATTATCACAAGCACTGCCAGCATGACAAGCGCCTTTGTGACATTGTCGCCCTGCGGAAGTATGCTCATTACCCCGATAAGCAGGTAGCCGCCCACAACAAGCAAAACGCCGATAACGGTTACAAAAACGTTTGTTAATGTCCGTCTCTCGTGCGGCTTTACCATTATCACACCTTACTTGCAGAAAGCGGTTGATTCAACAACGCTGGTGCGCGTCCCAACCCGGACTGTGTGAGAACCGGAAGAGCATGTCCCGCCGCAAGTCCAGTCCTTGACGATCAATCCGCCAGCGCCCGGGGCAAGGTTAATCGCCTGCTTCGTAGCTTCCGTCCCGTCAACGTGCGCTATGATAACATCCGAATCAAGCAAGTTGCTCGTCGCCCCGTTGTTTTGTATCAGAATACTGACTTTTCCACCCGCGCAGTACGCGCCTCCGGGCGGTACCGAAATGCCCTTCTCTGTTTGAGTTGTCAGTAAACCGGAAAACCACGCGTAGGCAATGCCGACCATGCCCACGGTTATCAACATCAACATTACCAGCGCTATTACAGGCGTTATCCCCTTCATTTTTTGTCACCCTTCAGGCTGTGCCTGATCTTTCCCAGCATCGCCAACGATGCCAGCTGTATCATGCTCGAAACTATGGCCAGCAGCGCAAGCAGCAGTATGCCTTTTGTCACATTGTCCTGCTGCATCGTGGTCATCAGGACCATCACGAGGTAGCTGGTGATTACCAGGATCGCGGCAATAACAACAACAAAAACGTCGACAAAAACATTTTCTTTTAGCGCCGTTTTAGCCATAAAAACCCTTTTTAATAAATATTTTATCTTCTTATTAAAGGCGTGCTCGTTGTAGTACCGATCGTTGGCCTTGGAGGAACAACGTAGAGCCTTTTCAACCGCTTGTCGATCTCGTCCAGGGAGCCTATGATTGCCTGGTTCGACTCAACGGTTTTTTTGCCATATTCAACCAGTTGGCCGATCCCCTCGGCTATGGGCCTCATAGTTTCCGAGGAAGTTCCGGAAACCTCTTCCTGCGACGCGGCTTTGAGCAGCGAAACAAACTCGTTCAGCGTCCCGAGCAATTCGTCTATCTTTGAGGGTATTCTTGAAATTTCGTTCCGCAGGTCAAGGTTCGCCCTGACCAGGTCGTCAACTATTTGCTGGTTCGCCTTGATCAGTTCTATCATTTCGTCGACAAGCTTGTTTATTTCCTTCGCAGAAGTCCCGCCCTCAATCTGGTCCAGCCGCCTTTCCAATCGCCTGATCGGGGTCATGGCTATGATTTCATACTCTTCAGAATCGGATGTGCCGGCCATTAAAGTAGATTTTGATTTCTATCAATAAATACTTTAAAGGTGGCTAGAAAACCGTTGGAGACTCCCTCTGGAAGAGTTAAAAAAGAAAGACGCTACAGCTTCGCCGTCTTTATTTTCTATATCGATCAGGTAAACACCGGTAAGTTGCTTGTCCAATTTTGGAATTCCACACTCTGGGTCTATTCCGCCGTTTTGTGAACTGGTCAAAACCCCTTTCCCGGGAGGTCTAATTCGTATTGTGACTTGCTGTTGCATCACATTTCCCCGCCGCCCATGTCAGGCATGCCGCCGGGCGGCATGCCGCCCTTGTTCAACTTGCTGGCCGAGATCACGTCGTCTATTCTCAATATCATTTCAGCCGCCTCCGACGCAGAGCTTATGGCCTGTATCTTCGTTTTCAGCGGGTCAATGACATTCAGCTTTTCCATGTCGCTTATCCTTCCGTTCAAAACATCCACGCCGGCATTAATGTTTCCCGCGTCGTGTTCTGCACGCAATTTAACAAGCATGTCGATTGTGTCCAGGCCTGCGTTTTCGGCAAGCGTGCGCGGGATGATTTCCATCGCATCCGCAAACGCGTTTATTGCCAACTGCTCGCGCCCGGGGAAGCTTTCAGCGAATTTTCTCAGCTGTCTTGCGATTTCCGCCTCGGGAGCCCCGCCGCCGGCAACGTATTTGCCCATCTCAACAGCTGCCGCGACGCCCTTGATGGCGTCGTTAACAGCGCGCTCAACCTCGTCAACAATGTGTTCAGACCCGCCGCGTATCAGGATCGTAACAGCTTTCGGGTCCTTGCATTTTTGTACAAAGACCATCTGCTCCCCTGAAACTTTCTTTTCCTCGACCAGTCCGGCAAAACCCAGGTCCGCGGAGCTAAGGTCGTTTATGCTCGAAGTGACTTTCGCGCCTGTTGCTCGCGCAAGTTTGTCCATGTCGGATTTCTTAACCCGTCTCGCTGCCATTATCCCTTTCTTTGCCATGTAATGCTGCGCAGCGTCGTCAATGCCTTTCTGCGAGAACACAACATTCGCCCCTGTCGCTGAGATTTTTTCGACCATGTCTTTGAGCATGCGCTCTTCTTCAGCCAAAAATGACTGCATCTGTTCCGGCGATGTGATCCTAATCTCGGCATCGGTTTCAAGTTCCTTGACCTCAAGGGCAGCGTCTAACAGCGCTATCTTCGCACCTTCGGCCTTTTTCGGCATTGACGGGTGGACCACCTCTTTGTCTATCGCAATGCCCCTGATGAGTTCCGTGTCGCCTATGCTGCCGCCCTGCCTTTTTTCCAGCTTTACGTTTTCCACGTCAATCACGGTCTTGCCGTCCGCGGTTTCGGAAATTTCTTTTACAGCCTGCACAACAACGCGGGCAAGCCTTTCCGGACTCTCGCCGACGCCCTTGCTGCTCATCGCGGTCGCAGCTATCTGCGCCAGCTTTTCCTCGTCGTTGATAGAAATTGATTTTGAAACATTCCTTACGGTCTCAAGAGCCTTCTCCTTCGCAACGCGGAAGCCTTTTGTTATGACCGTCGGATGAACCTCCTGGTCCAAAAGTTCTTCGGCTTTCTTCAGCATTGTGCCTGCCAAGACAACAACCGTTGTAGTGCCGTCGCCGACTTCCTCGTCCTGCGTCTTTGAAATCTCAACCATCATCTTCGCCGCAGGATGCTCGATCTCCATCTCGCTTAGAATGGTCGCGCCGTCGTTACTGATGACAACATCGCCCAACGAGTCAACGAGCATCTTGTCCATCCCGCGCGGGCCCAACGTAGTTAGTCTAGCATCACCGACAGCCTTCGCTGCCGCAATGTTGTTTCTTTGCGCGTCTTTTCCAGTCGAGCGCAAAGCCCCTTCGGGCAATATTAAAACCGGCTGCCCGCCAATCTGAGCCATCGTTGCATTAACCATACCAAATCATACCTCCAAAACAATCCAACAAAATCTATGTAAAAGCGCGTATATAAATAGTTATCGTTTGGAGGTATTGTCCGATTATCGGTCCGTCAAAATTCCGTCCTTTCCTCGACTATCTCCTCGAAATCCTCGATGCCGTCAACTGCGTTTAATTCTTCCCTGGTTACTACAGGCACGCCCCCGGAGCTGTTTTTTGAAAA
This sequence comes from Candidatus Aenigmatarchaeota archaeon, assembly GCA_016177205.1. Lineage (GTDB taxonomy): Archaea > Aenigmatarchaeota > Aenigmatarchaeia > JACPZZ01 > JACPZZ01 > JACPZZ01. The sequence goes on from JACOVS010000023.1 coordinate 33,361, forward strand.
CCTGTTAGAAACAAGAACAGCCCGCTTGCCGGTCACTTCTGAAATGTCGTGGAGCATGACAGCGTTTCTGCGGAAATTTCTCCCGCTTTCCGAAACATTTGCCAGTATCACGTCGTCGTGCCGCGCCGCAATATTAAAAACAGACCCTGATATGGATGTGGTGTCAAAGCCAAGCTTTTTTAATTTCCTGTCAACAAACGCCTCCAGGCCGTAAAGCCTTTCATGCTTGTCGTCGGAGTTTTCTGAACGAAATTTATTCGTAGTTACGGGTATTCCAAGGATGTTTTCTATGCGTTCCGCAATTTCCGGCCGGGCCCGCCCGCCTTTCTCGTATTCGGTTATCGATTTACGTGAAACGCCGACGCTCCTTGAAACGTTGCCTAACGACAACCCCAAAAATTCGCGCCGCCGCCTCATTTTTCCCCCGTCGACATAAACAACACGCCCGCCCTTCTCCACGTAATTTAACGCCCTGTTGCAAAGAATTTCCTGCAATCCGGCCAACGAAACCGCGGGTACGCCAAACCTGTGATAAACAGAATCCTCAATAACGCCCTTCCTGGTTTTCGCACCAATGAAAATAGGCATCGCGTCCAGCGAAGACGCCGCCGCAGACAGGCGGATAGCCTCGCTTCTAGTCGCAGAGTCGATGTTGGAAATAACCTTCACAACAACGGAATTTCTACCCGCAGCTACCATGTCGAACAAGCCCTTCGACGCAGCAACGCGATAGTCCGCGCTTTCAAACTCCTCTTCTGCAGAATCGATTATATTCTGTTTCATACATTTACAATGAAACGGCGTGTTTTTAAGGTTGTAACCAATATCATTAATGACGTGGGCCTGTAGCTCAGCTTGGTAGAGCGACGGTCTTATAAGGCCCGCAAGCATGGAAAACCGACGTATGCTATGCATA
>JACOVS010000025.1 GCA_016177205.1 Candidatus Aenigmatarchaeota archaeon
AAGGAGAACGCGCCCAAGTGAAATTCCTTCCTGCACTTTCACTGGTTTCTCCAGAAACATGAACATCTTGATGTCCCATAAAACTGACTTTTATGTGCATTGCGATGGACACATTATTCGAGAGTTTGACAACAGAAAAGCGTGCGAATATCTATTCTGTTTCTTTCATGAACCGGAAAATCGTATCCGAGAATCCCCCAGGATTGACCCTTAATTTCTTATTGATTTCCAAAACCCACTCAGGAGCTGGCTGTCCGCCATAAAAGTGCCAGACTGTCGGCGGATAGGCTAAAAATGGCTCCGGCGTGCTTTGCAGTCTGGAAGCCTTTCCCCTGAACTGGTCTTCGCCCCCGAACAAGTAAACTACCTCAAAAAGCAGAGGATCTTCCCTTCCCAAAGATCTTGAAAATTCCATGGCCGGACCAATTTCTTCCGATCGAACGGCCTTTCTGGCGACTTCGTCCCAGCTGTCCACTTTCCTGAACACCTCAATTATCGAAACGTCAGCGATCGCACGGCCATAATCCCTCGGAATGACGGCTTCGACATCCGGTTTTGTCATCCAGAGAGCAACATTCGTTCTTCCGCTGCTCTTGACTCCGTCCACTTCCAGCAGAGTATAAGGATATCCAAGCCGGTCGAAATGCCTCTCGATATAAGGCCTGATTGCGTCCTCATATGGCCCGATCATCGAAGCAAGCCCGTTGCCGTTGAGAAACGCGACTCTCCTAACCTCTTCGTAAGAAAAAGGGTGAGGCTCGGCGACATCGACACACAGGCGCATGTATGGCTTGTCCATCGCCTTCGCTTTCATATGCGCCGCAATAATCGCTTTCTGCTTCTTCGGATTCAGCATAAGAGTCCTATAAGGAAAAAGTTCTTAAAACAGAAAATGTTATAACTGATTTCTAAACTTACAAAACTCAATTTATAAGATTTCTTAGACAGGTATGACGTATGGCATTCCTTAAACGCTTCATCCAAAAAGCCTGCTATTGCGAGCGATGCGGCAGGACTGAAATGTATGACATCGGCAAGAAGCCCAGCTGCAAGTTCTGCGGCTCGCATGTGAAGCCAACCAAACGGCCGGTGTAAGACGTGGCCGCAACTTCATACGGCATAACGCTGCTTGTCGGCGTCGCACTAACGGCTTTGCTGTTCAACCCGCTGGCCGCGCTTGTCTATATTCTTGTCTGGCTTGACATTCTTGTGCTGGCGCGCGCTGCTTTTGCAGAGAGCATCGGCTTCGAACTCCTGACGCTGGCGGCGATTATCAGCGGCCTTTCGTTCGGCCCGGCAGGGGGCTTTATCTTTTCAATAATCGGCATCCCGGTTCTTGCGTCGCTCATCAACGCAGCAGTGTTCCGCGCATTCAGCCCGCGCATACCCAGCGTTGATTTCGCTGCAATGGGCATCGCCGCTGGCATGGCCGGCGCCCTTGCCGCGTCCATGCCATTTTTCACAGCAATCATTATTGCCGTCATTTTCAAGCACGCCCTGATGAACGGCATCCGCATCGCGATGGGCGGCGGCATGGACTACACGTCCGTCATAAACATCCTCTTCACGGCATTTGCGCTGGCCGTGATAAAAGGGGCCGGGCTGATATGACGGGAAGCCCGGCTGATTGGCCGGCTGGTTAGGTTTTCGTTTTTAAGCATTCCAGGCTAATGATTAATCATGAAAAAGCCGATCGGCAAAATAACGCACTACTACGGCAACATAGGGGTGGCGGTAATCGAGCTGGAAGGCACGCTGAGGGAAGGCGACAAAATCTCGATAGAAGGGACAACAACGAACTTCGAGCAGACGGTAGACAGCATGCAGCTGAACCACGAGAACGTGAAGGAAGCGCACGCCGGCGACGCAATAGGCATGAAAGTCGCTGAGCGCGTCCGGCTCGGGGATAGATGCTATCTTGCAGATTGAGTTTTCCTGAAGTCTAGTGGCTTGCGCGGAAAGAAGGAGTCTCGAGATAACTATTTCTCATAAGCGCCTTCGGCAGCAGATTTTATGCCGAAAAGCGATCGCATCCAATCGTTATACCAACCGTATGTCGGGCCGGCGAATGGCGCCACCAAAGCAACATGCCAGGCGCCACTCATCACGCTGTCAAAATTAACGCGTCCTTCCGAAACAAAGCTGCCGAAGGCTACGAAAGAGGAGTAAGCCGGAATTGCGAA